>CAIPWR010000130.1 GCA_903868795.1 uncultured Spartobacteria bacterium | reverse complement strand
CCAAGATGAATTAAGGAAAAATACAGTTATTTTCAAAGGCACCCAAGAACCCTAGCCACCATGAAAAACTGCGATTAGAGTAGCGTTCATGAAAATCCCCATCATCCCGACCGCTCTGGCGCTCGTCGGTGCGAGCTTTATTGTGGCCGCACTCAGCGGATTTTCCCAACGTCCAATTGCTGCAAAACAACCTCAACAATCGTTGAGTGCGCCCGCTTCACCTTCTTATCCCCTTTCCACTTGCGTGGTCTCCGGAGAAAAACTCGGCTCAATGGGCCAACCTGTGGTGCTCAATTTTCAGGGAACCGAGGTGCGCTTCTGCTGTGAAATGTGCGTGGACCGGTTCAAAAAAGATCCGTCAAAATATCTCTCCAAGCTGAAGTTGACCGCCAACCCCTGATGATTGCATTTATTTGGATTTGCCTCAGAACCTAACAGTCAACCAATCTTCAGCCTATAACCCTACTCGCATGTCCGATCCCCGCTACGATACCCTAGCCCGAGTTCTCACCGCGCATTCCACGAAGCTGAAGGCCGGTGAGCGTGTTCTGATTGATGTCGCAGACACACCCGAGGAGTTCGTGCTCGCCCTGATTCGCGCGGCGCGTGCCGCCAAGGCAGAACCGTATGTCGTGATGCATTCGGGTCGCATCAGCCGTGAGTTGGCGCTGGGGGTTACGGGGCCCCAGGCCGAGACGATGGCAGTGATTGATCTGGCCCGTCTCAAGAAGATGCAGGCCTATATTGCCGTGCGCGGTTCCCAGAACATCTCTGAGATGGCGGATGTGCCTCAATCACAGATGGCCCTGCTCTCCGCCAAGCTCCGCCCAGCCCTCGACTACCGTATCAACAAGACCCGATGGGTGGTTCTCCGCTGGCCGACTCCCTCGATGGCGCAGCAGGCCCAGATGAGCACGGAAGCCTTTGCTGAGTTTTTCTTCCGCGTCTGCACGCTCGACTACGCGGCCATGATCCCAGGAATGAAGGCGCTCAAGGCCCTTATGGACAAGACCGACCGTGTCGAAATCACGGGCCCTGGCACGGATCTGCGCTTCAGCATCAAGGGGATCGGTTCGGTGATCTGTGGCGGCGAGCACAACATCCCCGACGGTGAGGTCTTCTCCTGCCCGATCAAGGATTCGGTGGAAGGATATGTGACCTTCAATGCCCCGACACTCAACCGTGGCATCGCTTTTGATCAGGTTCACCTGGAGTTCTCCAAGGGAAAGGTCATCAAGGCAACCGCCAACCATACAAAGGCGCTGAACGAGATTCTCGACACGGATGCCGGAGCTCGATTCATCGGCGAGTTTTCGCTGGGATTCAACCCCCACATTCTCCATCCGATGCGCGATATTCTCTTCGACGAGAAGATCGCCGGATCATTCCATTTCACACCGGGCCAGGCCTATGAAGTTGCCGGCAATGGCAACAAGAGCGCCATCCATTGGGACATGGTCTGCATTCAGCGCAAGGACTATGGTGGTGGTGAGGTCTGGTTCGACGGCAAGCTCATCCGTAAAGACGGTCTTTTCATTCCCCCCGCTTTGCAGGCGCTGAATCCGGATCGTCTGCTTGGCAAAAAAGGTGCCGCACGCAGGCGCTAGCACCCTCACCCCATCTGCTCCCAGCATGATCGGTAACTATATCAAGGAGACTGTTCGGAAGTTTCACGAACTCCTCGACGCCAAGGATGCCCCCCACTCGGTGGCTGGCGGAACGGCGATCGGCGTCTTCTTTGGCTTCCTTCCCATTTTCGGACTCAAGACACTCAGTGCCATGGGGGTCTCTTGGATCACTCGGTGCAGCATAGTGGCCTCGGTGATCGGGGTTTCCGTCCATGATCTGCTCCTGCCTGTCTGGCCCCTGATACTTCGGTGGCAGTTCCAGATCGGATTCTGGCTCTTGAGTCATCCCCATCAATTTGCTCCCAAGCTCTCGCGGAGTGATTTCAAACTCTCAGAGATTTTTCAGTGGGACAGTTTTATCGATATCGGTCTTCCCACTGCGCTGGGAGGGGTTGTCATCGCCATCCCCATATCCGTGGTCTCCTACCTAGCGATACTTTCCATCATGCGCTTCCGGCAGGCTCGCAAGGCGAAAGTGGAATCCGAAATGGACGCTGAAGGTGAATCCAGTGTGGCTGCGACGGATAAAGCCTGGGAGCAGCCCTGACGGTCTCCCCTGGGATCACGACGTTCAGTTACTCCTCTTCTGCTTTGGTCCAGTCGGTTGATTCGACGGCTCGGTAGTCACGGCGCCAGATGCTCTCTTGAAAGCGGATGATGGTATTATCCGACTCCTGATCATCATCGCCCACGTAGCTGGCCACCTGCTGGCCGCATTGCAACCAGTAGAAGATCAAGAGCACCACCATCCAGCGCCGGTGACGCCAAAGAGCGAGGGTGAGACCTGGAATCAGGATCACGTACCAGTTCATCACCCAGGCCATACTCTTGATCATCAGCCAGAAGGCGATGCTCGGCAGGGCTTGGGGTACCCGGCGTAAAAATGAACCTCTTGTGAGAAAGAGGCTGAGAATGATGAGCGGCATGGTGGTGACCACTTCGTTCCAGACAAGGCGAAGCCTGGAGACATCCTCAAAGTGATCGAGCACGCCTTTCTTCCAGAACAAGGGCCAGTAGAACGGATTGAGCAGGTTTTCCTGATTCTGAAGGGGAAGGAGCCAGAGATCATGTCTCCAGAGATAAAAGGGAATGAAGGGGAGGAATGCCCCGACGAAGCCTCCAAGAAAACCAAAGACCGCCTTGCGTGGCTGCAGGTGACGTCTGAGAAAAATCTCGTAGAGAAGGTAGGGGGCAATCAGCAGCGCTAGCTGCTTGGTCTGAAGCGCCAGCATGAAGGAAGCGCCGGTCCAGATCCAGCGACTGTTCCGCGCTGAAAGCACGGCTAGGACCACGAAGAAGGTCACCATGCTTTCGTACTGTCCCTCATGGGAGGTATACCAAATGGTAACCGGTGCTGAAAAGACAAGGAGTCCTGCCCACCAGGAGGTTGCTCTCCCGATCAGATAGGCCGATCCAAGATCAAATAGGGTGAGTGAAAACTTTACCCAAAAGAGACCCACTCCAAGCCCTCCGAAAATCGCAAAGAAGAGCAAGGCCAGCGGGGGATAGATGTACCCCACTTCTGTCCAGAACTGAGACCAGAACTCATGGGGGAATTGCCAGGGTCTCAACCAGTAGAAGGCGCTGGGGTTTTCCCAGAAATGGGAGCTGAACCCGAGGTGCCGATAGAGATCGGAGGAGTCATCAGGTGCCTGAGTGCAGTATGCGAGGCGGATCAGCAGGGTCACTGCAAAGGCGACGATAAAAATTACACGCGCCCAACCAGAGAGCCTCCGGCGAACCAGAAGAGCCGCAACATTCATAATCGGGAAGAGGTGATGGCCACGGGAGGATGAGTGTCGCTGATGCGTGTTGCTGGGAAAGGGCGTCAGATGACAGCATAAAAGAGGCTCGGGAGGATGCCATCTGATTCGGCGCTTCCCAATACCAAGGGGAAAGGCCTATATTCCTACCCCCAATCTCTATGGCGGATCCTATTCTCACTTTTGGCCTTCCTTCCGGCAGCCTCATGGAAGCGACTCTCGCGCTCTTCAAACGGGCCGGTTTTTCCATCTCTGGAACAAGTAGATCGTATCGTCCCCTGGTGGATGATCCCGAACTGCGCCTTCGTATGCTGCGTGCGCAGGAGATCAGCCGCTATGTCGAGGGGGGATTCCTGGATTGCGGGATCACGGGTCGTGACTGGGTCGAGGAGAACGGTTCCGACGTTGAGGTGCTCGCCGAGCTTCCCTACAGCAAGGCCACGGCCAATCCCACCCGCTGGGTGATCGCCGTTCCCGAGGATTCCCCGTATCAGTCCGTGAAGGATCTGGAGGGCAAGCGCATTGCGACCGAGGCGGTCGGTCTCACCCGTCGCTACTTTGAGAGTCATGGCGTGAATGCGGAGCTGGAATTCTCGTGGGGTGCCACCGAGGTGAAGGTTCCTGACCTAGTCGATGCGATCGTCGATATTACCGAGACCGGTTCCTCGCTGCGTGCCAACAAGCTTCGGATCCTCGAGACAATCATTGAGTCCTATCCGGTCTTCGTGGCTGGGAAATCAGCCTTTGCGGACAAATGGAAGCGGGAGAAAATGGAAAAGATCGCACTCCTTCTCGTCGGAGCCCTCACGGCCCGTGACAAGGTCGGTCTCAAAATGAACCTGCCCAGCACAAAGTTGCAGAATCTCCTCGACGCATTACCTGCTCTGCGCAATCCTACAGTTTCGCCTCTGGCCCAAAACGACTGGGTGGCTGTGGAGACGGTCATCGACGAAAAAATCGTCCGGGAGATCATACCGCAACTGAAGTCACTCGGTGCCGAAGGCATCATCGAATACCCTCTGAATAAAGTCGTCTACTAAGACAACTCAGACATACCAATCTACGCAAGTAGTCCAGAACCGAACACAGCCCGATGGGATCAATCAAAAAGAAACGCAAAGCCAAGATCGCAAAGCACAAGCGCCGCAAGCGCATGAAGCTGAACCGCCACAAGAAGCGCCTGCGTTATAAGTCCTAGTAGATCTAGGCCACGAACATAGCCCCTGGCTAGGGCAACAGGCCGAATTGATTTGGCACTTTCTCACACAAAGCTCCCAGAGGACATCTCTTGGGAGCTTTGTTCGTTTCCAGATGTCTCCCAGGTGTTTTTTCCAACACGGTACATGCCGCATTATTTCGCGCGGAGACGGGGAGAAGCGGAGAGCCGGAGGTGTTGTAATCACTGTATTGGACGGGGTATGCATCCCACCAGCGCTTCCCTAACGCCGCATCCTATAAAATGATCCCTAGTATCCCTGCGTCTTTGCGGGATACATAGGGAACGAGAGCTGATCCCGTTATGGATTCAAGAAGTTCATTTTAACTCAAAATTTGCATTAGCAACCATCCAACCGGGATGCGGAGGAGTTAAAATTGTTAGAAAGGTTGAAGCGTTACAACGTGGAGATGAGGGTGCATCGGACTATCGAACGCAGGTGGTCGCAAGATAAACATAAGGTGCGCGGGACACCATCTTAGTCATGTCGCAGGCAGTCCGAGCTAGTTCGGATGGCTGATCCGGGAGAATCGCCAGACAAATGGCATAACAGGGGGGCATACCCGATTCATGATGATAGGATTCAGTCCTTTTTAACCCTTTTAACGCTGTAACAAATTTAACGATCCCTGAGATCACCAACCAGGTGAAGCACCCAAACCTGTTGCCAGCACGCTATCGCCTAATCCGGGTTTATACCCCGATATCGCGGCGGAGCTGCTTTCCCTCGAAGATGATCTTGTCAGCCGCCGAGTAGGCTTTCGCTCGGGCCTCTTCAAGGGTGCTTCCAAGTGCTGTGACGCCTAGGACACGTCCTCCACTTGTGACAACGTGACCATCTTTCAAGGCGGTGCCTGCATGGAAGACCACGACGTCGGGATCGCTGGATGCCTCTTCGATGCCGCTAATCACCTTTCCCTTTTCAATCGGCCCAGGATAGCCGCCGGAGGCCAGGACGATGCAGACTGCTGCCCGGGCATCCCAGACTGGTTTTGCCGCGGCAAGCTTTCCGTCGATCGTAGCGTCGATCAGATCAAGCAGATCACTCTTGAGTCGACGCATGAGGGACTGCGTCTCGGGATCACCGAAGCGGCAGTTGAACTCGAGCACCTTCGGCCCCTCGGGAGACATCATCAGTCCCGGAAAGAGCATACCCCGGAAGGTCAGGCCGTCGGCCACGAGCCCTTTGACGAAGGGTTCAAGCACCTCCACTTTCAGCCGCCTCCTCATCTCGAGATCAACCTCGCGGGAAGGACTGATTGTTCCCATGCCACCGGTATTGAGCCCCTGATCGCCTTCAAGGGCGCGCTTGTGATCCTTCGCATCGGGGAAGAGCAGATAGTTTTCGCCGTCGATCAGAGCGTGGAGCGAGCACTCGGGACCGGTGAGGAACTCCTCGATGACCACGGTGTTCCCTGCGTCGCCAAAGACCTTCTCGATCATGATCTCATGGATCGCGGCCTCGGCTTCCGCAAGAGACTGCGCGATCACCACACCTTTGCCGAGGGCAAGACCATCGGCCTTCACGACCAGTGGGTATGCCGATGCGCGGCAATGAACCAATGCAGCCTCCGGGTCCGAGAAGGTGGCGGATCCTGCCGTTGGAATTCCGTGGCGAAGCATGAATCCCTTGGCAAACGACTTCGAGGATTCAAGTCTGGCGGCGGCCGCAACGGGCCCGAAGACCCGAAGACCTTCTTTTTGGAAAAGATCGACAATCCCGGCGGCCAGTGGATCGTCGGGACCGACAAGCGTGAGGTCGACCTGCTCTGACTTGGCCAGGGCAAGCAGGCCCGGAAGATCGTTTGAGGCAACTGGATGATTTGTTGCAAGCAGGGCCGTTCCGGCATTCCCCGGTGCGCAGAGTAGCTGAGTCACACGAGGGCTCTGCGCCAGCTTCCAGAGAAGGGCGTGCTCACGTCCTCCAGATCCGATTACGAGAATTTTCATCAGGAAAAGATGCTTGGATTGGGGGCTGTCTGTCGAGATCGACGGAGAATTAGGTGATCGTGATGGGGCATCGGCACTGGGGATGGAATGCAAGATTTCTTGTGTTCTATCCTCCCAAGTCTGCGAGGGGGTGACGGATATCCGGCAAGACGGCTCCTGCTGAAACTTCGATTTCCCGTACCTGCCCAAGAAGGTTCAGCAGAATCGCGACGCGCTCCCTCGAGGGCAGAACTCGTGTGACGAGTGCCCGGATTCCGAGGAATGGTCCCTCGATCACCTTGATCTCCTCTCCTTCCTTGATTTCACAGGTGATCTCGATGGTTTCTTCGTCGGCCACATGGCGCCTCAGGTCGGTGATGATCGAGTCGTTTAGTACTGCGGGTCTGCCACCGAAGGAGAGTGTCCTGGCAACGCCACTGGTGGCAGCGATGCGACGGTACAGCTCCGGATAGACAAAGCGGACGAAGATGTAACCCGGAAACATCGCTTCGTTTACCCAGGCAACTCCTGTGCTCCGGGCGCGTTTGAAGCGGATCTTCGGACAGAAGACCTCAAGCCCCAGTTCCCTGCGGAGGAGTCGTGTCGCCACGCCTTCCTGCTTGGGTCTGGTTTTGACGCAGTACCAGAGAGTCTCATGCGAGAATGGGAAAGCAGGTAACTCTGGAGCCGACATGGGAGAATCTTGCCATGAATCAGGCGCAATCAGCAATGCCCGCCAAGTGTGGCGAAATTGTGACATAGTGTCCCTTGGAGAATTTGCGAGGAGCTTCTACACAACATCTTGTGCCCGAAGAAGACCTCATCCACTACAGGAGCGTTTGGATCTCCGATGTTCATCTGGGAACCCGTGGGTCCCAAGCAACGGCCTTGCTGGGATTTCTCCGAACATTTGAGTGCGACACGCTTTATGTCGTCGGTGACCTGATCGACATCTGGGCGATGAAGCGAGGGGTCTACTGGACCCAAGAGCACAGCGACGTGATCCAGAAAATCCTCCGCAAAGGGCGCAAAGGATCCCAGATTATCTACATTCCGGGCAATCATGATGAAAGGATCACCGATTTCACCGGTGATTATGCCAATGTCCACATTCAGTCGCGTGCCTTTCACACGACGGTCGATGGGCGGAAGTTGCTCGTGGCCCACGGACATGAGCTCGACAACGTCGTCCAGAACCTCGGATGGCTCGCTCATGTTGGCGATATCGGTTACACCCTGCTTCTGCAGCTCAATGGCCCTGTCAATTTTTTCAGAAAGCTGGTCGGTCACGGTCATTGGTCGCTGAGTGCCTATGTGAAGAGCAGCGTGAAGAATGTCGTGAACTTCATCGGTGGTTTTGAGGAGTCGATGGTGCACTTTGCTTCCGATGCGCAAGCCGAAGGAATTATCTGTGGTCACATCCATACGGCCGCTATGCGCAGGATCAAGAACCTCGATTACTACAATACCGGAGACTGGGTCGAGAGCCTCACCGCACTTGTCGAGGAGAGTGATGGTACGATCAAGCTGCTTAAATTCTCGTCCACCGGGGAGTTGATCAAGACGTTGGCCGTTTGCAGTGCCACGAAAGGGATCGAGGTCAAAGAAGAGCCTTGCGCTCCCGAGTGCACACATGAACCTCTGGCGGTCTGATCCCGCGTTCTAAAAAAACTGGCGGGACAGCCCGCTACAGCTTAGTTAGGAAGTCTGCTCGATGACCATTTGCCTGCTCAAATCCAAGATCCACCGCGCCGCAGTCACGGGCGCCTCCGTTGATTATGAGGGAAGCCTCACCATTGCCTCCGACCTGGCTCAACGAGTAGGGCTCCTTCCCTACGAGAAAATTCTGGTCGGGAACATGGGGAACGGCGAGCGCTTCGAAACATACGTGATCTATGGTCCGCATGGATCTGGAGTGATCGAGCTGAACGGAGCCACAGCTCATCTTGGCAAGATCGGCGACCGACTCACGATCATGTCATATGCCTGGCTCACCCCGGAGGAGGCCTCCCGTCATAAGCCCTCCGTAATCCTGCTCGACGAGAAGAACATTGTGATCAGGGCTTAGGCCTTTTTCCTGCTATCGGAGGGGTAGACTTGCACGGAGAAACGCCGGAGTAATCACTCGTTGAGATGCAACCCGAGCTCCACGATCCTTCTCTCCTGAAATCTCAGGCCTATGTCTCCGGGCAATGGTGCGGGGCCGCGAGTGGAATGGTGCTCAAAGTGTATGACCCCGCAGACGGTCAGATCCTGGGCAGTGTCCCTTCGCTATCCGCAGAGGAAGTCCATCATGGCATCACGATTGCGGAGCAGGCGATGGCGCTCTGGAAAAAGGAGCCAGCCGCTGTGCGCTCAAGGATCCTGAATCGGTGGTTTGATCTGATCATTGAACATGCCGAAGACCTCGCTGCGATACTCACCGCCGAACAGGGGAAGCCTCTGGCGGAAGCCCGTGGGGAAATCGCCTACGCGGCCTCCTTCATCGAGTGGTTTGTCTCCGAGGCAATGCGTATCGAGGGGGAGATTATCCCCAGCCCCTCGATGGATCGAAGGGTTCTTGTCCTCAAGGAACCAGTGGGTGTCTGCGCCGCGATCACCCCGTGGAATTTTCCCTCCGCTATGGTGACACGCAAGGTCGCCCCGGCGCTTGCGGCCGGGTGTGCGATTCTACTTAAGCCTGCTTCGCAAACACCGTTCTCGGCCCTTGCGCTTGCAGAGTTGGCTCTCCGCGCCGGACTGCCTCCGGGACTCTTTTCCGTGGTTACTGGGAAGGCCTCGATCGTCGGTTCCGCGCTCACTGCAAGTCCGGTCGTCCGGAAACTTAGCTTCACCGGATCGACTGAGGTGGGAAAATCACTGATCCGTGACTGTGCGGGAACGGTGAAGCGTGTTACCATGGAGCTCGGAGGGAATGCACCCTTCATAGTCTTTGAGGATGCCGATCTCGAGGCGGCTGTGGAGGGAGTGATGATCTCAAAATTCCGAGGGAGCGGTCAGACATGCGTCTGTGCCAACCGACTTCTCGTTCATGAGAAGGTTTTCGAGCGCTTCACGGAGCTTTTAGTTGCAGCTGTCGGAAGGTTGCATGTCGGCCCAGGAACGGAATCTGGCGTGAACCAGGGGCCGCTGATTGATGCCGCCGCGGTTCAGAATCTCGAGCGTCTCGTCGAGAACGCCGTCGCAATGGGTGCATCGGTACGATCAGGAGGCAAGCGGCATGAGCTCAGGGGAAACTTTTTTCAACCGACGATTCTAACCGACTGCACTCCGGCCATGGCGCTCTCAAGAGAAGAGATCTTTGGTCCGATTGCGCCGATTTTTACCTTTGCCTCGGAAGATGAGGCCATTGCTTTGGCAAATGCCACGGAGTTCGGACTTGCAGGTTACTTTTACAGCCGGGATCTCGCTCGAGTCTGGCGTGTGGCCGAGGCTCTCGAGTGTGGGATGGTGGGGGTCAACACCGGGATAATCTCGAATGCTGCCGCTCCATTCGGTGGCATCAAGGAGTCAGGTTACGGAAGGGAGGGATCCCGACACGGAATCAATGACTACGTGTCGCTGAAATACATCTGCGTTGCGGGGCTCGGTTCCTGAAGCCTTTGATCTCAAGCGCTAGTCTTCTCCATCAAGGACGTTTGGCACTCGCTGCTGATGCGATGGTTTTAGACTGATCAGCTCTGGCTTTCGCCTTCATGGCCGCTGGCTCATTATGATGATTGCTTAATCCGTCGCCAGTCAGGTCGCGATCGGTGCGGGAGGTATGAATCCTGTTTTTCATGGCGGCCTCGCTCTGGGTTCGGGTGTTTGATTTGTGGGATGTCGTGCTCATAGGTTCTGGATCAAGCATCCTCCCAATCCCGTTTGAATCAAGGTTCTCGCCATAATCAAACGGCTTATCCAATGCATCCTTCAGGAGTTGAATCTGCCTGCTGCGCCTTCGGTCATGCTTCACCTGAACAGAAAGCCTGAGGAAAGAATTTTGACATGTGGCCGACTTCCCTCACGATGAAGCTGAATCCCAATGAATCGATGAAAAGTTTTTTATATCTACTGACATTTGCGTCCATCGTCGGAAGTCACTCCGTGTGCGCCCAAGCTTATAGCACAGTTCATGTGGCTCCAGGGGTAACTCAAGACTCCTCAAGGATCGATTCGCTGAAGGAGATCTCCATCGCGATCAGGAAGATCCCCTATTACTACAATTATCCGCTGTTGGTTGAGACGCTTTATGATGTCACGACGCTGATTAACAAGGCCACAAATCCCAATTTTGTCGTGGGCCCTATCCCAACCACTGTTAAGGAGGTCAATTATGGGGAACTTGCCAAGGAGAGCGTTGCCAGCATGAAAGATATTCTTGCTCGGATTCAGGCCATCTCCGGCTATCAGGAGTCCCGTTTTCTCCTTGATGCATCTAGGAGCATGACAGCGGCCATCGGTAAAGCCCAGCCTACCAAGGAGAGGAGTTGGTAAGGGACGTGCGGCCCTCTCCATCAACAAATGATGATGGAGCCGGCAATACGCGCCTATGGGAATGGGGCGGATAGACTGTGCAAGGCACAGCCCATAGGGCGAGACGAGCGGGAGCGAGCGAGTCAATCGGATTATCCCAGCTGACAGATGGGCTCTGGAAAATGGTTTTACGAATAAAAAATGCCGCTAATCGCGGCATGCCAGTCGAACTGAAGTTCTCATCCGTGCCCTCTCCATCAACAAATGATGATGGAGCCGGCTGTCGGATTCGAACCGACGACCGCCTGATTACAAATCAGGTGCTCTACCAACTGAGCTAAGCCGGCGTCTCTACACAAAAGTTCTCATGAAGCCTTATTTAGGGCAAGCCTCAGTCCTTCTGGCGCTTTAAATTTTCGACTGAATCCACCGGATCACCGATCCAAGAACCGGAACATGATCCCAGACTCCTTGAGCGGAATCCCAGAAATCCTGATGGATCAATACCCGTCCTTCCGGATCGAAGCGGACCAGTGTGACTCCGATCGTTCGGACATTCCGCCCCTTGGCCAGATGCTTCATCTGGGTGTCCATGGTCCAGCGGAAGTAGTAATTATGTCCCGAGACGGCGACATCCTCGAAAGTCACGGTCATGGAGTCGAGTCCTTGGGCGGTCTTGATAAAGTAGTCTCGAATGGCGGGGGCACCATGGATGGTCTTCAGGGTGTCGTTGAGATAGGCATCTGGTGCGTAAACCATGGTGGTATTGTCACGGGCTGTACTTTCATCCAGATGGCCAAGGAATTTTTCAAAACGGGAGATGGCCGCTTGCTCTGCAGCACTTCCCCGAGGGGGACCCTGAATCGCCGCCGTCGCGGTCATGGCTTCCTGAAAAGAGTTCACAGGATTGGCGGGAGCATTGATTGAGGAGGCCAGGAACAGAAGGACTGCAAGCAAGATGACTCTCATGCAGCTAAAGTCCTCCGAGGAGGAGGGGGAGTCAATCTCTCGCCGCTCTTGTCTTCGTGCAAGGATCGCACGATAAAGGAGGTCATGGGACGCAATGAGCAGAGTTTTTTGATGGAGATCGCAGGCCCCAAGATCGAGGTGCCTGATCTCCTGAAGTTCGAGACGGCACGAAATCACAGCCTCTCGAACAAGATCATGAGCCGACTCAAGGATTTGGAGCGCGAGTACAATGAGCTGAGGGAACTCCACCGCTGGAATGAGTTTGTGGAGGGATTTCAGATCAGTTTTCAGACCCGCCTGAATCAGGATTACTACCTGTACGAATCAGGAACCCGGAAGTTCCTCTCCCTGATCAGTCCCCAAGAGATGGGTGATGCCTATACCTATCACGGAAAGACACGCCTCCATAGCGAGGGATATTTTGTGAAGGTAGAGGATGAGCAGTCTGTGGCTAAACCACTCTAGCCTCACCTAACCATGGCGTTCCCCCTGCGCTGGTTATTGATTGGCACAGTCTGGTTGATGGCAGCTGCCCTGTATCTGAGTCATTCGGGCATTCCCTGCTCGGGAGACTTTGCCATGACGACGGCTTCCGCGTTATCCGGGCGGGTGTCTCCGATTTTCCAAAAAACCATCGTAAATCCAGGCCAAAGACTTCCCATGGTGCATGTCGCCTCCTTGGCAACCATGAGCGGCGGTATGGAGGCGGCTGTCTGGTACGGGGGAAGCGCCGAATGCGCCCCTGATGTGAGGATCTACTTCTCGGAAAGTGAAGATGGTTCTGGATGGTCGACCCCTCGTGTGATCTTGGATCGTCAAAAGGTCGAGGTGGATCTTGGACGCCCTGTGAAGGCGCTCGGCAATGCACTTCTTCTTGCCAATCTGGACGGTACTCTGCGCTTGCTCTTCGTGACAATCTCCATGGGACGCTGGTCGGGGAGTCAACTGAACACCTGCGTATCGAAGGATGGAGGCATTACCTGGTCACCAGTTGAACGTTTGACACTGAGTCCCTTTTTCAACCTCAGCGAACTTGTCAGAAATCGCGCTGTTTCGCTCGCAGAAGGTGGATGGTGCGTGCCGATCTATCAGGAGTTTCTTGGTAAATTTCCCGAGCTTCTTTGGTTGAAGGAAAATCATGGTCATCTGGAGTATCGCAAGTCTCGTATTGCGGGGGGATGTTCCACCTTCCAACCATCACTTGTGCCGCTTGATGCAAGGCGCGCGCTCGTTTGCCTCAGGGATTACACAGACCATCGTAAAATCTTCCTTAGTCGATCGGATGACGGGGGAAGGGTTTGGTCCAAGCCCGTTCCGACGCAACTCCCCAATCCAGATTCCGGAGTTTCGGGGCTGAAACTCAACGACGGAAGACTTTTGCTCGCCTACAACGACTCCGCGGTTTGCAGGGATACCTTCGCGCTTGCCCTCAGTAACGATCAGGGAGCGACTTGGGAAAAGCTGGTCACCTTGGAGCAGGAGACGGGAAGCACGTTTTCCTATCCTTTCTTAAGTCGGTCGCCCGAGGGATTCATCGACCTCGCCTACACCCGGAGGGGAAAAGAGATCGCTTTGACGAGATTCAACGACGCATGGATCGCAGAGACATTCGACTCGCTTTCCAAGATAGAAAGAAAAGCACCTCACCCATGAGCGCCGGAATCATTCATCAACTCTATGCCGGCATCGCTCCCTGGTTGGCATTATCGCTCCTGTTACTCGGGCGGAATCCTTACCTATCGAGAAAACGAGTCATTGGCTCTCTGCTGCTGGCATTTTTCCTGCTACGTATTCAGGTGGAGATAGGGGGAACGAATTATTGGCATCTGATTGCCTGGTGCCGGACTCTTGAAATGAATCCCAGCTTCACGTTCACTGGGTTGCTTTGCGTGGCGCTCTGGCAGCGCCTCTCCGGCAAATCGATCTTCCGTGCAGAGGATTGGAGGGCGGCATGGGTGGTGGGAGCCCTTGCGGCCTTTGCACTCTACCCGATGGGACTGGGGTTGACCCATCTTGACCCCTACACATGGGGATGGGGGCCGGCTTTGCCACTCGCCATCTCAGTCATTGCCTGTGTGCTGCTCTTTGCCGGCAATCGCTTCGGTATCATTCTGATCCTTCCCCTTGCCGGCTCCCTGCTGCATCTTCAGGAATCGGGCAATTTCTGGGATGCGCTGATTGATCCCCTCTACAGTGCCGTATCACTCGGGGGATGCGTGTATCTTTTATTACGCCGCCAACGATCATCGATAAGTAGTTGCAATCACTTGGAGTTTTAGAGGCATTGAATTAAGAATAGCATTAGTCATGAGCAAGAATCCGGATCTAGAAATCTCCATTCATGAGAATGATGGGCTACATATTCTCCATCTTGCAGGGCGCTTGGACACGGTGACCTCACCCAAAGCCGAGAGCCAAATCATTGAGGTGATAGAAAAGGGGGAAACGATCATCATTAATCTTAAGGAATTGATCTATATCAGCAGTGCGGGCTTGCGTCTGATCTTGGTCTTCATGAAGCGCACGAAGAAAAGAAATGCCCGGATGATCTTTTGTGCACCGGGTGAGCATGTGCTCAAAGTATTTGAGGTAAGTAATTTCCTGGAGTTCCTTGAGATCGCCGAGAGCATTGAGGAAGCACTTCTCAAAATCCGTTCATGACGACACTCGCTGAGGGGAGCGGATCCTCTAAGGAAAAGGCCCTTCGAGGTCTCTTTGTGGCTGGGTTGGTCGATGTGTGTCTGACCACCACGGCATTTCTGCTCTCAAATTCCAGCGTGCTGTTGGCGGATTTCCTGAAGACGAGTATCGAATTCATTGCGATTACCCTCTCGTGGGTGGCAATTCGAAGGATCAATCGAGGGGGCGGCAAAACCTATGAGTATGGACTCGGAAAACTTGAGAATATCTCAAGCCTCTTTGTGGCATTGGTAATGCTTCTCTCGTTCCTTATCATTACGGCGAATGCCGTCCGGAATATCATTACCCCGGGGCATATTGAAGGAGTTGGTCTCTGGGTAAGTATCGGAGCGCAGATTATCTACTCAGGAATCAACGGAACGCTCTATCTGAAAAACCGACGCCTTTCGCGCGTGTCCCCTCTCCACTCATGGATTCACAGACCAGGCTGTTCATGACCCGTTTTGTGGGGAATGTATTCATCCTGATTTCGCTGGGATTAAGCATGGCCTTTGCAGGGCAGAAGTGGGCCTCCTATATCGATCCCGCCGCATCGCTCGTGATTGCGCTTTCCATTCTCTCCGCGACCCTCGGGATCTTTTCCAGTTCCGTGTATGACCTTCTCGACCGCACGCTGGAAGAGGAGCGTCAGATCATGATCCTTGCCGAGTTGGCGCGTCATTTTAACGACTACGAGGAACTGCATGGTATCCGGTCACGAAGATCGGGCGCCGAGGTCTACGTGGAAATCTTTCTGGAGTTTGATCCCGAAAAGAGAATTTCGGAGGTTCAACAGGCCGTTGATCGACTGAGGAAGAGTATCGAGGAAAAAATCCAAGGGAGTCGCGTCACCATCGCGATGACCACGGAAGCGGTTCCCTGATCCCTCTTCAGTTCTGCTGAACCAGCCAGTCCCAATGAAAGAGATGGTGAGTGACGTTGCCGAGCAGAATGTCGCGAGTTTCCTGAGCATTGAAGCGGTCGATCATGGTAAGGCGCTTCCCAAGGATCACTCTGTCAGGCGCCTTTTGATCTAGAGGCTGGCTGATGACAATAAAGGGAGTTTTCGTGGGTAAAATCCACTGATTATAGGGTTTTACGATCGCGCCGGGCAGGAGAAATCCATAGCTCTCCTCGCGTGCATTGAAGTTGGCGGGAACCGAGACCTCGCTGCCAATCACCGACTCGATGCCCTCTCCCTTGAAGAGACCCGGACCGTGATCCAACGGAATCAGAAAGAGATAATAACCGAGATATACCAGCAACACGGAGCTTGGCATCAGCGTGCGGGTGAGTTCCTTCTGGAAGAGTCCCAGTACCACAATAACCAGTGATCCCACCAGTGGTAGCAGGAGCCAGACAGAGTAGAGGGGGATTCCGGCCGAATATTGAAGGAGTAGAGCCAGTCCTGAAAGACCGAGGAGGATGATTCCCGATGCTGCAATCGTCACCGCGCAGATCCAGCGGGGAAGATGGCCCAGACGGATCGCTATCAGAAGAGCGAGTGCCGGCATTGCTGGCAGAAGGTAGCGTTCGTCCCGCTGGTTCGGAATGCAGAAGAAGGCGGCCAGCACCAGCATCCAGATCCAGAGGAAGACTTCCAATGGGCCGAGGCGATGACGGCGTTGCCAAGCATCCCATGCGACGGCCACTGTTAGGAGAGCCAGCAATCCCGCGTTTAGCGGATAGGAGACAGCGATTCGCCAGATACTTGACTCTCCCCAGATCAGATTCAGGAAATAGTTTTCGCCTCCTGTATCAAATTTCCCGGCATTTTCTCTCAATACGAAATCCTTCAGGACGAGCATGGGATGCGGATCGAGCCAAAACCAAAGGCTAAAGAGCATCAGTGCGGCAACCACCATCATGGCAATGCGCCAGAAGTCCTGGATCATGAAAGGACGCAGGTTCCAGCTCCTTGCCCGTAACTGCCAGAGCGCCATGGTCAGTGCGACTGGAATCACGAGGGCAAACGATTTGTAGAGCAAGCCGATGCCGATCATTCCACCCCAGATCCATGGCCAGATGATTCCGTTTGGGAGTCGGGGCTCCCTATGGAGCAGGAGCAGGGCAAGCGGGGCAAAGAACCAGAAGGTTTCCGGGGCACTGGTGAGGAAGACGCGCCCGTAGCGGTAGGTACTGAAGAAGCAGAGGAAAAGAAGCGCTGCCGTGAGGCCTAGGGCGATGCTCCGCGTGCGCTTCCAACCGATCAGGATTAGGATTCCGGCCGTCAGGAGCGTGTAGAGGACATTCGGCGCGCGAAGGAGGGCGAGCGACCAGTGATCTCCCCAGTTTGTGGAGAGGATTCCTTGCCAGAAAAGAAAGGGGGGCTTGGTGTTGCGCAACCGATCATCAAGCGACTGTAGGGGAAGCAACTCTCCTGTCGCCGCCGTCAGCTTGGAAATCTGGGCATAAAGCAGTTCATCCCCGTTGGTCGCCAGATGATCACCCCCGAGTCCTGCGCAGTAGACAAAAACGGCAAGAAGCAGCGACGTCCAGGCGATCCAGAGTGCCCTGCGATGATGGCGGGCATGGTGGTTGAGAGGTGATTGAGATCGTGACGTGGTCATCGGCTTGGAGTTTCCTCGCTAATTCTCTAAAAGGCTAGAGTCTAACGACCTTGATAGTCAGGAGCCATTAAGAGCTGGCACTGGAATAACGGCGAAGTGCCGAGTTCCACATCAAGCGTGTCCCACCCACCATCAAGAGGGTTGCCGCAAGCAACTGCAGCATGATCGGCCAAGGACTCTCCGCCGCATGGATAAGGAGGCGGGAGGGAATATTGGCCACAATGATCACTGGGATCAGCCAACTGAAGACAAGCTTGAAGGCCCCCCGGTAGATCGTGTCGGGGTAGCGACCGATATTGAAGAGGCTGTAGTAGCCATAGATCAATCCTTGGGAGCGCACCATCCAGAAGCTGGATGCGGCAAAGACAAGCATGATGGAATAATGAATCAGGATCCCGCAGCAGACCGCCACGGCATAGAGCAGAAGTTGGGCGAGCGTGGGGACAATCGCCATCTTCCAGAGGGCAAAGATGACAAACCCCGCCCCTACGAAAGCATTGATTACATTATCCATTCCAAACTGCTTCAGCGAGACCATGAACTGCGTGTCGATTGGCAGCAAAAGCATGAAGTCCATCTTTCCGGTGCGTACGAGTTCCGGAAGGTTGGCCAGGTTCATGTAGAAGAAGGCTTGGAAGAGCTGGCCGATCAGCTGATGGGTTCCGATGAGAAGGACCACCTCCCATTTCGTCCATCCCCCGATTGCTCCGACGTAAGAGAAGACCACTTCGATGAAGACGATCTGTCCCATAAACCACAGGATCTCGACCAGGATCCAAAGCAGGAAATTGAGCTGAAAGTTCATTTCCCGAATGAGGGAGTTGCGGAACATCACCCCGTATACTTCCCACAAGTTTGTGGTTTTTGGGCACGGCGACAGTGCCGACTGCTCGGCGTCTATCCTGACCTCACGTCGCTCGAGCACTTTTTTCGGCCTCCAAAATCCCTGAGCCATGATTCCTTACAGCTTCACGAACAGAAAACCTTTCTAGGCGTCATGAAGTCATGACGCCCGATAGCCCCTAGAGCGGAGGCTGCTGGGAGGCTGCGTGGGAGACGACTTCTGCCACCGTCGTAGCTGCTGCGGCCATGGCAGTGCCATGCTCTATGACCACGCCGGGAAGATGAACCCCTGGCAGGACATCACGTTCCTCGGAGACATCGGCACTGATGCGTCGGATGGCCAGGCGCTCGGGAGCAATGCGGACGACTTTCTTGATGATGCCGAGCTTTTCCAAGCCTCCAATAATATAGGCGGAGGGATCAATCTGCCACCAGTGCATGCCATGGTTGGCAGAGCGTGGGAAGGCATGATGGTTGTTGTGCCATCCCTCACCCATGGCGAGAAGCCCGATCACGAAATTGTTGCGACTCTGGTCTGTTGTCACGAACTCGCGACCTCCGTAGGTGTGGCAGACGGAATTCACGGCCCAGGTGACGTGATGATTCAGGAACATACGGACTGCACCGCCCCAAAGAAGGGCGTAGCCGCCGCCACTCAAGCCACCGAGAGCATATCCGATCAAGAAAGGAATCAGAAGGCTTAGGAATGCCCAGAGCAAGAAAGTGTTGCTAATGAAAACCACCAGCTTGTCCTTGAGCAAGGGGCCTGCATAACGGGCTACATCCGGACGGAAATCATCAAGAATCCAGCCAACATGCCCATGGAAGAAACTCTTCACGGGGCTGTGCGGATCCATATCATCATCAGAGTTCGCGTGATGCTGAATATGAGTGGCGGCCCAATTCAGGGCAGGGCCTTGGAAAGCCATGGAGCCACAGATCAGGAAGAAGGCGCGGATCCAATCGGGCGCCTCGAAACCCTTGTGGGTCAGCATTCTGTGGTAACCAACAGTGATTCCAAGAGCACAGAGAGTGTAGCCGACAAGCAGGATGATCAGGTCACTGATCGTGATGAAGCGACCCCAGAGGGTGTAAATGGCATAAACGGTCGCGAGGAGGGGAATCCATACCAGAAGCTGGAGGATAATCTTGGCTGTCAGGGAGACTGGCTTGATCGACATAAGAAATTCTAAGTTACTCCATGAGGAGTTTCATGCAAGAAGAGATACCCCCTTCCTGATCGAAGATTATCGGAAGACCTCGGTCATCGCGGTGCTGACATTCCGGTATTGATAGGGAAAAGAAAGCCCCTCGAATCGCTTCGGAAGGATCCGTTGACTGTCGAGCATCAAGTGGGAGAGATCCCCGAGCATGAGGCGAAGGGCGAATGCCGGGGCTGGAAAGAGAGCCGGTCGGTGGGCGGCACGACCCGCTGCCTTGGTGAATTCCGCATTGGTGACGGGGGCGGGCATCACGGCATTCATCGGTCCGCTGATGGATTCATTGTGAAGGCACTCGAGCACCATCGCTGCCAGGTCGTCGACCTCGATGCACGACATCCATTGGCGTCCCGATCCGAGAGTGCCACCCAGGCCGGCTCGGAAGACCGGTTTGATCAGTTTCATGGCTCCGCCGTCTCTTCCCAGAACAAAACCAATCCGCAGTCTCACGACGCGGACCCCGTATTGCTCAGCCTTCATTGCCTCGGTTTCCCATGCCTGAGCGACTTCGGCCAGGAATCCCGTGCCTGCCGGAGAGTCCTCATCTGCAATGCGCTCGCCTGTGTCTCCATAGAAACCGATGGCCGAGGCGCTCACAAGAACACGCGGTCTCTCCTTTGCGGCGGCGATTCCCTCGACCAGACGTCTGGTTCCCTCGACGCGACTGGAGAGAATGCGCCGACGTTTTTCCTGGGTCCAGAGTCCGAGGATTGATTCGCCGGCAAGATGCACGAGACCACTGCATCCGGAGACATCAAGAGGCTGGGAGAGCGAGAAGAGGCGTCGTCCTTCTCCCTCCCGACGGCTGAAGAGAGTCACATCGTCCCCTTGGGATCGGAGGGCCTTTTGCACCGCATGGCCAATAAAACCCGTTCCTCCAGTGATGCCGATGTTCATGGAGTTCTTAGTGTGCATTTCCAAATGTCGCATGAAGCCAGCTGTAAGGGAAGTGCTCCCCGGGGCAGTCGGTTGGTCGGGGATTGATCTCCTTGTGGGCGTAGACGATGGCCTTGCGGCCTTGGGATTTGCCGACACGATCCCTGAGGTAGGCAACGAGTTCCTCGAGCGCCCCAATCTGGGCCTTGGTGGGCCGGTCACGATTGAAATCACCGACGAGGCAGATTCCGAGCGCAATGTCATTCAGGTAGTCGCTGGCGACGTGGCCTCCGTTGAGCTGTGCCGTCCAGCGGTGACCGATCTCCACCTGGCCGTCTCCAGAACCATGTCCGTCGCCAATAACGAAATGGTAAGCCAGACCGTTCTTCATGTGACGAACACGGAGGTGGTAGATGTCAAAGACCCGCGCATTTCCCTCACGGGTGCCGCTGTTGTGGACAACGATATATTTCCAGCGGCCCCGTCGCACAGAGGCTCGATCGATGGCTGCCCGCGTGGAGGCACTGAGATAATTGTAGGTTTTGCGCGAACCAAAAACCCGGCTCCAGAATCCTTCCTCTTTCTGAGGTGAGGGTGTGGGTTCCAGTCCCTCGGCGGTCTCAATTCCCGACTTTTCGATCGTGATCGGCGCTGAAGGGGTGGCTCCATGCGGTAGAGGGAGGGGAATGGCGGCCGCTGGCGGCGCGACGATTGGATGTTCCGGCGCCGGAGCTGTCGCCACGGCTTGAGGAGTCGTGGAGGAAATGGTGGTCGTCGCCTCGTGATGTGGCGTTGGCGTAGGACTCGGGTGGTGATGGAGAGTTTTTTTCTTCCCGTGAGTCGACTTATGGGAGGCGTGATCAGGGGAAGCGTGGTGAGGGGAGGGAGAGGGCGACGGGTGCTTATGCGAGTGGACGTGGGTGGAAGAACCGGCTGACCCTGAACTGCTTTTCAAAAAAAGAGCTTTTTTCTCCTCATCGGTGCTCTCACCTCTCAGTGGAGAGAGATGCGCAAGGTACAGCCCCGCAGCAAGCGGAAGCAGTAGGATCCTAGCGAATGATTTGATTAATAACACTGGGGCAAGCCTATCAGTGGACAAATGTAGCGATCAAGCCGCTCGAGTCTCTACCTATCTCGGCATGGCCGGCTTCCCCATTCCACGCTGCCGACCATAGAGGGCTTTGACCAGATAGAGTCCGTGAGCGGGAGCCATGGCGGGAGTTGGCCATGGCTTCCCATCCGCAAGACGCTTGAGAAAAATACCCGGGTCTTCCTTTCCCTGAGCGACCCGCACCATTCCCCCAACGAGCATCCGGACCATGCGGTACAGGAAGCCATCCCCTTCCAGCGTAATCGAGATCGACGAACCGCGCTTTGTTACCAAGGCCCTGCGGATCGTGCGGACGGTACTCTCAGGGAGTGATCCCGAGTCGGCACAAAAACCCCGGAAGTCGTGTGCACCCTCGATCTTTCCTGCGAGATCTCTGATCAAGGAACAATCAAGTGAGCCGAAGAGATGCCATGCGCGGTTAACGAGATGAGGTGGCAGCACGGTATCGTGCCAGATGTCGTAGCGGTAGATCTTCCCCCTTGTCGAGAAGCGGGCATGGAAATCCTTGGAGGCTCGCGAGACCTTCATGACGCGCAGTTCCTGCGGGAGGGATGAATTCAAAGCCGCCATCCAGCGTTCTGGTTTCCCCATTCGGCCGATCCGTTTTACCTGCTCCGAAGTCAATTCGAAATGGATTGTCTGCCCGAGCGCATGGACGCCTGCATCAGTTCTCCCGGAGGCATGGAGGATAACACGTTCCCCAACGATGACGGCAATCACCTCCTCCAGCGTATCCTGAACGGTCCTGCCGTGTTTCTGGCTCTGAAATCCTCGGAAGGCGGTTCCGTCGTATGCGACCAGTAGGCGCAGCTTCATCAGGTTGCTGATTGCGAATCGAGCCAATCCTGCAGGATCTGGACTGCGGCCGCCTGGTCGATGATCTGGCGCTGGGCACGGCTATCCATGCCCGTCTCCTGAAGACGACGCGTGGCTGCGGCGGTCGTGAGGCGCTCATCCCAGAGGATCACTCGGGCTGTCGTGTGCTGTTTTACGACCTCGGCAAGTGCCCGGCTTTTCTCAGCGGCCGGACCATAGGTTCCGTTCATGTTACGGGGAAGTCCGATGACGATTGTCCCCGCTTCTTTGTCACGTGCTGCTGCGGCGATCTCCGCGGCGGCTGTGAGGCAGTCGCCTCCCTTCACCTTGATGGTGCTGTAGGGATGGGCCATGAAGCCCATCTCATCGCTTAGGGAGAGGCCGATGCGAACTGATCCTGGATCAACGCCAAGTACGCGGGAAGTCAAAGTCACCTTCTCATGACATCGGAGTGCAGGGAGGGAGGCAAGCCGTAGAAATGGTCTGAATTTCCAGCTTATCTCACCAGGAGAGCCGATTCCGGATTGCGCAGCGTGCAGGAGAGGAGTAGTGATGCATGATATGTCACAGCTTTCCTTGAATAAATTTTCGGAAAATCTTCCCGTCAGCGGCACTATAGGAATCACTCAGGCTGTCGCCGGCGTCGGCCTCGGTCTCCTGATTGCGGACAAAATGTCCGGTGAATCCCGCCGCCGAGCTGGTAGTGTTCTCCTTGTAGCAGGGGCTCTTGCCTTGGCTCCTGTGATCGCCAGCGTGGTGACCCGAGTGCGAAACCGCCCTCACTCCACGCGTCGAGCCCAGCGACAGCTGGATTCGATCCGCGAGGATGTCGGATTCCACGACTCCGAGCATCTCATTTAGTCAGATTGGCCCTGGGAATGCCCAAGAGAGGCCCCCTCCCGCGCCGATTGGTTCTGGCCTCGGCGTCGCCGAGGCGTCGTGATCTTCTGGAGGCTGCGGGATTTGAGGTGATCGTCTCCCCGGCTGACGTTGAGGAGATAGCGGG
Source organism: uncultured Spartobacteria bacterium (assembly GCA_903868795.1). Lineage (GTDB taxonomy): Bacteria > Verrucomicrobiota > Verrucomicrobiia > Chthoniobacterales > UBA6821 > UBA6821. The sequence continues at coordinate 4,186 of CAIPWR010000130.1, read as the reverse complement.
AGGCCTCGCTCCTCGGGAATTGGTTATTACCAATGCTGAGATGAAGGCTCGCAAGCTTGCGGCCACGATATTCGGGGATGTAGTCCTCGGGGCAGACACCGTGGTCGTGCTCGATGGAGAGATCCTGGGCAAGCCGCGGGATCTTGATCATGCCTCAGAAATGCTCCACCGGTTGAGCGGCAGAACGCATGAGGTTCTCACGGGCGTCTGCATGCTGCGTGGTGGTAAGGTCGAGCAATGCAGCTTTGTGGAGTCGACGCGTGTCTCCTTTCGCCCACTCGATGCGGCCGTGATCACCGAATACTTGCGCGAAATTAACCCCCTCGACAAGGCTGGCTCCTATGCCGCCCAAGAGGATCGGGGGCGACTGATCGAGCGCATCGAGGGATCGATGGATAACGTCATCGGCCTTCCCGTGGATCGTGTCATCATGGCGCTTGAGACTCATTTTTCGGAGCCGCCGGCCGGATAATTACCGTTTTCTGTTGGTTTTTCTGGGCCTCTGATTGATGAGTTTCCTCTGTAAGGTATTGCATGTCCCACAATCCTCTGTTGACAGAAGTAGAAAGATGCGGATATTACCGAGCTGATGAAGCTAGGTAACCTCTTACAATTCGCAGGGCTGCTCTCCCTGTTTATCCTGTCGGGGTTGATGGCGGTTCTTTTATTGAATCCCCGGCAAGGCGACGTGTTTGAGCCAAGCAAGGGGCTGCCTCAGGAATTGCGCCATGAAATTGTCGAGGTGGATCAGGGAATCTTTTCGGCCTTGTTGGCCTGCAATCATGTCGATCGAATCAGGGACGACGTGAATCACTATCTTGCGGAAGTTGAAACCTGGCAGCCAAACGGTTCAGCAGAGCAGGAAATCAAGAAACAGGAGATTTTAACGCTTGAGGAATTCCGCTCACTGATCACCACCCGAAGTTGCATGGAACAGCAATTACGAATCAATGTTCCAGACTCTTTACATACCAAGAATATCCTTTCCAAAAACGAGCAGAACGCATGGGAAAACTTTGCCGCTCAGGAAAAGGTCAAGTTGGCGAATATGATGAAGCGCGTCGATCTCTTGGCGACGGCCGTTGTTGCTCGGTGAATTGATGGTGCTTTGGCTATGAGATCACTTCTTCTTTTGCTTGGTGGTGTAAGTGCTGCGTGCTTCTTGGAATCGGATCGATTCTGAAGATGCAGACGGTTTCGGACTTAAATGACAAGGAGTTGATCGTGGTTGTTCAGGCCAAGCTCCATGGATTTACCACATCCCGGGCCATTCTTGAGGAGAGTCTTGATTCAAGAGTCGGCGACCTTGATCAGATGGATCAATCAGTCACGAGTTTGATTCGCGATCTCAAGAACGCTGATTGCCCAAACGCAAAGTCACGTAGGGCCTTGTTGTTAGAAGAGAATATTCTGGAGCGGGTTCGAGAACTCGTTGTGTTCAGGAAAAGTTGCGAACAGAGCCTGCATAGTGCCACTAGCGATCCTCTAAGGGAGAATCCTTTGGCGGGTGGTATTGAGTTGCAGGCTAATCAAATGCCATCAGCCGAGGGGAAATCAGAAACCGTGGACCAATCAGTTATCGCCAAGAGGATGGAGGAACTAAAACAGCAAAATGCGCAAGTAAGGTCATCTGATAATACCCGCAGGAGGAATCTTTTTGCAGCAGGTGCACGAGGCCGCTGGGCGGAGACCAGTCACAGGATCAAATCCCAAATTTTCGGTGATCTCCATCAATTGGATGGATTGTTGGCAACGGCCATGCTGTGAGTTTTGTATCGTTAATGCTGATTGAGACTGGGGTAGCCATAAGGAAAATTGCAGAGTAATTGTGTTTATTGTAACCAAGCGCTATTTCAAATCCGGTTTATAATTTCGGTTGGATCAAGCATTAACCCTTGGGAAAACATTGCGCTTTTTGAAAGGGTAAAGTAAAACAAAGAATGAAATTTACATTTCAAACCTAAACAATGAAGAAAACTTTCAAATTTAGCCTCTTGCTTGCGATGGCTTGTATTGCCGCAATTGAATCCAAGGCAACTGCAGTCTCACCTACTTCGATGGTTACAAAATTCATCTGGTATTCTCAAACGAATCCTACAGTTCTTATCATAGATCCCCAATCCCCTTACGCATTCGGTGCATCAGTTAGTTATGATGCAAGTGTTACCAATATCTTATCTGCCAATTTAACAGGCTCGTTTGGCACTATCCCGATTTCGAAGGCAGTGTCATTCGGAAACAACACAAAAGGAGTAGGTTTTTCCCAATATTTTCAAGATAAGGCTTCCTTGGATAGCAATTATAAGGGCGGGACAAACAAATATATTTTTGCTGTAAAGCTTCCCAACGCCACCAATTATTTTACAAACCAATTTAATAACGAGGTTTACGCTCCACTTCCGCTAATAACCGCTACAAGCAATTGTAGCTGGTCGCCTTCTGGATACATCATGGCAGTTGATTCCTCCAAGCCGTTCACGATTTCCTGGCCCGGGGGAGCTAATGTCTCTAATATGTCTACTATAGTAAGCATATATGGAATCGGCAGTTTTGCTGGACTTGAAACAAACTTTTCAGGGAACTCACAGTTTACATTCTCTACAAATCTTATAAATCAACTTCCTAAGGGGGTTGTGATACCTGTTTGCTTGTTGGACTGGATTAATACGACTTCCGCCCCTTGGGGAAATGCCTACAACACCTACAATAGATTTTCTATTTTCATCCCGCCTTCTTTAATCGGCTCAAGTCCGTTAACCGCTATCAAAAAAAATACGCTTACTCAAACAAACACTAATAATCCAGTGGATTTCATGCCGAGTATTGGTTCCAATGGGTTCTACGATGGTTGGGATTATAGCCCATACAACTTCAGTGTGAGTAGTCCGCTCCCCTGCACTTTCACAAATCCTACCGGGAAATCCTTCACGAATAGCTATACTGGGGATTCATATCAGTACTCTGGCGGGTCGATGACCAAGGAGCAAATGGATGCCGCGTTCCCCAACGGGCTTTATCGTTTTTCAACCGGTCAAAAGCTTAATCTTACCGGTGAAGCTTATCCTGTAGCCGCCAAAATTCTCTCTGTCAACGGAGTTACCCCCACGTGGACGAATGGCATGCTGATGTTAAATTCAATATCCAATAACACTATTTCTTGGTCAGCTTATTCAAATAGCATCTCTTTTGCGCAGGGTGGGCTGGAGTTGCTTGACTTGGGTTGCACGGACTACTCGGATCTCTCGGGGAATTTTGGGACTGTGACAAATATTATAATCTGTCCAGCTGCTGGATTGGGAGGGGGGGGGGTCGCAGACAAATCTGATCCTTCCAGCTGGAAGTCTGAAGGCAAACGCAAACTATATACTTCATGTTGGTTATGGTGCAATTACCGCGATAACTAATGCACCTGTTTTATCCGGAATCGGCTATCTTAGGGAAACCACGATACAGATCATTACTAAGTAAGCTGTAACTTTGAGTTCAACGATTTTATTGCCGATTTTTTCGAGGAGTCGGTTGTACTGTAGCTAGTGGCGCAAGCTGTCAGGAGTCGTCATGCCCGAGTACAAGGCTTTCAAGTGCAGATGTACGATCTATACTGCGAGCGCAGGAAAACGAAGCACTGCGCCAAAAGCACAAAATCATGTCTGAAACGCCTGCCCATATCGGCGAAATCCTCGAGCACATTGCCCAGTTGCTTGAGCTGAAGGGGGAAAACCCCTTCAAGATCCGTGCCTATACGAATGCTGCCCGTGCGCTGGAATCGCTGAGCGAGCCGATTGAAAAGATCGTTGCCGAGGGGCGCCTCGGCTCGATCGAGGGAATCGGCAAGGCGATCACCGAAAAGGTCACGGAGCTAGTGACCACCGGGAAGCTGGACTACTACGAGGAGCTGAAGGGTTCCTTTCCCGAGGGGATTTTCGAGCTTTTCGAACTTCAGGGGCTTGGGGCCAAGAAAATCAAGGCGCTCCATGACCAACTTGGGGTCTCATCCGTTGTGGATCTTGAGAGGGTCTGCAAGGAGGGAAAGGCTGCGGAACTAGCCGGATTTGGGGAGAAGACCCAGACGAAGTTACTAAAAGCCATTGAGGATCATCGCAAGCACGCCGGGCGATTCCGTATCAATGTCGTCGCGGAGCTTGCAGAAGAACTTCTCTCCGATCTCCGCGCTCATGAGGCTGTG
>CAIPWR010000129.1 GCA_903868795.1 uncultured Spartobacteria bacterium | reverse complement strand
CTGAGTTCCATATTATTACTGCTCCTTCTCTCTTAAGTCCCTTCACCAACTTGGTGTACAAGAATTACTCTGTTTCCCTGATCCTATTCCTGAGTTCCAGATAAAAATCTGTTCAGTTTGATCTGACCGGACGCTCCTCATCCGCGTCGATGTAGTCGAACATCGTCTGGATCTCGGCACGCTTCTCAAAACCGCTCTCTTTTTTGCGTCGCTCGAGGATCTCCACAAGGTCATCCCTCCATCCACGGCGGGTCATAAAACCATTCCAGACCTCGATCTGCTCTTCAGTCGGAGACTTACCATTCTTGGAGACCCACTCCCAGGCTTCTTCATCGGTCATCGAGGAACCGACAGCAGCAGTCAGGACATCATAATCAATCCCAAGAAGGGAGCAGCAGCGAACATCGAATCCCTTGCCGAGATTCGGCACATAATCGGTACCAAGTTGACCCTCCGCATGTTTACGGATCTTGTCGATCATGCGAGGGAAATAGACGAGTCCGTGGCAGGTGTCGTAGGGGCTAACAGGAAGGGAGTTGCTCATGATTCGTTTGGTTTAGTCGGGCTTTGAAAGCTACTCAAGAGAAACAAACCGGCGGCAATGCAGATGCAGGAGTCGGCGACATTGAAGGAGGGCCAGTGGTAGGAGCCGAACTGAAAATCCAGAAAGTCAACGACATGACCAAGTCGCAATCGGTCGGTTACATTCCCTATAATCCCAGCCAAGAGGAGAATCCAACCTACCTGCATCACGCCACCCTGAAAATACCTTTTCATCACAACAAGCGCCACAAAGGCTACGGTCGCCAGCAGGACAAAAAACAGGTTGCTGTCGTGAAGCATGCCGAAGGCTGCCCCCGTGTTATAGACATGGGTGAGGGAGAAAAAACCGGGGATAACCGGGATCGATTCCTGAAAAGGGATCAAACGAAGCACTAAAATCTTCGTCAACTGATCCAGCATGGCCAGGATCAGTATCGCTCCCCACGGTACAAACCTTTTCATCAGGAATCAGAGGCAGTGGCCTCGACCGCATCAGCGCAGCGTCCGCACAGAGTCGCGTGTTCCGCATGCGATCCGACTTCTTCACGATAACGCCAGCAGCGCTCGCATTTCCCGGCGTCACTCTTGCCGATCACAACGCCTTTTTCTCCCTTGGCAATGGAGAGGTGACTCAAAATCAGGAACTCTTCGATCTCAGGCACTCCTCCGCTCTCAACGGCTTTCAGAATCAACGGATCATCCGTGGTGACGGCGACCGTGGCTTCGAGTGGCTTGCCGATTAATCCATCGCGCTGGGCTTTTTCCAAGGCCTGCGCTACGTCCGCACGAAGCGATTGAAGGGACTCAAAGAGAGCCAGGATTTCCCCATCCGGAGTCAACTCCTCGGGAAAAAGTTCAAGATGCACGGACCCTTCGGAACGGAAGTGACCCCATGCCTCCTCAGCCGTGAAAGCGAGGATGGGTGCGAGCAGACGCACCAGATCTCCGAAGACCTTGGCCATCACGGCCTGCGTGGCACGGCGGCGGGAGGAGTTTTCGGAATCGCAGTAGAGGCGATCCTTGGTCACATCCACATAAATGCTGCTGAGTTCTACGGCGCAGAACTGGGTGATCGCCTGGTAGGCTTTTTGGAAGGCAAGCTCTTCGTAGGCTTTACGACAGGTATTCACGGTCTCCTGAAGACGGGCAAGGATCCAGCGATCGATCGGGGTTGCTTCAGTTGCTGGAGCCGAGGCATCGTAGTCGTAGAGATTCGCAAGCAGGATTCGAAGGGTATTGCGAATCCTGCGGTAGGAGTCGGTCAGGCGGGCGAAGATCTCCTCAGAGAAAGGAACATCGTCGGTGAACTGCACGCTGCTAGCCCAGAGACGGACAATATCTGCTCCGTAGGTCTTCACGAAGTGATCAGCCTCGGTCGGCTTCTGATACCCTCCCTGCCCCTGATTCGACTTGGAGATCTTCTGGCGTGTATCGACATCAACAACAAAACCATGCGTCAGGACGGTTTTGTACGGGGCCTTCTCATTCAATGCCACCGATGTCATCAGTGAGGACTGAAACCAGCCGCGGTGTTGATCGGTCGCCTCGAGATAGAGATCGGCGGGAAATTGAAGTTCAGGACGGCCTCGCAACACAGCTTCATGGCTGACACCGCTATCGATCCAGACGTCGAGAGTATCATTGCGACGAACTGAACCGACAGGCGCTCCCGTCAGGCGGCACCACTCGGCATCATCGAGAGCAAACCAAGCATTCGATCCTTTCTCAGCAACCACCTCGGAGACCTTCGCAATCACTGCAGGATCCAAGATCGGCTCACCTTCTGGTGTGTAGAATACCGGGAGAGGCACACCCCAGGTCCGCTGACGGGAGATGCACCAGTCGGGGCGCGACTCAACAGTGCCACGAATACGATTGCGCCCCCAATGAGGGATCCAGTTCGTGGCGTCGATTTCCTTCAGTGCGGTCTCACGCAGGGCATCGATCCGGATGAAGAACTGCTCCACAGCACGGAAGAGAATCGGCGTCTTGGAACGCCAGCAATGAGGATAACTATGCTGGTAATCTTGACGACCGAGAAGGGCACTCTTTTCCGTGAGGATACGGATGACCTCCTCATTCCCTGCGAAGACATTCTGCCCGACGAGTGAAGGAACACCGCATTCCTCGGTGAACTTACCGTAATCATCCACGGGGGAGAGCAACTCGAGGCCCACCTTGCGGCCCAGTTGGTAATCGTCATCACCATGACCCGGTGCAATATGAACGCAACCGCTGCCAGTCTCGAGCGTTACAAAATCAGCAGTATGAATCGAAGAAGTGCGATCAAGGAATGGGTGGCGTGCCTTGATCCCCTCAAGGGTCACCCCTTTGCGAGACTCCCCATGCTGGGAAAGTTCCAGTCCGGTGGACTCACGGAACTTATCGGCAAGGCCCGCAGCCACGATCAAACGCTCCGTGGTATTCTCAAGCAGGATATAGTCGAAGTCGGCATGGACTGCGATCGCGAGATTGGCAGGCAAGGTCCATGGAGTGGTAGTCCAGATGACAACGCTCAAAGGCTTATCGGTCGGCAATCCCGCAGATGCAGCCTCGTGGTGATCCACCGCGAACTTCACGAAGATCGCCGGGGAGGTCTTCTCCAGATACTCCACCTCAGCCTCAGCCAGGGCAGTCTGAGCGCCCGTGCTCCAGAGGACCGGCTTCTTGCTACGATAGACGAGACCCTTCTCAACAATGCGTCCGAAGGAGCGGATGATCGCCGCTTCATACGAGGGATCAAGCGTCAGATAGGGATGCTCCCAATCGCCGAAGACTCCGAGTCCGCGGAACTGTGTGCGTTGGATGTCGATAAACTTCCGGGCATACTCCTCGGATTTCTGTCGCACCTGCAATGGAGTGAGTCCCGCAGAGGACTTCACCACTCGGAACTCGATCGGGAGACCGTGACAATCCCAGCCGGGAATGAACGGTGCCTGGAAACCAGCCATCGTCTTCGATTTCACGACCAAATCCTTGAGGACCTTGTTGAGGGCCGTCCCCATGTGGACATCGCCGTTCGCAAAGGGAGGACCGTCATGAAGAACATACTTTGGCGATCCCTCGCGAGCCTTCTGGATGGCCTCATAAAGCCCTTCCTTCTCCCATTTCGCCAAAAGTTCCGGCTCACGCTGAGCAAGCCCGGCCTTCATTGGGAAGTCGGTCTTGGGAAGGCGAACAGTGTCTTTGTAGCGGGACATAAAGGGAAAAGCTGAAAGCAGAATTATGAAAGATGAAAGAGAAGCTATGGACTAAGGACGACGATGCGAAAATACATGCCATTCATACTTCATCATTCATCCATCATACTTTGATCTGGACGAGCCCGGATCAGCCTTCAAAGGTATCGTCGAGCCAGGTTAGGAGTTGCGAAATCGTCTCCACGGTCTCATCACCCATGTTCGAGATACGGAAGGTCTCTCCTTTGATCTTTCCGTAGCCACCGTCGATGATGCAGGAGTGCTTGGCCTTGAGACGGCCGATCCAGGCAGCGACATCGGCACCCTTGTTATTCTTCACACAAGTTAACGAGACGGAGCGGTAACCCTCGGGAGCAAAAAACTCCCATCCGCGTGCTTTTACCCATTCGTGAACAAGAGCATTGGTAGCCTTATGGCGGGCGTAACGATTCTCAAGTCCCTCGGTGGCGATGTCCTCGAGCTTCGACTGAAGGGCGAAGATATGGGAGATAACCGGAGTGCTGGGGGTCATGTCTCCTTCATGGTTCTTCTGGAACTCAACGAAGTCGAAATAGTAACCGCGTCCCTTGATCTCGCTGGCGCGCTTCATTGCCTTCTCTGAAACGGAGAAGAGAGCCATGCCTGGAGGAAGGGCGAGAGCCTTCTGGCTACCGGTCAGCATCACGTCGATGCCGAGTTCATCCATGGGGACGGGAAGCACGGAGAAGGAGGAGACGGTGTCGACAATCAGAAGGACCTCAGGGAATTCCTTAAGCACGTCGGTGAGTTCCTTGATCGGATTCATGCAACCGGTCGAGGTCTCATTGTGAATGAGAGTCACGACATCGATATCTCCTTTGGAGAGACGCTCACGCAGGAGCTCGGGAGAAATCGGATTGCCCCACTCGACCTGAAGCTTCTCAGCCTCATAGCCACAACGCTTGGCGACATCATTCCACTTGTCGGAGAAAGCACCGGTCATGCAGTTCAGGACTTTTCCCTTAACGAGGTTGCGCAGGGCACCCTCCATGATTCCCCAGGCAGAGGAAGTAGAGATGTAAACGGGGCGTGTGGTCTTGAAGAGCTGCTGGAGACCCGGCTGAACAGAAGCGTAAAGCTTTTTGAAGTCATTCCCGCGGTGTCCGATCATCGGCTTGCGGAAGGCTTGGAAAGTTTTTTCCGAAACCTCAACGGGTCCGGGGCTGAAGAGTTTGATGTGAGAGCTCATGAAGTGGCAGATTTTGCCACAAACACTCAGTTTTCCCAGAGAAAGTTTTCCAACCTCAGCTTGGATAGTCTTGCCTTCGCCTCCTCGGCCCTGGGACCCCCCTCGGCAACGATCTGACCATAGAGGGCGACCGCATCATTCCACTGCTTGCGACTTTCGAGAAGGCGGGCCGCCTCAAAGCCCGCCTTGTCATGCCAGAGCTGCTCCGGTTCGTTCGTCCTAGGATTCTTGAAAGCCTGATAGTAGGAGGCAAGCGCCGCATCTCCCGCTCCAAGTTTCTCCTGAATGAGAGCGCTCTTGCAAAGAGCCTGATTACGCCAACGGAGTGGAATCGAAGGGTCGGCGGCAAGGTCCTGCCAACTCTTTAATGCCTCGCGCTCCTTGACTGGATCCTTCATCCCAAGCTGATGCAGAGTATCTCCCTTGGCCATTAGGGCGGCGGCTATCAGTTCTGCATCCGGCCCGACGTAGGAATTGGTGGCGCCCAAGGTTCCAGCACCCGCCGGATTTCTGGAGGAGAGAACCTTGTCGTAAATCGCGAGCGCCTCCAGGGGAAGGTTCTGGGCATTCTTCAATGCGCCCTCCTGAAGACGGGCCTGCCAGACCATGCGGTCATTGCCGCCCGTTTCCGCAATACGCTCCAGCAGCATCAGGGAATCATCGATCGACGCCGGATCCATGGAACGGGCAGCGGACTGAGCCGCCAGGAAGAGGGCGTGGCGTCCGAGATCAGTTCCCGCACCGGAAGCCGCAAGCTGCTCGAACTCCACCCGTGCACCCTGGACATCACCGGAAGCAAGAAGCGCCTCCGCAAGCTTCAGTCGTACTTCCGGGACGAAGCGTGAGTCGGGATGCTTCTCAAGGAATGCTCGGGCAGCGGAAATCACGCCAGCCCCGTCGGCTTTCCGTCCGGTATCCATTAGGAAAACATTCAGGTATTCCTCTCTCTCCGGTTCCGAGGAATTTTCGTGAACGGCCTTAGCCAGGTCACTAATCGCGGCATCCCCCTTGCCAGATTTCATATTCAGTTCGGAGGCAGCGAGTCGGGCACGGGACTTAATTGCAGGATCACTCGCCTTTTCAGCGACCAGAAGAATCATAGGCAAACCCGAAGCCTCACCCCTTCGTGCAAGATCCAGGGCGATCTGGAGCTGCATCTCCTCGGAAGGAACTCCGGATTGACTCTGGGCAATTTGACGGGCTGCTTGTGAGAGATCGAGAGATCCCCTCCCCGTCTTCGCAATCAGAAGCGCTTGATTAAAGAGGGCATCATTGGCTAGCGAGGAATCAAGCGTCGATGCCTGTACAAAGGCCTCGGTGGCTTCTTGTGTCTTTCCTACTGAAGAGGCAGCCAGCCCTCGGAGATAGGCCAAACGGGCTCGGATCTCTGACGAAGCGGATGCCCTATCTGCAGCTAAGCTGAGGGCCTCTGCACCCATGCCATGTTGCAGCTTCGAGGAGACGAGCAGGATTGTTGCCCGGTCGCTCAGAGGATCTGCAGGGTAATTCTTGATGAGGCTTTCAAATAGAGGTTCAGCCGCCTCGGGATGACCGAGTCGGAACTCTCCCTTTGCTTGGTAATAGGAAGCAAGTTTTGCCCGGGTGGGCTTGGAGGCATCCCCTGACCACTTCTTCAAGGTGGACACATTAGAAGTGCGGGCCTTTGCATAGAGCTGATCAAGCAAGCGGAACTGCTCCTCCTGAAGAGGGGCTTGATCGACCTTATCGAGTCTTTTTTCCAAAAGCTCAATACCTTGGAGCGTGCTGACCGGATTGGTTGTCGAGGTAAGGCAGAGCGCCTCGCCTAATGTCGCCGCCGAGATGATCCAGGGAGTGACCGGTGGAATAGCTGCAAAGAGTTTTCTGGCCTCTGTGGTCTTGCCGGAACGCCATGTTGCCAGAGTTTTCAGATAAGAAGCAGAGGCCTTGCCCTCATCACTATGGAATCCGGATGACGAAATCGCTTTCAGTGCCTCATCGTTCTTGCCGAGGGCCAGCAAGTCCGCACACCTCTCGAGGAGAACATCCTCGGATACTGGGGAGTCTGGTGAAATTTTCTCGAGCACGGTTAGAGCACCCGTCGGATCATTGTTTCCCCGAAGTGACCTGGCTAGGCAGAGTGACAGTGTGTCGGAGGAAACACCCGGAATAGGAGCCTCCTTCTCCCTCAGCGCGGAGAAGATTTCCTTTGCCGAGGCAGGATCGCCACTCCCAAGAAGAGCGAGCCCCTTCCAATAGCCAAGGGTCGAATCGTTCAAGGAATCAAGAGGAACAATGAGGGCCAAAGCCTCGTCGAAGCGCCCACTCGATACCAGAATGGCGGCCAGTCGCCGCGTCAGTTCAGTTTTCTTGACCGGATCCTGTTCCTGTTCGAGCTGCGTGCGCAGGAGAGCCGCTGAAACCTGCGGAAGATGCTCGAGGGCGGCCGTTTTTGCCAAATCGACGGGAGGCGTGGCATTGCTTTCCTGAGCCGAAAGGAAGGGAGCTGTCGCTGTCAGCGATGCAAAACACGCCGCAACCAGGATCCCGTATGACTTCCGGAATGCTCTGCCACTTCGTCGGGTGTCCCGCAGACCACGAGACTGCCTCCCTGATCTCCCCCCTCGGGGCCCATGTCGATGATCCAGTCCGCGCATTTGATGACTTCGAGATTGTGTTCGATGACGATGAGTGTATTTCCGCCGTCGCGCAACCTCAGGAGCACTTCGAGCAGTTTCTGAATATCTGCAAAATGAAGCCCCGTGGTCGGTTCGTCCAGCAGGTAGAGTGTCCGACCGGTCGCTTTCTTCGAGAGTTCACTGGCGAGCTTCAGCCTCTGGGCCTCTCCTCCAGAGAGCGTTGTGGCCGACTGCCCGAGCTTCAGATAGCCTAGACCGACCTCCTGAAGCACCTCGAGCTTGCCATGAATGACCGGGATGGATCGGAAGAAACCGGCCGCATCATCGATCGTGAGCTCCAGCACATCGGCGATATTTTTCCCCTTGTAGGAAATCTCGAGGGTCTCACGGTTGAAGCGCCGCCCGCGGCAGAGTTCGCACTCAACAAAAACATCGGCCAGGAAGTGCATCTCGATTCGGATCATCCCATCCCCCTCGCATTGCTCGCAGCGACCTCCCTTCACATTGCAGGAGAATCGGGCCGGGGCATATCCCCTCACCTTTGCGGCAGGAAGCCCACTGAAGAGATCACGGATTGGGCCGAAGACTCCAGAATAGGTGGCGGGATTCGAACGGGGGGTTCTTCCGATCGGGCTCTGATCAATCACCACGACCTTGTCGAAGGCCTCGTCACCCAAGATCCGCCCGTGGGCACCGGGGACATCCTTGGCCCCATAGAACTGACGGGCCAGCGAGCGATGCAGGATGTCATTCACCAAGGTCGACTTTCCGCTTCCGGAAACTCCAGTCACCACCGTGAAGAGTCCCACGGGAAAACCAATTGTCAGATTTTTAAGATTATTCTCGGAGGCATCCATCACAGTTAGCCATCCGGGACCCGGGGCTGGTTTCACAGGGGGACGGTGGCGGATTCTGGGCACCGAGATCTTCGCCTTACCAGAGAGGAATTGCCCGGTCAGCGAGGCTGGGTTCGCCAGGATTTCAGCTGGGGTTCCGATGGCCACGATCTCCCCTCCCCGAGGACCTGCCCCTGGCCCCATGTCGAGGATATGATCCGCTGCAAGGATCGTCTCCTCGTCATGCTCGACGACGACGACCGAGTTGCCGAGATCGCGGAGTCCTCGGAGCGTGGAGAGCAGCCGATCATTGTCCCGTTGGTGAAGGCCTATACTAGGCTCATCGAGCACATAAAGGACGCCCGCAAGACCGGAACCGATCTGCGTGGCCAAGCGGATGCGCTGAGCCTCCCCTCCGGAGAGCGTTCCGCTTTCACGATTGAGAGTCAGGTATCCCAGCCCCACTTCCACGAGGAAGCCAAGGCGTGCACCGATCTCGCGCAGCAGGTCCTCCACCACCTTACGTTCCAAGGCGGAGAGTTGTAGTCCCGCAATCACCTCACAGGCCCGTGAGGCAGGAAGCGCACAGAACTCCTCGATGTTCCATTCTCTTTTCTCAGAACCAACGGTGCTCTCAAGCGTCACCCCCAGGATCTCGGGACGAAGTCGTGCTCCCCCGCAGGTCGTACAGGCCTTCCGAGCAAAGTAAGCTTTCAGCCGGTTTTTCTTCAACTCGCTTTCGGAAGATTCCATCTGGCGTTCCACCATCGGCACCAGACCCTCGAAGGCCTTGATCTGAGGCGCACGACCGCCTTTACCGGTATTTCCTCCCAGCTCCAGCATCTCACCGCCTGTTCCGTAAAAGAGCTTCTGCTTGAACTCCTCAGGTAGATCCCGGAATGGCACCTCTTGGGAGGCACCCGTCATCTCGCAAAGAGCCTCCAGAACAAGTTTGTAGTACTGCCCCATCCGCTTGTCGGGAGTCCTCCAGGGACGAATAGCCCCTTTAGTGAGCGTCATCTCGGGATCAATCAGCAGTCCTGGATCGCAGAAGGCTTCAGTGCCAAGTCCTTGGCACGCCGGGCAGGCTCCCAAATGACTGTTGAAGGAAAAGTGCCTCGGAGTGAGCCGTGGCATTGAGAATCCGGTCTCGGGATTGCAGAAGTCGGTGGAGAAGGGGCGCTCCATCCACTCATCAGCTGAGGAGCCGGACTTCTGATGCAGCACGGTCACCATGTTGCTCCCCCAACGCAGTGCAGTCTCCAGAGAATCGAGAAGCCGCTCACGAATCCCCTCACCTTCACCTTCAGCCCTTAGTGCCAAACGATCGACCACCGCCTCGATCGTGTGCTTTTTCGACTTTAAAAGTTTTATCGGCTCCGGTCGCCCCAGATCGATGATCTCACCATCGATTCTCAAACGGACAAATCCCTCGCGGCGCGCCCGATCAATGACATCACGAAATTCCCCCACCTCATTCCTGACAAGCGGAGCCAGAAGCATAAGACGCGTTCCTTCGGGCCATGAAAGGATCTCCGATGCGATCTGCTGGGGCGACTGACGGCGTATGGCAACTCCCGTCTGCGGATCGTGGGGTACGCCGATCGCCGAATAGAGAACACGAAGGTAATCATAGATCTCGGTCGTTGTGGCAATCGTAGACCGGGGATTGGGAGGGGCGATCCGCTGCTCGATCGCGATCGCGGGGGAGAGGCCCTCGATATGATCGACCTCCGGCTTCTGCATCTGGTCAAGGAACTGACGCGCATAGGCGGAGAGACTCTCGACATAGCGACGTTGCCCTTCGGCAAAGAGGGTATCAAAAGCGAGCGAGGATTTCCCCGATCCGCTTGGCCCTGTAATGACTACGAGTTTGTTGCGCGGGATCTCGACATCGAGGTTCCGCAGGTTGTGCTGACGAGCCCCCTTGATGCGGATTAAGCTAGCTGCCATCATGGTATTAGGAAGCTGAAAATGTGAAATTGCTTGCCTGGTCATTGCTTCGCATCCGCTGCATCATAAACTCATGAAATCTATACGAAACATAAAAGCAGTCCGGCGGCGATTTCCTCATGAAAACAGGGTGTATATTTATGATTGATAAGGAGTTGCGAATATCATGGGGAGATGGTCTTTCAGCAAACTCACGATGAGGGAAGGGGGGTAATAAATAAGCGGGTAATTTGGGAGAGGATACATATTTTTGATGAAGCCAAGCAGATGTCCTATAAGTGATCTTTAACACTCTTATTTACTACTTCCTTTTTCTATTGCCCGCGGCGGGTCTCTTCCGCGTGGTAAAGTCGGATTGGCGTCCGTTGGTGTGCATTGTGGCGGGAAGCGGTTTCTTTCTTTATTTTTCCATAACTCAATTCGGCGGTTACTTTGGGGCCGCCTGCCTGTTGATGTTTGTTTGGGAATCACTCTTTAGTCGCCTCTACAAAAAGGGTTCTATCTTTTGCCTAATCGGCGTGGCACAGGCAGTCATTTTCCTTTTTATCTTCAAGTACTGGAATTTTTTTACCGGACTCGCCTTTCATTTCAGCGACGAAAATCCGCTCCACTGGTCGAGTATCTTTCTTCCGCTGGGAATCTCTTTTTTCACCTTTGAGTTTATTCATTACGCTGTTGATAGGTACAAAGGCACCACAGAGGCCGGACGGTTAAGGGATTACCTCGCGTTCATCCTGTTTTTTCCCACGATGGTTGCGGGCCCGATCAAGCGCTATCAGGATTTTCTGCCAAACTTGCTTCATCCGAGCACGGATTTTACCCTCGACTGGAACCGGGGCATAACCCGCATCCTAAGCGGAATGATCAAAAAATTCGCTGTCGCGGATGTCTTGACCTCCCTGACCAACCACCTGAACCATGCGGATATTGCCGTTGCCCCGCGCTGGGTTCTTATTATTTGGATCGTCGCGTATGGGATTCATATCTACTTCGATTTTTCGGGCTATTCCGATATTGCGATCGGTTCTGCCAGGCTCTTTGGGATCACAGTGAAGGAAAATTTCAACTGGCCTTATCTCCAGACCAACATCGCTGATTTTTGGGCGTGCTGGCATATGACGCTCTATCGCTGGCTTATCGATTACATTTTTATACCGCTGGGTGGGTCGAGGGTAAGTCCGATCATGATCTATCGAAACGTCATGATCACGATGGCGTTCAGCGGTCTCTGGCACGGCGCCGGTCTGAATTTCGTGGTGTGGGGTCTTTGGCACGGAGCACTACTTTGTGGGCATCGCTTATGGAGAACATGGCGAGATCCCCTACCCGCAGAAACTTCACTCGGCGGACGATTGGCCGGGTGGGCACTGACCTTTACACTAGTGACGCTTGGATGGGCCTTCTTCTGCATGGATATCCAGACCGCTCTTTTCTTCTTTCAACGTCTCTTGATTGGATAAGCCCATGGACTGGATCAAACATCTTCTTGAATACCTAGGAGGAGAAAAGGACATACCACCCGCCGGTTTCCCGCTTACGCTCAATTCGTACTGGTGGGGTATCTGGTGGGGGTTACTAGCCTGCGCGATCCTGATTTTCTGCGGTCAATCATCTAAGTTCATCTATATCGATTTTTGAATCGCCATGACAATCCGCCGCTTCTTCGCCTGCCTTGCCGTGACTCTTGGAGTCATCGCAGCCTTTAATATTTTTCTGGCGCTGAAGGTCGACTCGGTTCCCAAATCGATCCAACGGAAAATGAAGGCGATGCCGCGGATCGACATTCTTTTTCTTGGGAACTCCCTAATGCAATCGGGGCTAGATCCGGCAGAGTTTACCGCAGGCTGGATAAATCCGGAAAAAGCACCCCTAGCTTTCAATGCTGGGCTGGGATCGTCGTCTCCTGTCGAGCATTATGTCCTTGCTCACCAGAGCATAGAGCATCACCCAGAGATAAGTTGCCTGATCTATGGCTTTCGCGATTTTCAACTAACCGAACCTGAAGGCTACAGTTGGAAAGAGTTGGAGGGGAATCGCTCTATGGCCTATTCGATGGAACCGTCCGTGTCGGCATCACTCTATGCACCGGGATCGGCATGGGAAGAGTGGCGGTTCCGCCTGATCGGTGCGCTTCCCGCGCTACGGGAGCATTCCCAGTTATGGAAGTATGTCGAGCTAATGAGGCGTGATCTCCAACAAATTGGGATGCCGAAAGCAAAGACGAATGAATTCGGAAGAGTTGCCGATTTTCAAAAGGTGGCCGAGACTGATCTTGCCCAGTTTCAACGCGCGGGGGAAATGGCTATCGCACGATCAGCACCATTCGTCCCGGCGATTGAGAAACTGATAAAGATGGCGCTCGAAAAAAAAATACGGGTTATTTTCGTGGAGATGCCGGTGACAGCGGAGCATAGGGGCCGATACTATGCCACTGGAACGTGGCAGAGATACCAAGCCTATTTGAAGAACAAAATGAGCGCGTCGGGAGTGACGTACGTGGCAGCGGGTGACTGGGTGCCGGAGGACGCCGATTTTAGCGATGGGCTTCACCTTAATTCGACAGGAGCAGATCTTTTTTCCCGAAAAATGACCACTGCCCTTACCAAGGAATTGAAACCGAAAGGGCTTTAAAACGAATCCAAGACGCGTGTGAAGTGATCTACCATATCGCGATGGTCGACGACAATGCGAGGTAGAGCGAGGTCTTCTTAGGTGGAAAGGGTGACAGAACTGGAGGTAACATTCATTACGGGTCAACTAAATCTCAACACCAATTTCTCCAAAAATGATTCGCTCCAGATAATACAATAAACAATCGGAGTTTCATGAATTTTTTACTTAACCGATCCAGTGCGAGCGAAGCGGGATTAGATCATGATCTGTTGTTTGTTATTGGGGCTCAAAAACCGAGACCGATTCGATCTCGGCCGTCTGAGGGAACATGTCGAGAGGCGTCACTTGGATAATCCTGTAGCGCTCTGCGAGCCTCTTGGCATCACGAGCAAGCGTCGCGGGATTGCACGAGACATAGACGATTCGAGCAGGAGGCTTGTTAAGAATGGCTTCGGTTGCCAATTCTGCCAACCCCTCGGAAGGAGGATCGAGCAGAAGCACGGTTTCTTCGGAATTTCCAGCTCCCAGCGCCTCTCCCAATTTCAGCTCCACATCACCTGCGAGATACTCCTCATTCTCCGCAGCTTGACGGCTAGCCATCGCAACCGAGGCAATGGAACGCTCGATACCGATCACCTTCGTGAAGAGAGACTGCAACTCATGCGCAAAGAATCCCGCACCGCAGTAGGCATCAACGAGGAGGCCTGAAATCGGATTGGCCTCGTCGGAAGGCCTGACAGCTTCACGGACCGTCTTCTTCAGAATCTCTGCCACAGCATTATTCACCTGGCGGAATCCCCCATAACGCTTCTTCTCGCCGATCAGGTAGTCGCCATCCCGCGGGCGCTCCTTGAGCAGATCCTGGAATCCTGCATCGACCTCAGGCGAAGCGATCAAACATTTGCTCACAGGAACCACGCGATTGGATCCCTCGGCAAAGAATCCCGCCTTTCCGTCACGAACATGGACAGCAATCCGATTGCGGTAGCCGTAGGGTTCTGGTGACGGAATCATGGCCGCCACGGGAGGATCAATCAGCCCCCCAAGTCTGCGCAGTGCCTCCCGAAGCTGGGTCTCCTTGACATGAAGCTGATGAGGATAGTCGATATGCTGGTAGGAGCAGCCGCCGCATTGGAGGAAGACGGGACACGGAGCCTCGATCCGGCAAGGTGAAGGCTCCAGCACTTCGAGGAGCCAGGCCTCCATCATGCGAGACTTCACCTTGGCGATTTTGACACGGACCTTTTCCCCCTCGATCACACCCGGGACGAAGCAGGCCATCCCATTGACACGGCCAACACCCCTGCCTCCAAAGCCGATGTCGTTGATCTCCATAACGATCTCCTGCCCCACTCGGATTTTTGGAGTGGCGGATATCTCTGGGCTGTTTTCCTGATTGGTCATTCCCTAGGATCGTTCAAAGGCATCCCCGACCTAAAGAACGAAATCGAAGATTCCTTCTCGCGCAGAGGCGCTGCTGCAACGCAGGTCGTCAGACCGAGGCCAGGCAAGCAAACGCAGAAGCCATTGGATGATTTTAAAAGTGAACTTTTCTACTGATATCATTATATTTCTATATCGTTCACAGTGAGCATCTCTGCGTTTGCTAACCCGACCGTTGCTTAGCATCCGTTACGGCTGCGGGAAAAATTCCAATTATAATGGTCTCTCAAATCTGTCTTAAATCTGACGAGCGATTCATGCGTCTTGCCATCAAGGAGGCTTCACGGGCTCTTGGATGCACAGCTCCCAACCCGGCAGTAGGGGCCGTCATCGTGAAAAACGGCCGAATCGTGGCCAAGGGCTACCATCAGGCAGCGGGACTTCCCCATGCGGAAATCGAGGCCCTTGCAAAGGCCGGTTTCATTCCCCATTCCCCATCACCGATTCTCCATCACCTGAAAGGAGCCACTCTTTACGTGACGCTGGAACCTTGCTCCAGCCATGGACGTACCCCCCCCTGCACCGAGGCGCTCATCGCAGCAGGGATCACCCGGGTCGTTTACGGAGCGACTGATCCTGACAAGCGCCACCGTGGACGCGCTGCAAGGATTCTCAAGGAAGCAGGTATCGCAGTGACCGAAGGCATCCTTTTGGAGGAATGCACAACTCTTAATGCCTCTTGGAATCATCGGGCCACTACAGGAATGCCCTGGGTGATTGCCAAGGCAGCACTCTCTCTCGACGGACGGATCGACTCGCCACTTCATCTTCCTTCAAGAAGATGGATCACCTCCGCAGCCAGTCGCAAGGCGGGCATGCATCTTCGTGCAAAAGTCGAGGCCATCCTCGTCGGAGGTGCCACCGTTCGCACCGATAACCCCTCCTTGACCGTCCGGGGTATCAAACTCCCGAAAGGTCATTCACAACCTTGGCGCGTCGTCTGGTCACGCAGTGGCACACTTCCCAAGAAGTCCAAACTCCTTACCGACGCTCACCGCAAGCGCACGCTGGTTTTCAGCGCCATGACGCTCCGGAAAGCACTACAGGAACTTGGCAAGCGAGGCGTCTCCAGCGTCCTCATTGAGGGTGGCGGACAGACCCTTGGTGAAGCATTCAAAGCCAAACTCGTCGACGAAGTCCGTTTCTTCATCGCCCCGGTGATTCAAGGAGGAAAAGTCCCCGCCGTCAGCGCCCGCATCTCCCCTGCACACCTGACCGATGTCTACTATACCAAGATCGGATCAGATGTGATGATCGCGGGGCGGATAAAGAGAGACTGAAACTGCAGATTGAATCTGGAACTCAGGAACTCAAGAACTCAAGAAAACCTATTTTTTGGCTAAAGGCTTGAAAGTTTGGATGCCGCGGTAGGCCGCCAAGCGAAGCTGTATGAGACTTACTGCGAGCGCAGGCGAACACCCCGCGGTGCAAAAATCCCAAGTCTACACCAGTCGACGTTTGAAGAGTTCGAGGGTTAATTCCCATCCAATCCTAGTCGCCGCCGCGTCGTAGCGGATTCCCTCATCCCTAAATAGTGTCGTCACGAGATAGGATTATTGATAGAGGGAGCGGATGAACAAAGAGAGCGCCCTTCATCGTCACGACATAACGGATCGAGTTTGGAAGTTACTGGAGCCGCATTTGCCAGGCAGGGCCGGTGTTTGG
>CAIPWR010000128.1 GCA_903868795.1 uncultured Spartobacteria bacterium | reverse complement strand
GGAGTTCTTCCCAAACCGGTAGCTCTGGCTTAGCGCCAGCGCCCGAGCTGTTCGGCTCGGGCTGCCGCCACCTTGCCCTTCCGGGCATTTGCGAATAACTCCTTGAATATCCATATTCCGAGACCTACAAGACGCAGAGGGAGGCGCAGAGATACTAAATTGGAATAGAAATGAATATCGACCTGACAATTGATTCAATAATTCTAGAACGAGCCAAAGAACTGGCCCTCATGAAGAATATCAGCCTGTCGTTTCTTGTGGAGACACTTCTTATTGATGAACTAGGAATTTCTACGACATCTAAAAAGCTCTCCTTTATCCACAAGTGGACAGGACGTCTGAACTTAAGGAGTCCTGATGGACGGTTTGCTTACTTGCAGCAACGTTACGAGATCTGAATTTGCCCTGCGTTATCAGTGTTTGATTATCTGGCTGTTGATTCGCATCTGTTACAACTTCCTCTATGCAGGATATTTTCTTTTGTCCTAATAGTCTAAACACCCACAGCCTAAACCCCTGAATGCCACTTCCGTGGCTTGATCAGTTCGACTGATCCGTTGTCGGCGGATCCTGATCCTTTGGCTTGTCAGGCTGATCGGGCTTGTCTGAAGAAGCCTTCTGATCGGAGGAGTCCGTGGAGGATGCCTTGGCCTCCTTCTCCTTATCCTCCTTGGAGCCATAGACCTCCTGGAGGACTTTGCCGATGAGCGGTGCGGCATGACTCCCTCCGTGGACATTGTTATCCCCGGGCTCGCCCTCGTAGACAGCGGCAAAAGCATACTGAGGATTCTCGGCCGGGACGAATCCGGCAAACCATGCAGCGGTCCGCTGCTTATCTTTATTTCCTCCACCACCCCATTGCGCCGTGCCTGTCTTGCCGGCAACATGGTATCCCTTGACCTGCGCGTGATGGGCGGTTCCTTGGCCATCTTCAGTGACCGCAATCAGAGCCTTGCGAAGGGTCTCCATATCCTCGGGCTTGATCTGAAGATCGTCACGCAGTCGATCCGGATAGGCGGCCACCACTTTATTGTCGATGCCCTGGATCTGCTTCACGAGGCGCGTCTGGTGGAATTGACCGCCGGTGGCGATCACTCCGTAAGCTTGTGCCATCTGGAGAGGGGCGATTTTGATATCTCCCTGACCGATACTCATGTTGGCCACGTCACCTTTGAGGATTTTGCGTTTCTGAACCCGCATCATGTACTCGTCATTGGGAATGATACCCGAGACCTCACCCTTGAGGGGAATGCCTGTCTTCCGTCCCAGGCCAAGACGATTCGTCCAGGTGATGATATTGGGAGCACCGATCTTAATGCCTGCCTGAATGAACCAGGTGTTGCAGGACTGGGTGAGGGCCTCGACGAAGTTGAGGCGTCCAGCGTCGGTCTTTTTCCAGTTGTGGAAGGTGAAGTTCCCGATGTCGATCGCGGTGGGGCCGCTGTAGATATCCTTTGCGGTCAACTTGCCGGACTGGAAGCCTGAGAGCCCAACAAAGGTCTTGAAGGTCGATCCAGGAGGATAGGCCGAGCGGAAGGCGCGAGGCAGGAGCGGCACATTGGGATCGTCACTGAGCTGCTTGTAGATCTCGGGATTGAGGACAGGGACAAAGTGGTTGGGATTGTATTCGGGCCAGGAGGCCATCGCATGAATCTCCCCGGTCCAGGGATCAATGACGACGATGGCACCACGCTTGGCATTCTCACGGAGGACTTTCTCACAGATGCGTTGAAGATTCTGATCAATGGTCGTAATCACGTTGTCACCGGGAACGGGCGGTTGGGCGATGCGCTCCGAGGTCTTGTGCCCCTCGGCATCGTAGGTGAGATGGAGGCTTCCTGGTCGTCCTTTGAGCTGATAATCGAAGGCCTGTTCGATTCCCTCACGTCCCTCGCTCTCGGTAAAAATCAGATCGTTGTTCTCGATGGGGCGGACAGAGAGAGGCGCTACTTTGCCCGTATATCCGATGATGTGTGAGGCAAGTTCCCCATTGGGGTAGATACGTGCATATACCTGCTGGAGCACCAGGGCGCTGGTAAGGCCACGACGTGCGGCGGCAAGCTCCTCGGGTTGGAGATCTTCGATCAGGGTCAGGGGGAGGAGTCCACGATTGTGGTAATGAAGCAGGATGGCATGGTCGCTTACCGAGATCGGTCGGCCGAGAAAACCTTTGGCGAACGTGATGTGCTGGCGAGCGAATGACAGGGCCTTTGTGTCACTCCAATCGAGCGGGGAGGGGAACTGAAGGGCGAGGTTGTAGCTGAGGCGATTCTGAGCAAGGGGGTAGCCGTTACGATCGGTGATCTGGCCTCGTGGCGCCGGGATCCCGAGCTGGAATGTCCGTGCCTGTTTCTGGGTCTCCCAGGTCGGCTTGGGATTCTCATCAATGGGAGCATTCGTCCCGTTGTTCATCTGGGCATGCGCCAGGAAAGGGGAAGCGCTTGCGCAGAGGATGAATATCAGAATGGTGCGAGCGCTCATGATGCGGTGGCCGTTGCTCTCTCTATGGCTCTTGGTGAGGTGATGTGTGGGGGCTTCAGGTAGATCGGTTCCGGTGTGCCAGTGATGAGAAAAGAGGGATCGTTCTTTTTCGCAAGGATTGCAAGTCGGACGGCACAAGGAGTGGAGATTTGGAGTTGCTCGACGCCCTCCAACGCCGTTGATCCGAGGACGGGTAGATTAGCTGAGATCAGATGAGTCCGTGTCTCGGAGGGAGAAAGAAGGGTAGGGGGCACGACGAAAGTCTCTTGATGAATCCTCGCTACCCAATAATGCCCTCCACGGGCATCCCCGAGGGCCCAGAATCCCTCCTCAGGCCCTGGGAGTCCCAAGGGCGAAGGGATGGCATGGAGTGGGAGATTCAGTGCCGTGGCAAAACCTCGTGCTGCGGCAATGCCAGCACGCAAACCATTATAAGAGCCGGGGCCCAAGCCCACGCAGAGTGCGTCCGGAGTGTCGCATGCATCCACGGCCTCTCTGAGTCCCTCGAAGAGGGCGGCGGAGTCGGATCGCGCATGTGGTGTTTGCTTTTCAAAGAGTATCTCCGGCTTTCCGTCGGTGAAGGAGACGCAGGCTACCGAGGCAACCGCTGAAGAGGAATCAAGAGAGAGGATTTTCATGGGATTTCAATGATTGCCCCATCTGATCACGCGAACTTCATCCGCGCCTTCAAGATGAGGTTCGATCCGGATCCGGAGAATGCCCTGAGGCAGGATCGAGGGAAACTTGTCCCCCCACTCGATGAACATCAGTCCATCCCCATAGTATTCCTCGAGTCCGAGAGCGAGCACCTCGGATTCTGATTCGAGTCTATACCAGTCGGAGTGATGCAGGCGACTTTCTCCCACACCGTAACTCTGAAGGAGAGTGAATGTGGGGCTCGTCACATCTTCGGTGATCCCCATGGCGAGAGCCGTTGCTTTGACGAAGTGGGTCTTCCCCGCCCCAAGAGGCCCCTCCAGACTCACCACACCCGACCTCAGCATCAGCGGTAGGAGTTCCGCGGCAATGAGTGCCGTCTCCTGAACGTTCCGGGCTGTATACTCCCCGGAGTGATTTGTGGCGGGATTGTCGGTTGCCATTTCAGAGGCATTCTAGTTGGGTTGCGGAGTCTAGCAATCTTACTGGAATAATCCTTCATAATTCATCCCTCATAATCCATCCTTTTCCAATGACCAACCCAACCCAACTCCCCGCCTGGAAGGCACTCGAAGCCAATCGCGACCAGATCGCAAAGACCACGCTTAAAGAACTCTTTGCCGCCGATGCGTCACGCGGTGAGCGTCTGACCGCCGAGGCCTGTGGTCTCTACCTCGACTACTCCAAGAACCGCGTCAACGACGAGACTCTCAAGAACCTCGTTCAGCTTGCCAAGGAAGTCGGTCTCGAAGAGCACCGTGACAAGATGTTCGCCGGAGAGAAGATCAATATCACCGAGGATCGTGCCGTCCTGCACGTTGCACTCCGCGCCCCCAAGGGTGAGGTGATCAAGGTCGACGGCGTTGATGTTGTTCCCGAGGTTCATAAGGTCCTCGAGGCCATGGGTGTCTTTGCCGATCGCATCCGTTCCGGTGAGTGGAAGGGTCACACAGGCAAGCGCATCAAGAATGTGATCAACATCGGAATCGGTGGTTCCGATCTGGGCCCAGTCATGGCCTACGAGGCGCTCAAGGCCTACAGCGAACGCGACATGACCTTCCGCTTTGTTTCCAACGTCGATGGCACTGATTTCGTCGAGGCTGTGCGCGATCTCGATCCTGCCGAGACCCTCTTCATCGTCTCCTCGAAGACCTTTACCACGCTCGAGACCATGACGAATGCCAACAGTGCACGCGAGTGGTCGCTCCAGGGTTTCGGCGGTGATGTCTCAGCCGTTGCCAAGCACTTCGTTGCAGTCTCCACGAATGCCGCCAAGGTCTCGGAGTTCGGCATCGATACGGCAAATATGTTCGGGTTCTGGGATTGGGTCGGTGGCCGTTATTCGATGGATTCCGCGATCGGTCTCTCAACCATGATCGCCATCGGACCGAAGAACTTCTCCGACCTTCTCGCCGGCTTCCACGCGATGGATGAGCACTTCCGCACGGCTCCCCTCGAGAAGAACCTCCCCGTTCTCCTTGGTCTCATGGCCGTATGGTACAACGATTTCTTCGGAGCCCAGAGCATCGCGGTGCTCCCCTACGAGCAGTACCTGAAGCGCTTCCCGGCCTACCTCCAGCAGCTCACCATGGAGAGCAATGGCAAATCGGTTCGTCTTGACGGCACCCACGTCACCTTCGACACGGGTCCGATCTACTGGGGCGAGCCCGGCACGAATGGACAGCACTCCTTCTACCAGCTCATCCATCAGGGTACCCGTCTCATTCCCTGCGACTTCATCGGCTTTAACAAGGCGATCAACGAGCTGGGTCACCACCACAATTACCTCATTTCGAATATCTTCGCGCAGGCCGAAGCGCTCGCTTTCGGCAAGACACCGGAGCAGGTGAAGGCCGAAGGAACCCCCGATTGGCTAAATCCTCATCGCGTCTTCGAGGGGAACCGCCCGTCGAATGTCATCATGGCCGACAAGCTCGACCCGCATACCCTTGGCGTCCTGGTCGCCCTCTACGAGCACAGCGTCTTCACGCAGGGTGCCGTCTGGGGAATCAACTCCTTCGACCAGTGGGGTGTCGAGCTCGGCAAGCAGCTTGCCCAGCACATCATTCCCGAACTTGAGTCACCTGCGGAGCCCGAGCTTAAGCACGACAGCTCCACGAACGCACTGATCCGCCGCTACAGGGCGAAGAAGTAATTCCCAACGCGAATCAAGCCATGGCACTCAAGATCGAAGTCCTTGCTGATGATGATGCGGTTGCGAAGGCAGCCGCCGGTGTGATTGCTGCTGCCGCCCGTGAGGCCGTGGCAGCTCGTGGTGTCTTCACCCTTGCCGTCAGCGGGGGAAAGACCCCCTGGGCGATGCTCAAGGATCTCGCCTCTGAGGTGGTGCCTTGGTCCCAAGTCCATGTCTTCCAGATCGACGAGCGCATCGCTCCCGAGGGGGATCCTGATCGGAACCTGACCCATCTGCATGAATCTCTCTTGGGGAATGCTCCAATCCCCAAGGAGAACATCCATGCCATGCCGGTGAATGCCGCTGATCCAGTCGAGGGAGCCGCTGAGTACGAGAGGACGCTACAAGAGATTTGCGGGAATCCGCCGACACTCGACATGGCCCACCTTGGCCTAGGGCCAGATGGACACACCGCCTCGTTGACTCCGAACGATCCTGTCCTGGAGGTCACGGACCGCGATGTGGCCCTCACCGACCCTGTGCATCTCTACCAGAACCGCCGTCGCATGACTCTGACCTATCCGATGATTAATCGCTCACGCCAGATTATGTGGCTCGCCACAGGTGCTGCTAAGATCCCAATGATCGTGAAACTTCGTGCCGCAGATCCCTCGATCCCTGGAGGAAGGATTGCTCAGGCGAATGCGTTGATGCTCACGGACACTGCCGCAGCCGCCGGATTGTAGAAGCTGAGGCTTTTAGAGCGGGGCCTTGTTGCTGCTCGGTCGGCGTAGGATTACTGCGCTCCCGTGCGATCCTAGCCCCGTATCTAAAATCACTAAGCTTTAAGGAAAAGAATTTTCCTTAGAGCCTACAGCCTAAACCCCTAACAGCCTTAGGCTACAGCTGTAGCGTGGTGTTCTTGGAGTGACTTGACGGTCAGCGGTGCCTCAGCAATTGATTTGATTGCTGAGACGCTGGCTGCTGCGGCACGCAGGGTGGTCATGATTGGGATGCGATTTGCGACAGCTGTACTGCGGATCACCACTTCGTCCTGACGGGGTTGCTTCCCGGCGGGTGTGTTGATGATGAACTGCATCTCTCCGTTCTTGATCATGTCGACGACGTTGGGGCGTCCCTGAGCCAGCTTGTTGAGGCGGGTGACGGGGATGCCTGCTTCCTTCAGGAGACTAGCAGTGCCATCGGTCGCATGGATCTTGAAACCGAGGTCGGCGAAGTCCTTTACGATCGGGACAATCGCCTTCTTGTCGGAGTCCTTCACACTGACGAAGAGATTTCCTCCCGTGGGGAGGGCTGGTGCCGCGGCCATCTGGGCTTTTGCGTAGGCGCGGGGGAAATCGGTATCGATACCCATGACCTCACCGGTGGAGCGCATCTCAGGCCCAAGGGTGATGTCGATGCCGGGGAACTTAATGAAGGGGAAGACAGCTTCCTTGACCGAGAAATGGGTCGGAATGACTTCCTTGGTGAAGCCGAGTTCCTTGAGTGTCTTTCCGGCCATGATCTTGGCGGCAAGTTTGGCTAGGGGAACGCCGATCGCCTTGCTGACGAAGGGGGAGGTACGGGAGGCACGCGGATTTACCTCGAGCACATAGGCTTCCTCATCCTTCACAGCGTACTGAACATTCATGAGGCCTCGAACATCAAGCTCGAGGGCCATCGCCTTGGTGGCGGATCGGATGGTCTCAAGAACTTTGGGAGAGAGGGAAACCGATGGAAGGACGCAGGCGCTGTCACCACTGTGGATGCCGGCTTCTTCGATATGTTCCATAATGCCGCCAATGACGCATTCGGTGCCGTCGGCGAGACAGTCGACATCCACTTCTGTGGCATCTTCCAGGAAACGATCGACCAAAATCGGGCGCTCGGGGCTGACCTCGACTGCGGTGCGGATATAACGGCGGAGATCCTCCTCCGTGTAAACGATCTCCATGGCGCGTCCTCCAAGGACGAAGGAGGGACGCACAAGAACCGGATAACCGACATTGTTGGCCACGGCGACGGCTTCCGATTCGTCAATTGCTGTGGCTCCGGTGGTTTGGCGGAGCTTCAGCTTGTCGATCATGGCCGAGAAGTGCTTGCGGTCCTCCGCCATCTCGATGCTCTTGGGTTGCGTGCCGATGATGGTGACTCCACGAGCCTGAAGTGGTGCGGCGAGGTTGAGTGGGGTCTGGCCCCCGAACTGGACGACGATGGCGTCGCATTTCTCACGCTCGTAAATATTGAGCACATCCTCAAGGGTGAGGGGCTCGAAGAAGAGCTTGTCGCTGGTGTCGTAATCCGTGGAGACGGTCTCGGGATTCGAGTTCACCATGATGGTCTCGTAGCCCTCTTCCTTCAGCGCGAAGGCGGCATGAACGCAGCAGTAATCGAACTCGATACCCTGGCCGATGCGGTTCGGACCGCCGCCGAGGATCATCACCTTCTTTTTGGTTCCTCCACGGGTCTCATCTTCGTCGCCGTAGGTGGAGTAGAAATAGGGAGTCGCGGCCTCGAACTCAGCCGCACAGGTATCGACTAGGCGGTAGGTCGGCTCGACTCCTTCGGCTTTCCGCTTGGCACGGACGGCATCCTCGGTGGTGCCAGAGATCTGGGCGAGTTGGCGGTCGGAGAAGCCGAGCTTCTTTGCATGGCGGAGGGGAATGTTGGCCGGATCCCTACGGAAGGCCTGCTCCTCCTCGACGAGTTCCTGGATATTATCGAGGAACCAAGGATCGATCGCGCTAATGGCATGGATCTTCTCCGCGCTGAATCCCGCGAGGAAGGCATGACGGACAGCAAAAATGCGCTCGGCATTCGGGATGCGGAGGAGCTTCTCGATCTGCTCGGTGTCCCAGCTTCCGTCGGCGTTCCGGGGTTCGATATCCTTGGCATCGCAGCCGAGGCCGGCGCGGCCGGTTTCCAGCGAGCGGAGAGCCTTCTGCAGGGCCTGCTTGAAGGTGCGTCCGATCGACATCGCCTCGCCGACGCTCTTCATCTGACTGGTCAGGGTCGGGTCGGCTTTCGGAAATTTCTCGAAGGTGAAGCGGGGAATCTTCACCACGCAGTAATCGATCGCAGGCTCGAAGCAGGCGGTCGTTGTCTTGGTAATATCGTTCTTGAGTTCGTCGAGGTGGTAGCCGACGGCCAGCTTGGCCGCGATCTTGGCGATCGGGTAGCCGGTTGCCTTAGAAGCGAGGGCTGAGGAGCGGGAAACGCGCGGATTCATCTCGATGACGATCTGACGACCGGTCTTCGGATCGACGGCAAACTGGATGTTCGACCCGCCGGTCTCGACGCCGATCGCGCGGATAACGGCGAAGGAGGCGTCGCGCATCTTCTGGTATTCCTTGTCCGTGAGGGTCTGGATCGGGGCGACGGTGATCGAGTCGCCGGTGTGGACTCCCATGGGGTCGAAGTTCTCGATCGAGCAGATGACGATGCAGTTGTCAGCCTTGTCACGGATGACCTCGACCTCATATTCCTTCCAGCCAAGCAGGGAGACCTCGATGAGAACTTCGGTGGTCGGTGACATATCGAGGCCGCGGCGGGCGATGGTCTCGAGTTCCTCGCGGTTGTAGGCAATGCCGCCTCCCGCTCCACCGAGCGTGAATGCGGGACGGATGATGAGAGGGTAGGTTCCGATCTGCTTCGCGATCTCGAAGACCTCATCGATCGTGTGGGCGGTACCCGACTCAGCCACGTCGAGGCCGATCTCGAGCATGATCTGCTTGAAGAGAGTACGATCCTCACCACGCTTGATCGCCTCGGCGTTGGCTCCGATAAGGCGGATCTTGTGCTTCTCAAGGACACCACTATGCACGAGTTCCATGGCGGCATTCAGAGCGGTCTGTCCACCGAGGGTGGGGAGGAGGGCGTCGGGTTTTTCCCGTTCGATGATCTTCTCGATGATCGCTGGGGTGATTGGCTCGATATAGGTCCGGTTGGCAAATTCCGGATCGGTCATGATCGTGGCCGGATTTGAGTTCACCAACACCACCTCATACCCTTCTTCGGCTAGCGCCTTGCAGGCCTGGACTCCCGAGTAGTCAAATTCGCATCCTTGTCCGATGACGATGGGGCCGGCTCCGATGAGGAGGATCTTTTGGATGGATGTGTCTTTGGGCATGGTGTGCTGAGTGTCGTAAAATTGTGTCGTTCCCCAGAGAAGAGGCGATGTATTCAACCCCCCAAGGCACTGGAGAGTCAAACGCGTAGTCAAAAGTGGAGGGTAAAATCATTCGTCGGCACGAGACCGATTCATGAATTCAAGCCGTTATCTTTAGGCTGGAAACATTCAACCCGGATGATGCGATAGCGTGCAGGCAACAGGTTTGGGTGCTTCACCTTGATGGTGAGTCTCTTTGGAGTTAAAATGTGGAAGCGTTAGAATGTTAAAAAGTGGGCAATGTCTTAAAGGGCACTGCTTCACGGGTCTTACCCTTTTCAACCTTTCAACGTTCTAACTTTTTCACATTTAACCCCTCGGCACCCCAGCTTGATGGGGTGCTAATGCAAATTTTGGGTTCAAGGCCCTTCTGGACATTTCAACCTACTCCTACTATGAGGATTCTCATGTCCGAGAACTCAATCGTCCCAGATTCCAATCATGGGGACTCCCCCGCTCCTGCTTCAGGCAAAATGCATTTTCATAGCATGGAGGAAATGTCTCGAGACGACTTTGCGATCTTGAAGCGAGTGCATGAGGAGAATCTGGAAAAATTGCCCGACCTTCTCCTGAGCCTTCTCAATAGTCTTGGCGGCGACGAGGCCTATCCGGTGGACCGACTTTCACATTCTCTACAGGCCGCCACCCGTGCCCTGCGGGATGGTCGGGACGAGGAATATGTAGTCGTGGCGTTGCTCCATGATGTGGGGGAGGCGCTTGGTCCCATGAATCACGGTGAGGTCATCGGCGCCGTGCTGCACCCATTCATCAGCGAGGCCAATCACTGGATGTTGGTCAATCATCCCCTCTTCCAGACCTACTTTTATGGGAGTCACGTCGGGATCGATCCCAATGGGAGGGATATCTACAAGGATCATCCTTACTTCGAACACACGGCCGAGTTTTGCGCCAAATATGATGAGGTTTCCTTCGATCCGGATTATCCGGTGGAACCTCTCGAGACCTTCATTCCGATGGTTAGGAGAGTCCTCTCAAAAAAATGGACTCCACCCGGTCAGGAGAAGTAAGCAGCGATCACTTGTTTTTATCCGGAACGAACTTTAGCTACGTCTCGGCAGACGTGTTACTAGAACATTCGTATCTGCACTCTTTGGGACCAGGATGGCCTCTTCCAAGGATGCTGGAATCAGTATGAATCCGCCGGGTCGTAATAGCGTTCCCGAGCACTCCAACTCACCTGTGAGGCATGTGACGATGGAGAAATCTCCTGCACTGGCAATATTACCCGGCAAAGGAAGGGGGATCTTCTCGACATGAAAATGAGGGCAGTCGGCAACCAACGGCTGCGAGGCTGGGGTCAGAGCGGGCTCAAAGTCATGAAAATCAATTGAGGCCATCGACTCATTGATATGTAACGCTCTGGGCTTTCCATCCAGACCATGACGATTCCAGTCGAAGACACGGTAGGTGGTGTCGCTGTTCTGCTGCACCTCGACAATAACCAGTCCTTCGCCGATCGCGTGGATTCTTCCGCTGGGGATGAAGATACTTTCCCCTGTCCTGGCGACTGCCTTGTGGAGCTTTTCCTCCACCGTGCCATTTTGGAGTGCCTGTTCAAATTCTTCCCGATTGACCCCATTTTTAAGGCCGGCATAGATGGAAGCCCCTTTTGAAGCATGGAGAAAGTACCAGCATTCCGTCTTCGGTTCTCCATTCAATGCTTCGGCATGTTCCGTCGGTGGGTGAACCTGAACAGAGAGGCGCTCCCGAGCATCGAGCAGCTTAATCAGGAGGGGAAACCGAGGGGAGGGGTTGGAGCTATGCAGAGAGCCGAAAACTTCCTCCCGGTGCTCGAGCCAAAGTTCGTGAAGCGTTTTACCCTTTAACGGTCCCTCATGGACCACGCTCTGCGCCTCGGGTCGGTCGACCATCTCCCAGAGTTCACCGACCGGCACAGCGTGGGGTAGTTGCTTGCCCAATAAGGTCTCGAAACGCCGTCCTCCCCAGACGCGTTCCATGGCCAAGGATTCAAAAGTGAGTGGAGAGGTTAGTTTCATACGCTTATTTATCCCCCAGATACCGACGATTGCCAAGACCACTCGATATCCTGCAAGATAGCTGGGATGGTCTCGTCACGACGCAAACGCTCCTTGGATGAAGTCACCGGGGTTCTTCTCCTGTTTGGAGGAATCCTGCTGCTGCTTGCTCTCTGCTCCTTCGAGCCTAGGGATGTCTCTCCCTGGCTTTTTTATGCCAAGTATGCTCATTCCTCGGAATATCCGGTCAATTTCATCGGTCGCGTGGGGGCGGATATTGCCGGACTGTTTTACTTTCTCTTCGGAGCTGCATCCTACTTCGCGGCAGTGGCCTTGGTGGGGCTAGGAATCGCCAAGTTTACGACCCCTGAATTTCGTTTAGGTATCCGCCTCGGATGGGCCTTTGTCTTTGTGCTGAGTTGGTCGACCTTGCTCGATTTGCAGCATCTGATCCTTGGGACTTGGAAGGAGAAGTTCAATATCCAGGGACCCGGTGGCTGGTTTGGCCATCGGATTGATCTGGTGCTCGGACGTAATGTGCTTGGGACGCTTGGATCAGGTCTGATCTTCATGGCGCTTGCACTGGTCAGCCTGATCCTTGCAACGGGGTTTCATCCGATCATGGCGCTCCGCCGCGGTTTTGGCGCATTGGCCTCTTGGTTCGGACTGTTGGGAGGTTATCTCTACGGGCTTCTTAAAAAGCGTTTTGCTCCAGGAAAAAAAGAAACGGAGGAAAGTGTGGTGGAGGTACCCGCTTCCTATCGTTCGCGGAATCGACGGAAGCCTACTCCTGCTGCCGAGGATTTAGAAAAATCTCCTGATGAGACGACGGTCACCACTCTGTCTGCAGACCTCCCATCTCCCAAGATCATTGACGCAAGCGTTCCCGCTCCCGCTCGTAAACCAACTCTGGCTGAGGTGATGAAGATTAAAGGTAGTAACAAGAAGTCGGAGAAGCAGGAGTCGATGTCCGTTGGCGGAGATCTCGGCGAAGTCAGCTTTGAGGAATACACGCTTCCCGGCTTTGATCTTCTGGAAACCTACGATGATGAGGGGCATAAGCCTGCGGATCCTGCAGAGCTTCAGGGAGTCCAGAAGATTATTCTGGAGACACTTGCCCAATTCGATATCGAGGCATCTCCCGGAGACATCACCAAAGGACCCACAATCACCCGCTACGAAGTCTATCCCGCTACCGGCGTGCGAGTGGAGCGGATCTCGGCATTGGAAAAAAACCTTGCCCGCGCCACACGTGCCGAACGGATCAATATCCTCGCCCCGATTCCCGGCAAGGACACGGTTGGTATTGAGATTGCGAATTCAAACAAGGTCAAGGTGAGTATCCGGGAGCTCTTCGAGAGCGAAGCCTGGGATTCCACCAAGGCGGCGTTGCCTCTGGCTCTCGGCAAGGATGTCTATGGTCACGCGATCATCGCTGATCTGGCCGCGATGCCGCATCTCCTTGTGGCCGGTGCCACGGGTAGCGGCAAGAGCGTCTGTATCAACTCCATCATCACCAGTTTGATTTTCAAACATACTCCCGAGACACTTCGATTCATCATGATCGATCCGAAGGTCGTTGAGATGCAGGTCTATAATGATCTTCCTCATCTGGTGACTCCTGTGGTGACTGATCCGAAGAAGGTCCTACTGGCACTGCGCTGGGTGGTGGATGAGATGGAGAAACGCTACGGCATTTTCGCCAAAGTAGGGGTTAAGAATATCAGTGGCTTCAACAATCGTCCCAAGCCCGAGAAGGCTCCCTTGGCAGTTGCTGAAGATGCTGAAGATGCTGAAGATGCTGAAGAGAAAGCTGAGGGTGAGTCTTTGGGAGATGCCGAGAGTTCACCCACTGAAAATCAGGTTTCCAACGAGGGTGGGGAGGAAGAGACGATTGCTCCCGAACTTCCGCTGAAGCCCGATGACGACATGATTATTCCCGATCAGATGCCGTTCATTGTCGTGATCGTCGACGAGTTGGCCGATCTCATGCAGACAGCTCCCACTGATGTCGAGGGGGCGATCGCCCGCATCACGCAGAAGGCCCGAGCTGCGGGAATTCACATGATTGTGGCAACCCAGACCCCACGCTCCAGCGTCGTCACAGGGGTCATCAAGGCGAACATCCCCTCGCGTATCGCTTTCCAGGTGGCCTCCGGTCTTGATAGTCGAGTGATCCTTGACATGAACGGCGCTGAAAAGCTCCTTGGCAAGGGTGACATGCTCTATTTGCCCCCAGGTAGTGCCAAACTCACGCGCGCCCAGGGTGTGCTGGTTACCGATGAGGAGATCCATCGGATCGTGGCCAACCTGGCAACCCAGGCCAAGCCGGTCTTCGAACCGAGCATCTCGGCCAAGCTATCCTCCACCACCATGCCAGAGGACGAGGTCACCGATGAGGAGGAGGATCTGGTGGACAGATGTCTCGAGATTATCCGGCAGGAGAAAAAAGCTTCCACCTCCATGCTTCAGCGTCGTTTGCGTCTTGGTTACACTCGGGCCGCGCGTATCGTCGACATTCTCGAACAACGTGGCATTCTGGGGCCCAAGGATGGAGCGAAAGACCGTGAGATCCTGGTCGATCTGGATGGACTGGACGATTGAGTCTTTCGCATCGAACTTCAATAACCATGTTTTTTCACCCGACATCATTATCCAGGCCGATTGGTCCCATCCTTCGCGAGGCGAGGGAGGTTATGGGACTCAGTCGTTTCGAGGCTGCACGGGTCGCAAGGCTTTCTGAAAAAGAGGTCGGTCTCTTGGAGGAGGAGTCCTTGAATCCAGCAGTCTCCCGAATCCATGCCGTGACCTATGCGCGTGCCCTAGGTTTAGATCCTGTCGATATCAAGGATTCACTGCCCTTGATGCCGGATCTTGTTCCGAAAAACTGCCAGTATCTTTCGAACTACTCGCGCCCGCTGAAGCCTCCGTTTCGCTTGAGTCTTGAATTGCTTGCACCTCTTGCTCCCCTCGGGCGAGCAGTCGTTTATGTTCTTCTCCTGACGACGTTCTTGAGCACTTGGGGCATGATGCGTCAGCTTTCGCGTGTTCGATCCATTCCCTGGATCACCAGTAACGCCAGCCTCTCTTCCTTTTCCAATAGATAATTTCCAACCGATGAGCACAACCAAGCTACCTGAAACCCGTAAGATCGGCCTGATCAGCCTTGGCTGTGCCAAGAATCTGGTCGATGCCGAAATCCTGCTCGGGGATGCCAAGCGGCACGGCTACGAACTCACCAATGAAACCGATGATGCCGATGTTGTCCTTGTCAATACGTGTGGTTTCATCGATCCGGCCAAGGAGGAAAGCATCAATGCGATCCTCGAGGCTCATCGTCGTCGTCTCCATGGTGCCAAACCGGGACAGAAACTCGTTGTTGGGGGATGTCTTTCCCAACGCTATTCGACCGATCTCGCCACACAGCTTCCCGAAGTGGATGCCTTTCTCGGGCTCGACGAGATCCAGAGTGCAGGCTCGTTCTTCGATCGTCTCCTCGACGAAGAGCGGGAAGAGCCGGGTGCCATCGTCGAGGTTTCCCGTCGTGCCGCCTACATTCCGGATTACGACACCCCGCGTGTTCGTCTTACCGCTGCGCACACGGCTTATGTCAAGATCGCTGAGGGATGTAATCATCCCTGCTCTTTCTGCGTCATTCCCCGTATGCGTGGGCGGCATCGCAGTCGAACCATCGAGTCTGTGGTCAAGGAGGTCGAGGGACTCGTTGCCTCGGGCGTGAAAGAGATCAATCTGATCAGTCAAGACACCACCTACTACGGAATGGATCTCTGGGAGGAGAAGGCTGGCCCGCGTCAGCCTGTTGACGAGGCGAGGGGACCTGGTCTCCCTGCTCTACTCGATGCTCTGGCACAGATCCCCGGCGAGTTCTGGATTCGACTCCTCTATACTCACCCGGCCCACTGGAGCGATGACATGATCGCCGCTATCGTGCGCAACCCGAAGGTGGCGGGCTATGTCGACATGCCCCTCCAGCACATCCATGACGTCATGCTGGATTCGATGCGCCGCGAAACCGACCGCGGCCATATCGAACGACTCATTGACCGGATGCGTGCTGGGATTCCCGGATTAACGATCAGAACGACTTTTATCGTCGGCTTCCCCGGAGAGACGGAGGAGCATTTTGAGAGCCTTCTGGAGTTTATGAGGGATCGGCGTTTCGAGCGACTTGGGGTCTTTAATTATTCCAAGGAAGAGGAGTCTCGTGCGGCGAAGCTTCCAGGGCAGATCCATGGCGGCACCAAGAAGCGTCGCCATCGCGAAGCAATGCTCGTCCAGCAGGAGATTGCCGCCGAACTTGCACTTGCGCAGGTAGGCAGGGAGTTAACTGTCCTCGC
Source organism: uncultured Spartobacteria bacterium (assembly GCA_903868795.1). GTDB lineage: Bacteria > Verrucomicrobiota > Verrucomicrobiia > Chthoniobacterales > UBA6821 > UBA6821. The sequence continues at coordinate 67,980 of CAIPWR010000128.1, read as the reverse complement.
TGACACTGCTCAGTTTGGGCGTACTGAGGGAGATGCTCCCGATGTTGATTGCCGTGTTCACTTTACGAGCCCTGTGAAGGCAGGGGAGTTTCACAAAGTCAGGATTACAGGCACCCGGGGCTATGACCTGGAGGCGGAGCTTCTGGGCTGATCTTAGAGTGATTACTTGGCGAAGATGAGATTCCCGTATTCCTTTCCGCTGACACGGGCATTTTGTCTCTACCTCGGCCAATTGTCTTTCCTTGCAGGAGAGTCCTTCTCATCGATCTTTTTGGGGAGAATCCGTTGGCGCTTGGTTCTGAACCAGATCGTTGAGATCGGTTTTGGTTCCCAGGCAGTTGTCATTATCACGGGTATCTTCACGGGAGCGGTATTCACTGCGCAGATCTTCTTTCAGTTCAATGCCCTCAACATGAGCTCCGCAGTCGGTCCTGTTGTCTCCATCGCACTGTGCCGGGAACTCGGACCCGTCCTTACCGGCCTTATGGTCGCAGGTCGTGTCGGTGCCGCCATCTGCGCTGAGATCGGCACCATGAAGGTCACCGAGCAGATAGATGCCCTCCGGGCCCTCGCGGTGAATCCGATCGACTACCTCGTGGTTCCGCGTGCTGTGGCGATGATGATCTCGATGCCTCTGCTTGTGGGGGAATGCATCTTCTTTGCCCTTACTGCCAGTTACTACGTCGCCACCCGGATCCTGAATGTCAACAGTGTCTTCTTCCTTCAGCACATGTGGTTCTATACCCACACCAAGGACATGGTGATGGCGCTGACCAAAGGATTTGTCTTTGCCCTCATCGTTGTCTTTGTCGGATGTCAGCAGGGACTCACGACGAGCAATGGAGCAGTCGGAGTGGGTCGCTCCACGACTGAGGCGGTGGTGATCAGCTCCCTGTCCATCCTGATGATCAATTTCTTCCTCACGATGGCGCTGAACATCATCTTTCCTGCCGGAGGAAAATTCTGATGACTGCCGTTGTCGGAAAAAACCTCATCGAGGTGCGTGATCTCCGCCAGAGCTTCGGCGGTCAGGAGATTCTGCGAGGTGTGAATCTTGATATTCCCCGGGGTGAGACCACGGTGCTCTTGGGACAGAGCGGCGGGGGAAAGAGTGTCTTTCTCAGACATCTCATCGGATTAATTCGCCCTCTTTCCGGATCGATCAAGGTCGACGGGGAGGAGATTGCTCACCTGGATGAACGCCAACTTGAGCCGGTCCGCCGCAAGGTCGGCATGCTCTTTCAGGATGGGGCACTCTTTGATTCGATGACAGTTTTTGATAATGTCGCCTTCCCCCTTCGTGAGCGCGGAGAGAGGAATGAGAAGGTCATCCGGGAGAAAGTCGACCGATCTCTCGAACTCGTCTCCCTCAAGGGCCAGGATCACAAGATGCCCTCCAATCTCAGTGGAGGCATGAGAAAACGTGCCGCGCTTGCGCGTGCGATCATCACCGAACCAGCCTGCATCCTCTATGACGAGCCGACGGCGGGGCTGGATCCGATTGTTTCCGATACGATCAACAAACTCATCCGTCGCCTCCAGTCCCAGCTCAAGGTAACCTCAATCGTCGTGACGCACGACATGATCAGCACAGACCATATTGCCGACAGGGTCGCGCTTCTGCGCGAGGGACGCATTCATTTCGACGGCTCACTTGCCGATCTTCACGCCTCGACTGACCCCGTGATTACGGATTTCATCGAGGGACGTTCCCACGAGATCGACTAAACCCTTTCCGATACTTCACCAATGGACACCACCAAAATCTCCAACCAGCTCCGAGCCGGTTTTTTCATGATCCTGGGCTTTCTCTGCATTGGATCGCTTGTCATTTACTTCGGCCGATTCGGTGAGAGCATTAAGAAATATTATACGCTGACTGTAGAATATCGGAATGCAAGCGGGCTCGTAAAAGGTGCCGACGTGATGCTGGCCGGGGCAAAGATCGGTGAGGTGGCGACAGCCCCCACTGTCCTTCCGAATATGCGTGGCGTCGCCGTACCATTGAAGATCGAGGAGACGGTTCAGATTCCCGAGGGCAGTATTTTCTCAATCGGGAGTTCGGGGCTTCTTGGTGATCGATTTGTGACGGTGACGATGGATGACCACAATCTCAATCCCAGGCCGATTACGCCCGGAACCGTGGTCAAGAACGGGCAGAGTGAGTCGAGTATCTCGGAGCTCCAGCGCCAGTTGCACGATGAAATCCTTCCCAAACTCAGCTCGGCACTCGACAACATCGATGCTGTGAGCAAGTCGCTCCATGATGATGTCTTCAATAAGCAGGGAGTGCAGAATTTGCAGCTTACGCTAGCGAACTTCAGAACCACCAGTGATGCCATGGCAGCTTCCTCGGGTGAGCTTAAGGGAGTCATGGAACAAGCGAATGTCTTTCTTAAGAAGGGAAACAGTGCGATGGATTCCGTGCAGGGTGCTACTAGTGACCTGAAGGCCTTTGTGGCGAATCTCCGTCAGCATGGGATCATCTTCTACAAGGACAGTGCTGCCACGGTGGGCCCGCTGAAAAAGCAGCCTTAATCGAAGTAGTCTTAATTCAGGCAACGATACCTTTTATGGAACTAACGCTCGTAGTGCTCGCGGCGGGGATGGGGAGCCGTTACGGAGGACTCAAGCAACTTGATCCCGTCGGCCCCGCAGGGGAGATCATTCTCGACTATTCGGTGAACGATGCTCTCAAGGCAGGTTTCAACACCGTCGTCTTTGTCATCCGTCGCGAGATGCTGGAACTTTTCCGCGAGACGGTGGGTTGCCGCTACGAGGGGCGCGTTCAGGTCAAGTATACCTTTCAGGAACTCGAGCCTCTGCCGGAAGGGAGAGTTGCCCCCGTGGGTCGGAGTAAGCCGTGGGGGACTGGTCATGCAGTACTTGCCGCCGCCCCGTTGGTTAAGGAATCCTTCGCCGTCATAAATGCCGATGACTATTACGGGCCCTCAGGATTTGAGAAACTCGCCTCCTTTCTTCGTCAGGCGAAGCCGGGGGAATTCGCCATGGTCGGTTACCGACTCGAAAACACTCTCTCCGAGTATGGAACCGTCTCCCGAGGCATTTGTACTGCGGATGAACAAGGGTTCCTGAGGGAAATCATCGAGCGTCCCGCAATCGCAAGAACGGGTGAGGGGATTGTTGCCGAGGCGAGTTCTCCGGTGAAGCTGACCGGAGCCGAACCGACCTCCATGAATTTCTGGGGATTTACCCCTGATCTTTTCGCTAACCTGGAGTTCCATTTTGCGGAATTCCTGGAGGAGCGTGGAGATGATCTGAAGGCCGAGTTTTATTTGCCTGCCGCCATCAGTTCCATGATTGCCTCGGGTGAGGCCACCGTGAGGCTTCTTCATTCCCAAGATCCATGGTTCGGACTCACTTATCCCGAAGACCGCCCGTTGGTGGTGGAAGCCTTGGCCGCGATCAAATAGCTGAAGTATTGAACGTCCCTGAGATGATTCACCGAGTATTTTTTGCTCGCGATCTGTGAGTATGAAGTTTGAAATCCTCCTTTATGTCATCAATAGCTGAACTTTTTTTCAATAATCAGGCGTGGGCTCAGGATCTCAGTGCACGGGATCCTAAGTTCTTCGAGCAGCTCGCCGTTCAGCAACGCCCGGAGTATCTCTGGATCGGATGTGCCGACAGTCGTGTGCCAGCCGAGGAGTTGGTCGGTCTTGCGCCGGGAGAAGTCTTTGTGCATCGCAATGTGGCCAATGTAGTCGTCCACACCGATTTTAACTCCCTCTCAGTGATGCAGTTCGCCGTTGATGTCCTGAAGGTCAAGCATATCATCGTTTGCGGGCATTATGGCTGTGGTGGCGTGCACGCAACGCTTCGGGGGGATCGTGTCGGACTGGCCGATAACTGGCTTCGCCATGTGGATGACGTATTGCAGAAGCATTCCACTTTTCTGGACTCTTGGACTGATGAATCAACACGTTTCAATCACCTCTGCGAACTCAATGTGATCGAGCAGGTTGCCAATGTCTGCAAGACCACGGTCGTTCGTGACGCCTGGGAGCGAGGTCAGGAACTCTCAGTTCACGGTTGGATTTACGGAATGCGAGACGGACTGCTTCGCGATCTGCACACTAGCGCTCACTCCCACGAGAGTGCAAAGAGCTCCTATGCCAACGCGGTCTCCAGCCTTCCCGAATAAGGACGCTATTTTTCCGTCGTTTCGCCGGCAGCCTTCCAGCCCGCGATGCCAGGCTTGAAGTGCTGGACATTGGTGTAACCAAGCTTGGAGGCAGCCTCCGCGGCCCGTGCATAGGCCCCACAGTGTTCATTGCCACAATAGGCGACAACCAGAGCGCTCTTGTCCGCAGGAAGAACCTTGAGCAGATCAGCGGTGTGAGCCGTGTAGTCGATGGCCCCGGGGATATGCCCGTTGGCATAGGAGACAGGGCCATTGACATCCAAGAGGGTGACCTTCTTAGCCGCGATATCGGCCTTGAGATCTGAAAGGCTGATGTCGGGGAACGAACCGGCAAAAGCATTCAGGGTGAAGAGAAGTGAAGCGGCTAGGAGGAGTTGTTTCTTCATGATTGTAAATGTAGCACGAGACCTCGAATCTGCAAGGCGCTCCCTACTCCAATCCAATTGTTTTGAATTCAAGGAAGCGGATTGAAGAACCACTTGGCTTCTCTGATATGCTCGTGTAATTTAGTTTCTTGATCAGCCAGCGTGGCGGAATTGGCAGACGCGCCGGACTCAAAATCCGGTATCCTCTAAAGATGTGTCGGTTCGAACCCGACCGCTGGTACCACTTTTTTAGTGCTCCGAAAAAGTGTGATTCTTGATGATTGGATCAAGTATTCCATGTGATCAAATCATAAAAAAGGCCGCATCCGAAGATGCGGCCTTTTTTTAAGTTGTGCTCTCTTAGTTTGAAGAGAAGCTGTAAACCGATCCCTTCTTTGTCGCAGAGAAGGACTTAAGCGAGGTAGAGGCAAGCGCATTGTAATTTGCATTAGCCACTGCGGAGGCGCTTATACTAATGGTGCCAGCTGCAGTCACAGTCACCTTTCGGGTTGCTGAGACATAGGTGGCACCCGTCACCCCGTAGGATAAGGCAACTCCTTGATCCGACGTTGCGGCTGGCAGATAGAAAGAAGTTCCGTCCGCAGGTGTGGGGATGCTAGGAGGTGTGTTGAGGGTCTGGATTCCCTTGGCAATGGTAATGGTGCAGACGGTCACAGCGGTAGTGACAGCGGCATAACTTCCATCGGTTGATGCTGCTTGGGTGGCTTTTACAACCAAGGTACCTGCTCCAGTGATGGTGACAACTCCCGTAGAGGGGTTAACCGTTCCCCCGGTACCTGTTGTGGAGAAAGTAAATGCGCCAGAGGAGGTCGAAGTTGGTACAACTGTAACTTTTCCAACAGTCGGTGAGAAGGTGGAGTTCTTGTTAGAGTCAGGGGTGATGACGGCTACCGCGGCCGCCACGGTGACATTCTTGTTCACTTGGGTAGCGGCATTCCAGTTCGCATCACCAGCTTGGTTAGCATAAACGGTCACAGTTCCATGAGTCGTAGGGGTGATGGTGGCAGTAGAATCAGACTGATTATTCACAATAGCACCGGTAGCCGTGATGATGACAGAGGCTGTCGATTTGCCTTTGGGGACTGGTATTGTGAAGGAGGCCCCATACTTGGGTGCTGCCGGAGTCGTTGCTCCCAAGGCCGCAATGGTGTTTACACCCTTGTTGACGACGATGTTTGCCTGCACCGCGACTGCTGGAGTGTAGTTAGCGTTGCCGCTCTGATTGCCTGCAATGACGATCGTTCCCGCTCCAGTGGCGGTGACCTTGTTGGTTCCGGTCACTTGTCCGGGGCCTGAAACGACAGAGAGAACAACAGGGAGCCCCGAGGATGCCTTGGGGAGTGTCACTGTAATAACGGGAGCATTAGTGTTCCAAGTTACTGCCGAGATGGACGCAAAATCAGCGATGGTCTGACTGGATTGGCTGACGCTGAAACTGGTGGTCACCTCATCGGCTGCGCTGAACTTATTGGCAACGCCAGCCTGATTTGCGGCCAGAACGACTGTTCCTACTCCCGTGATCGTGACCTTCTTGGTTGTGGCGCTGTAATTCGCTGGGCCGGATTTTACCGTGACCGTCACTGCCTGTCCCGAAGAAGCAGTCGGAGGAGTGATGGAAATCGCGTTGGTGCTGTAGGGTTGGTCACTGATCCCGGCAAACGCAGTGATGGTCTGGCTTGCCAAGCTTACGACAAAGCTGTTGGTGACCGGCGTGGGAAGGGCGTAACCGGTTGGAGCGGATGCCTCCTTGGCAACTACTTGTACGGTTCCGGTTCCGGTCAGGGTAATTTTACCCGTAGCAAAAGAGGCAGGCCCTGTCACTGTGATCGTCGGGGTTCCTGCAGTTGCCGTGGCACTCACCGAAAGTTTATTGGTGGTGTAAGCTGTGTCCGACGGGAATGAGGTGAAGCTGATGGTATTAGGCTTCGTTATTGCGGCTCCGGCATTTGCAGCCAGAGCTACAACTGAAAGGATCGAGGTAACAAGGATATGGTGTTTCATGATGGGGGGTTGATATCGATTGGAGGAACTAATACAGAGATTTATACCTTTCTCCTATAGGGTGAGCATGTTTTGACGATTTGCAACGAGAAAAATCAGTACAGGCAATCTTTTTTAATCGTCTTCTGGAATTTAAGGAGGGTTTCTGTAATGTGCCTTCCATGGTTTTTTGGGTTAGCAATTCTTTCCAAGGCGTTTCCTGTACCTTCACCTCAGTGGCCCTAGCTAAAACGTTGAAGTGAGATCAAATTTTTTCAGCTCCGTTTATGGTTTCATCAGCTTGATTGTTCAGCTGTGTAGAACTCTTTGCGGAGCTTCCCTGCTCCTGTTGGGAGCATTGATAGCAGTTTTCCTTGCTGGAAATGCTCATCAGGGGGCTTGCGGACTTTTTCTCTTGTTGGCAGGTCTGGTTTTAGTTTTCAGAGCACCATCGCAATCCACTCCTTGGATGCTCTGGATCCTTGGTGCCCTTTTGATAATGCTGATGACGACGTCCCTGTTGCCACTGCATGTCCCTATCCAGGGATGGCGTGAGGTGATCCAGACAGGGATTGGAATCCATCTCCCGCAAAGCTTCACTGTCAGCCCTGCTGACACGATCGCCTGGACCTTTTTTGCCCTCTTTAGTGCTGCGGTGGCTCTTCATGCACTGGGTTCTCCCTGCACCCGAAACCAGTTGGAGTACGCGGGGGTGATTGCTGTCATTGGATGTTCTCTGTATGCGGTGCTGGCGGTGATTTCCTGGAAAACCGGGTGGCACTATCCGTTTTTCGATCAGGATCCCGACTATCCCGCCGTTTTCGGTTTTTTTCCGAATCGTAATCATACAGCCGGTTTTCTGATTACCGGAGCCATCGTTGCCCTCGGACTGCTTCGTCAGGCCATCTTGGGGAAAAAGTTTCTGCTCTTCCTGATCGCCACCGCCGCGTTTCTGCTCTTGGTTTCGTGCCTTCTCTTCTTCTCATCCTCCCGAGGCGGGTTGCTTTTCCTGTTCTTCGGCATCTTGATTTGGGTTGCCGGTCTTGGGAATCGCTTCAGGCCTTGGTGGCTTCTTTTCCTTCTTGGATTCGCAGCGCTCACGATGGCAGTGCGCTTCGCCACTTCCGATACCCCTCTGCTCCAGCGTTTTCTGCAACCCACTCCCAAAATACAAAAGAGAGTCGGAGGTCACGGGGTAGGGGAGCGGAACAATCAGGAAAGCACCAAGGTCGATGCCCGCATGGGCATAGCCCGGGACACGCTACGGATGATCCGGGATTATCCCCTCACGGGAACCGGTGCAGGCACGTATGCCTCTTTGTACCCATTTTATGCGAGGTCCAGCTTAATGGACAAGACAACGGCGCTTCACCCCGAAAGCGACTGGCTGATGCTGGCCTCCGAAAGCGGTCTTCCTGCTTTGATTGTGGCATTTGTGATTCTTGTGATCCTGCTTCGCGGGGTTCCATCGCTTGCGGTGATCGCCGGTGATTCCTGGCCCCTCAAGTGGGCGTTCCTTTCGGCGTTTCTGGCGGAAGTGTTGCATGGTTTCGTTGATGTGCCGATCCATCGTATCGAACTCGGATGGTGGGTGATGATTCTCGGAGCGATTGGATTTGCCGTTCCCAATGAGACCTCCGAGACGAAGTCCGCGTCTGCCATTGCCCAGTACATCATGCTACTGATTGCAGGTTTAGTAATGCTTGTGGCTGGGGCGATGATGGTCAGGGCCCAATGGATGGGAGGAGGGGATGTTCCTCCATTCGAGTCGGTCAATGGACGCGACAGGATTCTGATGCGTTATGCCTATGCCGACAACTCTTGGTATCAGCTAGACCCGATTTTCAGCACTAGCCGGCAACTCATCCGCAGATATCCACTTCGTGGGGATATCAGGCAACAGTACGGCATCTTTCTGATTGAGGAAAAATGGGATCTGCACGAGGCAGAGACACTGTTTTCCCAGGCCAGGGCTCTTCAGCCCCACAATGCGGATCTGGCCTACACGCAGGGAATCATTCTTGCCCCTGCCGATGCCAAGGGGGCGGCGAAGATCTGGAAGGATGCCTTGAAGAGGCAGCTGATCCTCGACGATCTGCCGAATTCCCCTGTCAGGAGAAGCACAGAACTTTTCTCAACCATGCTCAGGGATTCCGCATCGAATCCTGCGCTATTGGCAGAAATGGGGGAACTCTCGCGGGTTTCTCCCGAGATACATGCTTTTTGGTTGAGCCGCCCGACCTCCACTGCCGCCGAGATTGAGGAGGCCATGAAGGACCAAACGTTTCTTAAGGGACTGGGAGAGCGTGATCAGGGGCGTCTCTTCGAGGTCTGGTGGCAGCGTGGGGATAAAAAGAACGTGGAGGGATTCCTTGGGGTGCATCCCGAGTATTCTCACGCCGCGATCGCCACCCAAGCGGCCATTGCGGCTTCCTCGGGACGGGAGGAGGAGGCGTGCAGATCTCTGATGGATGTGTTCAAGATCACGCTCCCCCCATTGCCGGATCCATCGGTAGGGATTCAAGCCGCTGAAAGTGATGTACCGGCGGAGCCTGTTGCCGCTGCCAAGTATTATCTGGAGCATGGGAATGAAGTGGCGGCGTTACGACTGCTCTCGGAGGCCTCTTCCGATCCTGCGAACACCAAGGAGATCCTGCTTCTGAAGGCCCGGATGGAGTGGCGCGTGAAGGACTGGAAGGGGTTGCTCAATCACCTGCTCCAATACCTGCATGCTGCCGGTCAATTGTGAAAAACGATGGGCGTGGATGAGGGGCCCATGGGATCACGGGAGGCTTTTTCCGCTTTCAACTTTCCCTTTTTAACTTTTCCCTTTTGAGATGCCCTCTGGAAATGGAAAACGTTCCGATTTTACCAAGTTTTTGCTTGGGGGATTGTTTTTTGGCGTTCTTCTGGGGATTGCGGTATCGGCCCATGCCCAGTGGGTTCCCACGGTGCAGCAGAACCAGTTCCGTTCGCAGTGGGTGGGGGAACAGGTGGATCAGCTTGCCTTGGGATCATCTGTCTCTCCCTTCGGGGGACTTCAGTCTCTTGTCGGTTCTCTTCAGACTCCCGATGAAGTCCAGCGCGAGGTCGATGCCTCTCTGGCCGCCGTCAAGTCTCCCTCTCCCTTCTCCTTCAAGCCCTCATTGGGAGTGGGTTGGGAAATTGACAATCAGGGATCCCTGACCACCAACACCACTGTTCAGACTTCGACTTCGGGAACCAAGTCCACCAACTCAGCCTCCAGCTATGGAACGGCGAACAGTATCTTTTTGGCCCCGGCCGGAGCTTTTCTTTTCGATCGTGATCAGGGGCCTTGGAATCTTTCTTTCGGCTACTCCGCCGGCTACAAATATTTTCTCAATCAAAACTTCACGGGCGGTGGAGATGGTAGTGGCAGCCAACGGAATCCCCTTTCTCAGACAGCATTCATCAAGACGATGTTGGCAATGAGCCGTTATGTTATCACGGCCATGCTCAATGCATCGGAAGGCACTGGGTATGATATAGCCTCCGGATCCAACAACAAACAGACGACGGTGGGGGGAACCACGGACTTCAAATACACGCTCGGGCAGTACTCCGCACTCAATACAACGGCGGGTTACTCGCTGCAGAACTCCTCCCAATCGAAAAACACCCCCAATAATAACACGACGAGCCTTTTTGGAAACTTTGCGCCCGAGTATGACTTTTCGGACAAAACCCATGTCAGTTTGAACTTTGGTGCTGGTCGTACCTCCCAGTCCCTAGGAGCAGGGACGACTGCGGGTGGAACCAACGCCCCGCTGACTAGCTCGCAGATCTCAGCTCGTAACTCCGCCCAGATTCTCCCAAATGTGAAATACGACTTCACGGGAAAACTTACCCTCAACGCCTCCCTCGGCGCCCGGTATGTGACCTCCACGGGAATCACCAATTCTACCGATAACGGTCTTTTTCCCGCATGGTCGGTCGGGGTCGGATACACCCCTACAGAGAAGACCTCTGCTACCCTAAGTGCCGGCATTCAAGGGGCGGACGTGACCCCGGGCCTGAACTTTATGCTGAACTGGAACCCCCGTGAAAAGACCCAGTTTTCCCTCGGGGTCTCTCAGACCCAGAATTTTGCAAATTCCGTCTCCTCCCAATATCTGGTGAGTCGTAACATCATTGGAACCATGACGCAGATCCTTAGGAAGGATGTGCTGAATCTGAACCTCTCCGCGGGGTACACCTCCCAATCCTATGTGAACCTCTCAGCTAATACTTCCAGCCAGAATACCAGTCATCTGCCCAGCAATTTCTACATTGCCCAAGCCTCCCTTATCTGGAAGATCCGCGATTCGATCAATCTCTCCAATACCCTCTACTACAATACAGGTCAGTCGCAGTCGGGTTCCGGAAGTTCCGGTAGTCCAGCCGCCCAGGCCTGGTATTCGATCACCCTCAATTTCGCTCTGTAGTTTTTTCACTTTTGACTTATGTTTTCACGAATGTTTCCCACCCCCCATGGCTTCGTCAGGTTCCGTGCCCTCTGTTGCCTCGTGATGATTGCCGGAGCGGGGGGATCTTCGATTTTCGGGCAGGCCACGGCCATCGCTCCGCTGACTAGCCAGCCCGTACAGGCAGCCCCTGCTGCTGATTCGCATCCCGTTGGAGCAGCCGCAGCAGCCCCGGTTGCTGCTCAGGTGGCTGCCCCGGTCTCAGCCGCTCCGAGTTCAGATTCAGGTGGGGGAGCTCCAGGTTCACCGGGTGGTAGTGGTCTTGGCGCTGCCAGCGGTGATTATGTGCTCAAGGCGGGCGACACCGTTGAGATGGTGATTTTTCATGAACCCGATCTGAGTATTCGCTCCCGACTTGGCAAGGATGGGATGGTGCAGTTGCCGCTGCTAGGGGAGATCAAACTGCAGGGTCTCACCATCAGGGCGGCCACAGCCCTGCTGCGTAACAAATATAATGCGGACTACATCGTCGACCCTCAGATCTACCTCAATATTGCCGCCTTCAATTCCCGCAAATTCAACATCATTGGACAAGTTCAGCGTCCCGGGACCTATGAGTTCTCGGGGGGGGAGGATCTCGGCTTGCTCGAAGCGATCGCCATGGCTGGGGGATTCACTAGGATCGCCGACAGGGGTCACATCATCGTGAAGCGAAAGGAGGGAGATTCCTTCCGCACGCTCAAGGTGAATGCCAAGAAAATTGCCGGTGACGGCAAGGATAAGTTCCCCATTGAGCCTGGTGATGTCATCAATGTCGGGGAGAGTTGGTACTGAGGAGAGTCGCTCCAACATTCATTTTTCATGCAGACCGCAGCCCCACAGGTTACCAACCACCAGATTTCGCTTAATCATGCCTCTCCGGAGGGATTCGACTGGAGAGAGTATTATCACGCCCTCAAGTCGCATGCTTGGATCATCATTCTCTGCGTTGTTCTGGCGACACTCTGGGGCGTGTTTTCAGCAGCTACCCAACAAGGACGCTTCGCCGCCCGATGCATCATGGTGATCAGTGCAGACAAATCGCGGGTCCTCAGCAACAAGATCGAGGAGGTCAGCGATGTCCAGATCAAGAGTGCGGACATGGTCAACACGCTCCTGGAACTCCTCAAAAGCTATCCCTTTGCCCTTCGTGTGGTGAACCATCTCAAACTGGCCCAGGATCATGAATTCCTTGCCTCTGTCGGCATCCGTGGCAACGAAACATCGCCAGAGCGAGCAGCCGCGGCCCTCTGCAAGACAATCACCCCCAGCTTCCGTCTGAATACCCGCCTCATCGATCTCGTTGTCACGACTCGGGATCCCGTTGTCTCCATCAAACTTGCGAATGCCTACGCGGACGAGTACCTGCGTTATGTTCGAGACCTGCAGGTCGATGCGGCCCGTTCCGCGAGCTCCTTCCTGATGGATGAATCCTCCCGACTTCGGAAGAAGATGCGTGCCTCCGAGGAGGGGATGCAGAGCTTCCGCGAGAGGGAGCGCGCGGCATCGATCGAGTCGATGCTTCTGGAGGCACAGACACAGATCACGGAACTGAACAACCGGCAAAGCGCCATCCAGTCCAGGCTGACCCAGATCAACAGCGATCTTAACATTGCCAAGCAGAACCAAGGGAACACCCAGGAACTCCTGCGACTTCCGAGCGTTGCCAATGAGCCCAAAGTGGCATCCCTGGTAACTCAATTGGATTCACTCAAAGGTCAGCTCGTCATGGTACAGCAGCGCTACCGTCCCAAGCATCCACTCTACATCTCTACCACGACCCAGATCGGTATTACTTCCAATGGGCTCGATAAAGTTCTCTCCGATGTCGTGGGGCTTCTCCAGTCCATCAAGTCGAGTCTGGAAGCACAGGCAACGGCAACCCAAATCGATCGTGAGAATGCGGAGAAACGCCTCCTAGAGGTGACCGGCAAGTCGATCGAGTACAATGACCTAAAGCGTGAGTTGGAAACCGATACGGCGCTCTATGCTGCAGTTCTGGGGCGTATCAAGGAAATCGACATGACCAAGGAGCTTTCCGAGTCCCCCGTGCAGATTCAGGAAATGGCGATGGTTGCAGGCCCTGTCGGAAAGCCTCCCCTCATGATCCTGCTGGGTGCAATTCTGAACGGGTTAGGCATTGGGATTGCTATTGTTCTTGGACTTCACAAGCTCGACACGAGCCTGAAGACCGTCGATCAGATTGAGCGTCTGACAGGTATCGCCGTTGCGGCTGCTATTCCTCAGGTAGGTGAGGGTTCTACTTCAAGGTTCGGATTCCTATCCAAGGAACAGTACCAAGAGATTCGGGCCGCTTGGAAAAATGCCGTGCTCACTCTGCGCGACAAGGCTCGTCCGCTTTCTTCTCGACTGTTCGATTTACAAAATATCCTGAGTCCCTCTTTTGCCATGATCGGTCACCCCCACATGGCCACCACCCTGCCGCAGGGTGGAGAGTTGGTCGTTAAGGAGGATCGCAGTGGTCTGGTAGCCGAGGCCTTCCGTTCCCTGCGTGCCACGATTGCCACGAATGCACTGGTTGAGAACCAACGCTCCTTCCTCATCACGAGTGCTCTTCCTTCGGAGGGTAAATCCTTCTGTTCCTCCAACTTCGCCACCACGCTTGCCCAGCAGGGATTCAAGACTCTGCTTGTGGATGCTGACCTGCGTAAGCCATCCATCTCTCGGATGTTTTTCGGTATCAATCGCAAGCCTGGTCTCTCAGAAGTGCTTTTGGGGACTGTGACAGCGGCCGATGCTGTCAATGCAGGCGGCGTTGAGGGGCTTACCGTGATGACGGCAGGCGGACTCTCTTCCAACCCTTCCGAACTTCTTGCCGGCAAGAAGTTCCGCGACTTCCTCACCGATGCTTTGACGAAATATGACAGAGTTGTCATTGACTCCGCTCCTATCCTTGCTGTTAGCGACACACTGTTGATTGCCCCCTCTGCAGATGTGGTGTGCTTGGTTGTTCGCTCCTTCCTGACTCCCCGCAAGATGGTTGCGCGTGCGCTGAAGACACTGGCTGATGTGAAGATCAAGCCCGCGGGACTCATCTTCAACTGCATCCCTACGGGTGGCGGTGCCTATGCCTATTACTATTCTGGAAAGTATTATGGCTCCTATGGAGGCAAGGGTGTCTATGGAAGTTGAGCCCTTATTTCCTTTTTGGAGTCCCGATTACCCGTCACCGGTCACTCTTTGACCAGATTCTGCGACTCTCCCCCCAGGTCATTATTCCGCCAAGTGCGGCGTTCCGACCAAGTTCGGCAGCGTTCTAAATCTTTTTTACTTTAGCCTTTAACCTCTACCCTTTAACACTTTCACATATGCGTATCCTCATCACCGGCGGAGCCGGATTTCTCGGTTCCCATCTTTGCGATCGTCTCATCGAGCAGGGGCATGAAGTCATCTGCCTCGACAATTTCTTTACCGGGCGCAAGGCCAATATCCAGCATCTTGTCGGGAATCCCCGCTTTGAACTCGTACGCCATGATGTGATAGATCCATTCAAGTTCGAGGTAGACCGTATCTATAACCTTGCCTGCCCTGCTTCTCCTCCGCACTACCAGTATAATCCGATCAAGACGATGAAGACCTCCGTGGTCGGAGCCATTAACTGCCTTGGTCTCGCCAAGCGGGTTAAGGCTCGTGTCTTTCAGGCTTCCACCTCGGAGGTCTACGGTGATCCCAACGTTCATCCTCAGCCAGAGGCCTATTGGGGCCATGTAAACCCGATCGGTTTGCGTTCTTGCTACGACGAGGGGAAGCGAGCTGCTGAGACGCTCTTTTTCGATTATCACCGCGAGAATGGCGTCGATATCCGAGTGATCCGCATTTTCAACACTTACGGTCCGCGCATGCTGCCCGATGATGGACGGGTTGTCTCCAACTTCATCGTCCAGGCCCTTCAGGGTAGGGACCTTACGGTTTACGGCGAGGGATCTCAGACCCGATCCTTCTGCTATGTCGACGATCTCGTCGACGGATTCATGCGCTTCATGGAGCAGGAGAAGATTGTCGGCCCCATGAACCTTGGCAACCCAGGTGAGTTCACCATGCTCCAGCTGGCCGAACTCGTTCTTAAGAAGGTCGGTGGCAAATCGAAGATTACCCATCTCCCGCTTCCCTCCGATGATCCGAAACAGCGTCGTCCCGACATCTCTCTTGCCAAGGAAACACTCGGTTGGGAGCCTAAAGTCCCCCTCGAGCAGGGTATTGAGAAGACCATCGCATACTTCAAATCCGCACTCGACAAATAGGCGAGGGGAGGTTTTTTAATCAAAGCCCAGCGTTATTTCACTGACACTCTGCTCTATTCAGTGCCGTTAATTTTCGAGACAGATGGATTCAAGTTTGCTTTCTACAGCAACGACCACCTGCCCATTCACGATCATGTAAGAAAGTCCGGAGCAGAAGCGATTTTCAATGTAGAGGATGGTGTGGAGCTTCGAGAGTCTCATGGGTTCAAAATCGCTGATCTATCCAGAGTACAAGAGCTTGCGGAAGAGAACAGAGAGATTATCATCCAAAAGTGGCATGAGTACCTTGGCTGATACCGCTAAGAAAGCATTCTATAATGAAGGTTTTATCATCGTGCAGATGCATGGTGGCGTGGAGCTGAAGTTCCCCGTGAAGGATAATATTCGGTTGGCTACAGGTACTCCTGATCAGCTCAATCATATTGAAATCTCGCCCTTTGGACTTCATTGGCCTGATCTCGATGAGGATCTTTCACTGCAAGGCATACTTGAGGGTGACTTCGGTCAGTTTCTGAAGGCTTAATTGCGCCTCCTTACCAAGTTGTCTGATATTCTTCCTGTTTAACTTTTCTTTCTTTCCTTGATTCATTAGATTCCTTCCCTTCCTCCGTCCTCAAATAACCTTCACCCTCCAAGGCTCTCGACCCTCGTCTTCCATTCTTCAGCCTCTAGCCTTTAAACTTTCCCTATGTCCACATCCCTCTCTATCTGCTGTCTCGGTGCTGGTTATGTCGGCGGCCCCACCATGGCCATGATCGCGGCAAAGTGCCCTGATATTCGCGTCACCGTGACTGATCCGAATGAAAAGAGGATTGCTGCTTGGAATAGTGACGCCCTTCCCGTCTATGAGCCTGGTCTCCAGCAGGTCGTCGAATCGGCCCGGAATAGGAATCTCTTTTTCTCGACCGATGTTCGCAAGGCCATCCGCGAGGCCGACATCATCTTTGTCAGCGTCGGTACCCCGACGAAGACCTACGGGGTCGGTGCAGGCCGCGCCGCCGATCTCAAGTACATCGAGTCCGCCGCAAGAATGATCGCTGAGGAATCCGTGGGGCCAAAGATCATTGTTGAAAAGAGTACGATCCCTGTGAAGACCGCCGAGGCGATGCTCACGATTCTTAGGTCCAACTCTAAGAGCGGTACGTTCCAGGTCCTCTCCAATCCTGAGTTTCTGGCTGAGGGAACGGCTATCGAGGATCTCGAAAATCCCGATCGAGTTCTGATCGGAGGCGAGCAGACTCCCGAGGGGCTCGCGGCCATCGAGAAGGTCGCTGCCATCTACGCTCGTTGGATTCCCCGTGAGAAGATCCTCGCCACGAATCTCTGGTCCTCAGAACTCTCCAAACTCGTCGCGAATGCCTTCCTGGCTCAGCGCATCTCCTCGATTAATTCGATTTCCGCTCTCTGTGAGGCAACTGGTGCCGATGTGGATGAGGTCGCTCGTGCCATTGGTAAGGACTCGCGCATTGGACCCAAATTTCTCAAAGCCTCGGTTGGCTACGGAGGTTCCTGTTTCCAAAAGGACATTCTGAACCTCACCTATCTCTGCCAGCACTTTGGTTTGCCTGAAGTCGCTGCCTACTGGGAGAGCGTTGTCAAAATGAACGACTGGCAGAAGTCCCGCTTCAGTGGTCGCATCGTTAGCGACCTCTTCAATACCGTTAACGGCAAGCATATTGGTATTCTCGGTTTTGCCTTCAAGAAAGATACCAACGACACCCGCGAAACAGCTGCCATTTCCGTCTGCCGCGATCTTCTTGCTGAGGGAGCGAAGGTAGTCGTCTATGATCCCCAGGTCAGCGAAGAGCAGATCCGAGCTGATGTTCTCGGTACCGGCACCAACCCCAACCCCAACCTCATCGTGGTCAAGACCGCTCTTGAGGCCTGCGATGGCGCGCATGCCGTTGCGGTACTCACCGAGTGGGACGAGTTCAAAGATCTCGACTTCCAGAAGATTCACCATGGCATGCTCAAGCCTGCATTCCTCTTTGATGGGCGCAACATCCTCCCTCACGCCAAGCTTAAGGAAATCGGCTTCCGAGTCTTTGCAATCGGTAAGCCAGCTTAAAAAAGCTGAAGGTTAAAAGCTAAAAGCGAAAGTGGGTGGTAAAAGTGAATTTACGACCGAGTCCCCCTTGTTCACGAGAGGTGGAGGGAGTGACAAGTTAAAGTTGAGAGTTGAAGTGGTAGCGGGGGTTAAAACCGCTTGTTGTGTTTATCCTGTGGCTATACATTTCTGGCATGACAACGACACTACAAGCTTGGGGTAACAGTCAGGGCGTTCGTCTTCCGAAATCATTGCTGGCGGCGCTACAGCTCAAAACAGGGATGCGACTTCAAGTTGAACTCTCTCCTAAAAAGGATTCGATTATCGTGAAACCAGTCCAGGAAGCAGTCACTGTTCGAGGAAGGCACAGGATTGAGGATTTGCTTTCCAAGATGCCCAGAAACTACAGGGCAAAGGAATTCTTTTTGGACGCAAAGGGCAACGAGATCTGGTAAATGGCTTCGTACATTCCAAAGCAGGGTGAATTGGTGTCCCTGGATTTTGACCCTCAATCCGGCCATGAACAGAGAGGCAGACGTCCGGCCTTGGTTCTCAGTAAGGAGGCCTTTAATGAAAGAACGGGCATGGCGATCTGTTGTCCAATAACCAATACGGACCGAAAGATTTCGCTCCATATCCAAGTAACGGATCGTTGCTCGTTGACTGGTTTCGTGATGTGCGATCAGGTAAAGTCGTTGGATTTTCGGGCTCGACGTATGAAGTTTATTGAATGCGCCCCGCGAGAGCTTGTAGATGATGTGCTTGCCATTCTGGATGCCATCTTGTTTTAGGCCACAAAAAGTTGGCTGAGATTCTAGCGACGCCGGTTTAAGTTTTTGACGCCAAAATCCTCCCCGATGAAGTGGTGCCTGACGCGCCCCGCTTCGCGGCCTCTCCCTAGCTTTTTGCGTACGGTTTGGTTTACACCTTTTCACCTTCCAACTTTTAAACCTCTCACCAGCGTTTCGCTCTCTCTGTTCATTTCCAGTTGAACAAAAATCTTGTTCGATTATTTTTGAACAAGTCGGCCGACTGCTTGCCTTGAGCAAAAAGCCCCTCCATTCAGATCCCCCGCTGGTAAAACCCCTCCCGGTTGCCAAGGGCGGTAGCGTTGCTCCGGCCCCTTTCCGAGTCAGGTCCAAGGCCCCTGCTCAGCCCCTCACGCCCTTCCAACGTGAATCCATCGACCTGTTTGTCGGGGCCTTTTCCGTTCTCTCCCTGCCGCGATCACTTGGTGAGATATACGGCCTCCTCTACAGCAGTGAGGAACCGCTGGCCTTCGACGATCTGGTCACCCGACTCGACCTCAGCAAGGGCTCCGTCAGCGAGGGGCTCCGGCTACTTCGTTCCCTCGGTGCCGTGAACCTCGTTCCCATCGAGGGATCTCGCAAGGACCATTTCACTGCTGAGACTAGCCTTCGCCGACTTGCCGGAGGCTACCTCCGAGACCGTATCGAGCCCTATCTCAGGGGAGGGGAGTCACGGATCGAATTGCTCCGTAAGGTCAGCGCCACCGACTCTGAGCGAAACGATTTCCAGCAGAAACGCATCAACCAACTCCTCTCCTGGCATCGCTTCTTTGCAAGAGTTCTCCCTGTCTTCAAAGCATTGGCTGGAAAAATCTAGCCGACTTTCCAACATCCCACCTTTTACCAAATTCTCCCAACTCCTCAGACCTAATAGTCTAGTAGCCCTCAGCCTAAACACCTGATCCATGACAATTCCTCACTATCCTAAAAGCCGTGAAATTTATTCTCATACAGGGCTACGTGGAATCGCGGCGATGAGTGTATTTCTTGCTCATCTCTACATTGGGGAAGGTGTCAATTGGAATTTGAGCGAGAAGATATTTCGTTTCTTTCTATGGCATCATTATGCTGTAGATCTTTTTTTCATTCTTAGTGGATTTATTTTGAATTGGGTCTATCTGAATCAGGGATTTCGGATAAAATGGCCTTTATATCTTAAAGCACGCGTAGGAAGAATCTTGCCGCTTTACTATTTAACCACATTAATCTGCATCCCAATAACCTATTATAGTTATTTAAAACATGGCTATCAATATATTGGAAACCATAATTATACCCATGTTGGAGTTGCCAATCTCCTGATGGTTTCTGGAATTAGTGGAATCCCTACGCTAAACAAGCCAGCATGGTCGATTAGCGTGGAATTCTTCTGTTACCTGATTCTCTTTCCTTTACTCGTTTTTGCATTGAGCATCCTAACGGAAAGAAGATATTCGATAATATTTTTTATTATTGCGGTATTCACTTCTACTATTGGACTAATGTTGAGCTACAGCATACATTCCTTCAAATTTCATGGATGGGATTATGACTTCTCTGGACTTTCTCGCGGCATAAACGGTTTTACATGCGGCTTTTTTCTCTGTGCATTATACCGTAAATCAGTAACCTCATCATGGCTGCCTAGTAGGTGGCTAGTTAACCTGATTCTGCTTATTAGCACCATTTTTTTCTTACTCACTCGACTTGATTATATACCAACTCATTTTCTGCTCTATATCTTTCCATTTATAGTATACTTCACAGCGCATGATGTGGGTATTTTCTCAAATGCCATGAAGTGGAGTCCCCTGCAATGGTTGGGAGAGCGTTCCTATTCCTTTTACCTGTGGCACATGCCAGTTCTTACTTGTTTCCCTTCCATTTGGAAGGCATGTTACAGTCGTTTTACAACTCATCTCCCAGCGTTGTCAGTTCTGAATTGCTTACTGCTTTTCGGGATCGTTCTTCTGATTTCCGAACTTTCTTACCGCTACTTAGAGATTCCTTGCCGTGATTATATCAGGAGTTTTGGTCACAAGCCTTCGCATACCTCATGAGGCAAATACAGGCGGATACCTTCACAACCGTATCGAGCCCGACCTCAGGGGAGGGGAGTCACGGATCGAATCGCTCCTTAAGGTCAGCGCCACCGATACTGGGCGGAACGACTTCCAGCAAAAGCGCATCAACCAGCTTTTATCCTGGCACCGCTTCTTTGCCAGAGTTCTTCCTGTTTTCAAAGCCTTGGCGGGGAAGATTTGAAAGTTAACAAAGTTAGAAGTTTAAAATGTGAAATGTAAATCAACGCATCTTCAAGCTCCTATCTTCTAACTTCCGGCTTCCTGCCCTAACAGTCTAACAGTCTAACAGTCTAACAGTCTAACAGTCTAACAGTCGCCAGCCGATTAACCTTTTGTCCGAGTGAAACATCGCCTTGTTCATCTTGATTGCCTGCGTGGGTTGGCGGCGTTGCTTGTTGTCGTTGAGCATCTGAGGGCGTTTCTTTTTGTGCCGTTTGCCCAGTTGAAGGCTCCCGGCATCCTCGCTAAGGGATTTTATCTGGTGACGGGATTAGGGCATCAGGCGGTGATGATCTTTTTTGTGCTGAGCGGCTATCTCGTCGGTGGAAGCGTGATTGGGGCCCTGCAATCAGGCAAATGGTCCTGGAGGGAATACCTTCTCCGCCGTATGAGCCGACTCTGGGTCGTCCTGATTCCGGCACTTCTGCTCACGCTCTTTTGGGACAAGCTGGGATATGCCTATGCCCCTACCGGATACGAAGGCGCCTATCGCGAGCTCTACAACTCAGGCCCCACACCCACAGGCCCGGCGGAATGGACTATCGCGGGATTTGTTGGGAATGCCTTCTTCCTGCAGACGATCCTGGTTCCGTGCTTTGGGACCAATAGCCCCCTCTGGAGCCTTGCCAATGAATTCTGGTACTACCTGCTCTTTCCCCTTGGGGTCACGATCGTTGTGACGAGGAGGTGGAGCGCCCGGATCCTCGCCATCATCCTCGTGGCCTTGATGGTCCTTTTCCTGCCGAAGCAGATCCTACTCGGAGGAGTGATTTGGCTCTTGGGTGCCGCCGTTTATTTCCTGATCCGGAGGGATGGCCTTGGGAAGGTTGCCAATCATCCCCTTTGCCTGATGCTCGGTCTTGCTCTCACCCTCGGCAGCCTCCTAGCCAGCCGGACGGGGCGACTAGGGGAGGGGGTGGATCTGGTGATTGGAATCGGATGCGCTGTGCTGGTCGCGGGACTTGCCTCGAGAAGTTCACACGACCCCCTCTATGGGCGACTCTCTGCTGGAATGTCCGAGATTTCCTACACACTCTATCTCGTGCATTTCCCCCTGCTGGCATGCCTCTTTTTTGTTGTGTTTCATGGCAGGCAGATCATGCCAAACCCGCTGACCACACTTTGGTTCGCTGGAATCCTCGGCCTGACGATATTTTATTCCATATTTGTCTGGTGGCTCTTTGAGCGGAACACCGACCGAGTGAGAAAATGGATACATGCCCGAATCTTTAATTAGCGTCTTTATCCCATGATCAAATCGTTCATCAAGCTTCTGAGTCGCTGTTATGCGTTGGCTATTCCTTATGGTCGATTGAAACTATTTAGTGTCTTGGGAATGGTTTTTCTCAACGGGTTGCTCCAATTGATTGGGGTTACCTCAATTTTCCCATTTTTTGCATTAGCTGCTGATCCAGAGCGAATCAGAAACTCGTCCGCAGGAAGATGGTTTCTCCATTTTCTGCCACCCATGTCGACAAACCATCTTCTGGCCGTGGCGGGGACATTCTCTATCCTGATGCTTTTGATTGCCAGTGTGGGAAGCATGACGAGCGAATATGTTAGGATTCGTTACGCTTACAGTTTCTCGCAATGGATCAGGGGGCAGTTGATGAGATCGTATTCGATGCGCCCGTATGGGTACTTCCTGCACCGGAATTCAGCGCTACTGAGCCAACGTATTCAGGATATTCATAGTTTTACTATTAATGTCCTTCTTCCGTTGGGTGAGATCATCACGCGACTTGTGCTTATCTCGCTGTTGGCTGCAACGGTCTTCTATGTGCAGCCGTTCGTAGCAGCGGGTGCAGTGGTTCTGCTCGGAGGGTTTTATTTGATGGCATTCCTCTGGATCAGGCCAAGAACGCGTAAGATCGGGGAGATGATCCAGCGGCACAATGTCGGGTTCTGGAAAAATACCAATCAGTTCCTCCATGCCATCAAGACTGTGTTTGTTCATGGAAAGAGCCGCTTCTTCATTGAGAAAGCCATCCAACATTCGGCTGAGACAACGAAGTATCAGAGCCTCATACCCATCTATGGGAATGGTCCGCGCTATCTGATCGAACCGATTGCGTATGGAGGTCTTGTGTCGATCGTCGTCGTCCTAGCCCTCCAGGGAAAACCATTCTCCGACATCCTTCCCAATCTCATGGTGATGGCGATGGCGGGCTACCGACTACTGCCGTCTTTACAGCTTCTGTTCGGGCAGCTTGTCGCTGTCGCGGCTAATAATTATACCCTTGTTCAACTCGAGGAGGAGATTCTGGAGATTGAGCATGAGAGTGCCCATGTAGCATTCAAAGATAATCTGGTCGCTGAAAAACTCCCCTTCCTGAAGAGCCTATCCCTTGAGGGTGTGACTTATCGTTATCCAGGATCTGACCAAGTTGTCATTAAGGGGCTTTCACTCTCGATTGAGAAAAATGAATCGATTGGGATTGCCGGCCCATCTGGCTCGGGAAAATCAACGATGGTTGATTTGATCCTCGGACTTCATTCGCCTAGCTCAGGTGTGATCAAGGTGGATGATAAGCCGATCACCCGAGAGAATATTTCGTCCTGGAGAAGCATGATCGGCTATGTGCCCCAGGATATCTATCTCCTTGATGACACCATTGCTGCAAATATCGCTTTTGGCATCGATTCCAAAACAATCGATTCCAATGCTCTGGAGGAAGCCGCCAGAGGAGCACACATCCTTGATTTCATTAGATCCCTGCCGGAGGGATTCGATACCGTGGTGGGTGAGCGTGGAGTTCGCCTATCAGGCGGGCAACGCCAGCGCATCGGAGTGGCTAGGGCCCTCTATCATGGCCCGGATGTTCTGGTCTTGGATGAGGCGACGAGCGCACTTGATCACGACACGGAGAAGGCTGTGATGGAGACCATCACACTCCTCAAAGGGAAGCTGACCATCATTATTATCGCCCATAGGCTGAGCACGCTGGAACATTGTAGCAGGGTGCTGAGGATGGGGCCAAATCAATGACCGATTAAAACCTCTCATGAACGTTGTTCTCACCATCTGTTCCTCAAACTACTTGGCTCATGCCAAGACACTGGGGGATTCCGTTCTCGATCAGAATCCCGACTTTAAGTTCGTGATCGGTCTTGTCGACCGATTTCCGTCAGATCTGGATCCGGAGTATTGCAGTCGTTTCGAGGTGATCCCAGTGGAGGATCTCAAGTTGCCTGAGTTCCCTGATATGGTCTCAAAGTACAACATCGTGGAGTTGAACACTGCGGTGAAGCCCTTCTACATGGCGCACCTCTATGAGCGTGATACCTCGGTGAGATCCGTGACCTACTTGGATCCCGACATGATGGTCTTTTCGAGTTTTGAAGGTCTGTTAAAGACGCTCGAGAAGAAAAACATCGTCCTGACACCCCATAGCTGTACCTACAATGATTCTCCCGAGAATGTGCATTATGAACAGGTGATGCTTTATGCTGGTCTCTACAACCTAGGATTCATAGCCACGCGTCGATCTGCCGTTACCATGGCCTTCCTAAAGTGGTGGAAGATTCGCCTCAAGGACCACTGCTTTTATCGGCCAGGTGTGGCGGGTTCGTTCTTTGATCAACTATGGACAGGGCTGGCTCCGGTCTACTTCGACGGGGTCCATGTGGAGAAGG
This sequence comes from uncultured Spartobacteria bacterium, assembly GCA_903868795.1. Taxonomy (GTDB): domain Bacteria; phylum Verrucomicrobiota; class Verrucomicrobiia; order Chthoniobacterales; family UBA6821; genus UBA6821. Next base: position 43,950 of record CAIPWR010000128.1, on the reverse strand, counting down.
ATCCGGGTTACAATTTCTGCTACTGGAACCACTTTGAGAGGAAGCTCGAACATCGCGAGGGGAAGTACGTGGTCAATGGCGTCCACGATCTCGTCTTCGTGCATTACAGCGGCTACAAACCTGAGCGTCCTGAAGTCACTGTGACTCGTCCTGAGGAGCCGATTGAATCCTTTGAGGATCGACCCGACCTGCGGCCCATCTACGACGAATATCGGAGGCGCCTCCTTGAGCGAGGATATCCGGAAGTCAAAAAAATCCGTTGGCACTTTGCTCCTTCTGCAAGAAGAGACCCCTTCCGAGGGATCAAAAAAGTTCTCAAGGGGAGCGTCGATTCGGTGATTAGGGCACTTCCTTCATCAGCCAAGACAAGATTGAAGCGCTTGGCGAACTATGCCTCCCTATCCCTCAACCAATAACCTTAATATGAAAGTAGGAATTATTTCAGTTGTTAGCGGTTATTCTTGGGCGGGAAGCGAAGAAATGTGGAGGGTGTTTGCTGAAGAAGCCTTAAAAAATGGTCATTCTGTTGCTGTTTGCGCACAAAAAGGGATAACAGAATCAGCAGAGATCGATGAATTCAAAAAATTGGGCGGTATAATATTTCCCTATCAACAACTTAATTGGCTGAAGAGGAGGTTTGCGGGAAGTGGTATATACTCACGGTTTGATAAAATAAAAAATTGGAATGCTGATATTCTATGCGTTTCGGGTGGAGCGCCAGATATGTTTAGAAATGCGGATCTAATGTCGTTTCTTGAGGGATCTTCAAGTCGCAAGGTTTATATTATTCAAGGGAATGAAGAAGGATATATAAGTGGTAGCATTATGCGTGCGAGAGTAAAAAATCTCTATACAAATGCTCTACGGATGATTTGCGTCTCACAATCCAATGCAACATTACTAGAGCGTCAGTTAGCCGCCGCTCTACCTAATAAAGTAATCATTCCGAATCCTATAAGAAAAAGACTTGATAATCCTCTTGATTGGCCTGAATCAGTAGATGGGAAAATCTTTTTCGCAACAGTTGGCAGGTATGAAATAAATAGTAAGTGCCAAGATCGAACTTTAGAAGCGATGTCAACAACTGAATGGAAAAAGCGTAATTGGCAGTTAAATCTTTTTGGGAGTGGACCAGATGTTTCGTACTTGCAGGATTTGATTCGCTATTATGGATTGCAAAAACATGTTTATCTTGCTGGGTTCGAGAGGGATTTTACAAAAATCTGGACTAACCACCACATACACATTCTCAACTCTCGGCAAGAAGGGCTTGCATTGGCTTTGATTGAATCAATGTTTTGCGGTCGTCCTGGAATTATCACTAGAACAGGGGGAAACCACGAGCTCTTAAGAGATGGTTTGGATGGATATGTAAGCCTTGGAGAAAGTCCAGAAATCATACATGAAACGATTGAGCGCGCCTGGAATTCCCGTGATAAATGGGAAAATATGGGAAAGTCAGCATATGTTCGTGCTGCTGGATGGGTTCCTTCTAATTTGGGCGAGATAATTTTACAAACAATCACAAGTTCTTAGCCTAAAAAATATTTAGTAAAGTGAAAGTTACCCACTTTAATACCTTCACCCAAGGTGGATCCGCGATGCTCATGATTCGTCTTCATAGAGCGTTGCTTAAAGATGGAATTGAAAGCGAGGTTTTTACACGCAATTTGGCTAAGGGTGGGGATGGTATTCGTTGCCTCGAATATTCGCAAAACAGATACCGCCGCCTTGTTGAGCGGGCTGCTTTTTCCGTGGAGAACAGGATGAACCGTCTTTCAGCGGCCTCCTCTTATTCTAGGATGCATCTTCCCTATAAGACTCCAGTCCCTAAAAATAATGCAGATATTATTCATCTGCACTGGATCTCTCATTGGCTGGATTTACCAAGCTTTGTTTCATCCTTGCCTAATAAAACGCCAATTGTTTGGACAGTTCACGATATGAGTGCCTTAGCCGGGGGATGTTATACTGATTTTGGATGTGATCAGTTTGGAAAAAACTGCAATTTATGTCCCCTTCTTAAATTTCCTGCAAATCACCTGTTCGCAAGGCAGGAATTAAAAAGACGTCGTGCCTCGTTGAGTGGGAGGAAAATCGCCTTTGTTTCAAACAGCATCTCTACGGCTTCTTTAGTGGAGAGGTCGCAACTCACCAAGGATGCAAAACATGTTACTATTCTCCCTGGATTTGATTTTTCTGAATTCCAAGTAATTTCAAAATCCGAGGCGAAAATGCGCCTCGGTATTAGTGATGATGCATTCACTCTTGGATTTGTCGCAGCATCACTTACAGACAGAAATAAAGGAATAAATCGTTTCTTTGATGTGGCTGCGAAGGTCAAAAAAAGAATTCCTCAAACCCAAGCCTTAGTCGTGGGTGAGGGTATTGTTGATGTAATGACAGAGCAGGCAGTACCATGCAGCTATCTAGGAACGATCAATGATTCGGAAATGATGAATCTTTCCTACTCTGCTATGGATGCCTTGGTGATTTGCTCACAGATGGAGTCATTCGGTCAAGTATCAGTGGAGGCTCAGGCGTGCGGCACCCCAGTCTACGGTTTCTCAGTAGGCGGCCTTCCCGAAACCATTCTCCAGGGCAGGACAGGAGTTATGGTTCCTTATTACGAAGTCGAAGTTATTTCTGAATGTATCATCGAAGGTAAATCCAGTGGTGAGTTGCTAGCTATGGGAATGATGGGAGCTTCCTGGGTTCGTAGTCAATTTGACATTTCAAATATGGCATTTCGTTATATGGAACTCTACAGGAGTCTGTTGGACGAAGAGAAAACCGGTACCCTTGCGGTATGAAGATTGTTTTCTGCGCGGATCGGAGGGTGCTCCCTGGGCTCCATGTGGCTCTCTATTCTGTTCTGGATCGTTATCGTGGCAATTCCCGTCCCGACTTCACGATCTTTAGCGATGATCTTGATGCAGGAGATCGACTGTTGCTCGAAAAGACCCTCAACGCTTTGGGAAAGACCTGCTCGCTGGAGATTCGGCGGGTCGATCCAGCCCTTTTTTCCGGATTCCCTCCACTCAACGGAAGCTGGGCCACCTATTATCGCCTTCTTATTCCCTCGATGATCGATGCAGAGCGATTCCTCTATCTCGATGCCGATATCCTCTGTGATCTCGATGTGTCGCCTTTGGCTCAACTGGATCTGGGGGATGCTCCTGCGGGATTTGTCTCCGAGGCTCCGCTCGCAGGATGCGCGGACCGCGAGGTGGCCAAGCTTCTGGGGGCGAGTGTTGGGGAGCCTTATTTCAATGCCGGGGTGATGCTCGCGAATGCCCGCGAATGGCGCCGACAGCAGATTACGGAACAGGCTCTGGAATTTATAAAAAAGCATCGTCCGCCCTACCATGATCAATCGGCCCTGAATTTTGTGCTTCATCGCAGGGCGTATCAGCTCGATGAGCGGTTCAACACGATCGTGAACATGCGCAAGCACTGGCCCGCGCTCAAAACGCCCGTGGGATCAATCAATCGGCTTCTGCATTTCGTCGAGTATCCCAAGCCATGGGATCTCGGGGCCGAGTTTCTTCATCCCCAGTACCGAATCTGGAAATCGGTTCTCGAAAAGACCGCGATGAAAGATTTCCGATCTTGGCAAGATACCCCGGCTAGGAGGTTGCCGAGGACTGCCAAAGCAAAGACAGGCTATCAGAAGGCGATCAAGGACAGGCTCCTTTTCACCGGATACACCAAAGGATGGCTCAAGCGGGTCAAAGGACTATGATGAAGGTTTCCATCATGATCACGACCAAGAATCGGTCGCCGGATCTTAACAAGACGCTCGGGGTGCTTAAGGGCTTGGATCCACAGCCACTGGAGGTGCTGATCACGGCGGATGGCTGCTCTGATGATACGGTGGACATGGTGAAGCGTGAGTTGCCTGACGCTCGACTGGTCATCAATGAGCAGGGAAGGGGATCTGTTGCTTCCCGTGACCGGATGATCCGTGAAGCAAGGGGGGATCTGATTCTGGCCATCGATGATGATAGCTATCCCGAGCAAAAGGATGCCCTCGCAGATGTCAGCCGATTCTTCGAGGAGAATCCGAAACTAGCCGTGATGGGCCTCCCCCAGCGTACGGATGAGTATCCTGAGTCGCTGACCCAGACCGACTTCGGGGCGCCTCGACGGATCCGATCTTTTACCAGTTCAGGCGCGGTTCTTCGGAAGTCCATTTACCTGACGCTTCCTGGCTTCGCCCATGAGTTTTTCCACATGTATGAGGAGCCAGATTACACCCTGCAGTGCATCGCCGCTGGATATGAGGTCATCTTCATGCCCCAGGCTCCGTCCATCCGCCATCACTGGACGGGATCGGGTCGCAGTGAAATGCGCAATCATCAGCGTCACGGACGCAATGAGTTCTGGAGCACGGTGATGCGCTGTCCGATGCCGTATTTGATTCCCGTCGCCGCCTACAGGATCTATCGGCAGTTCGGATACGCCTGTTCCCGTGGGATGGACTGGGTGATCCATGAGCCTCAATGGTGGTGGGCAGCGATCAAGGGTCTTCCTCAAGTCATCAAGGGTAGAAACCCTGTTTCTTGGACCGGATACCGCAAGTGGCTGAGTCTCAAGTGAGAGGATTCCCTGAAGCTCGGATGAAAACCTCCTTTCCCTTGATTTTCGGGATCGCTCTGGCTCAGTTTCTGGCCCAAGGAGTGGCCCATGGGAATTCCATCAACGTGCTGGATCGCGGGGCCAAGGGAGATCTCGCTCCGCTGAAGGCAAAGACCGTTGAAGGATCCGAGGTCATCTCATCGGAGTCAGCCTCATTCTCGAAATCCGATCTCGGTAAAGTCATTGAACTTCATGACGCAGGGACTCCTACCTCCGGCGGCCATCACCAGGATCTCGTGGCGACGATCATCGGGGTCGTTGATGACCATTCCATCAGGATCAGACCTGCGGCTGGGGCTTCGCTGCCCTCTGCCAGCGGGGAGTACGGCACCGATAATGCGCCGATCTTCACCAGACTGCTGAATGACTGCCGGGGGAGTAATAACCTCATCAAGGTACCGGCCGGCAATTACCTCCTGGTGGCTCCCGCCCATTTCCAATCGAATCTGGAGCCTGCCGAGGGTGCGGTGGTGATTCATCGGGGTGGTTTTCAACTCGTGGGAGAAGGCATGGACCGAACGATCCTGACGGGATGCGGGGCCTGGCAGCTCGGTCAAGGCAATCGCGCTTATCGGGGATTTCTCTTTGTTTTCAGGGGGCCGGTTTCCAACGATTACCCAGTTGTCTTCAATGACCTAACACTCGATGGGGGAGTCACTCAGGGGAATACGACCAATCATGGTTTCCCAGCCAGTGCTGTGGATGGGGAGGGGTGGGATCTCATCCACTCCGCTGTGGTCGACATGGGACCACCACCGCTGAACTCAAGCAAGACTTTCTCCAACGTCCGATTCACTCACTGGAGAGGGGAGGAGGTCAAAAGCGTCTGCGCGAACTGGGATGGATTCATCAATATGCAGCATTGTCAGTTTACCGATGGCAATGCCTCGGGATTCAACTTTAGCTTTTCGCACGAGATTACGGGATGCTTGTTCTCGAATCTCTTCCTCATCAGTGAGTTTTATCAGGCCTATCACAAGCATCCTTGTTTGTTTGAATCCAACACGGCTACAGCCCTAACAAGCGGGGGCATGGCCATCAATGGGGGGACGGGAACGAATCCTCCCTATTATATCCAGAACAACGACTTCACCTTCATGGCGCAGGGTGGCAATGGGATCATGACCTGCCCTGCAGATAATCTCATCATCCGTAACAATCAGTTTCACTGCGCACAGTTCAATAACGCGATCGCCATCGGCTGTGCGGGCTATCAGGGAAGTTTCTGGAACAGCAACATCGTCATTGCAGGGAATACCTTCGCGGGCCCGCGCAATGTCATCCAACTCGAAGGAAGTGGGCAAAACAGATCGGAGGCCGTCTGTGTAGTCAGCAACACAAGCTCTGGTCCGGCGCTTCAGGTTTTTATTGGAGGCTACACGAATTCCTCTGCTTCAAGGGTGGTGGTATCAGGGAACAAATGCCTCGCTTCAAACACAATGTTTCTCGGTGGGTATTCCCCTCAGTATGCCCTGATCCTCACGAATAATGAGTATCATCCCTTCCAGGATGATGATGGAGTCGGGAAGACCAACGTAATTTCGGTAGCCTCTGGCCCATTGCATCAGACGGTCTACACCCGCCCTAATTCCGTCTATGTACTGGATGACTCCTCTCCTTCGTCGATTCCTTATGGAGCGCAGCTTGTGATTGATAATTCCGCCAATCATTTGGGTCTCGGCTATACCCTTTACCCATCCAGCAGAAAGCATGGAAAGCCTGTTTCAGTCAAAAACGGCGAGGTGCTGAGCTTTTATTGGAACTCATCGAAATGGTCGACCAATAGGGTGAAGCCGGATCTCTCTCTTCTCAAAAATGTCTCTCTCTGATCAGCATCGCAGAGACTTCTCCATATCCCATGGAGAGGTGAAGGTCGTCGTTGCCCAAAAAGGAGCCAGGGAACATTTTCTGGCTGCCAGAGCACTTTATCGACTGGGGGCACTGGCCTGTCTTGTGGTGGACTGGTATGCACCGAAGGGACTGCTTCTCCAAGGGGTCTTTGGATTTGCTGCCCGCCGTCTTGGAAGTCGAGGCCGGGCCGCCATGGCCGCCAAGGCCGAGGAAATTCCAGATGATCTCGTCAAGGTCAACTGGCTCAACGGGTTGATGGGTAAATGGAGGCAGCGGAACGGTCGTTTTAGCACATCCTCGCAGGAGACAAACTTGATTGCCGACATCGCCTTTACCAGGACGGTCGCTCGTTCAAGCCTGCCGGGTCATGATGTTTTCTTCGGTTACTCCTACATGAGTCTCGAGATGCTGGAGATCGAGAAGAGAAAGGGAGTGCTGACCATCCTCGACCAGATCGACCCCGGGCCCGTGGAGTTCCGTCTGGTAGCCGAGGAAATGAACAAGCACCCGGAGCTTGCGGGGCCAGCGCCCTCATATCCCGCGCCCTATTATGAACGGCTCAGGCAGGAGTGGGATCTCGCTGATGTGATCGTGGTGAATTCCGAATGGAGTCGTGATGCGCTGATCTCCGAAGGAGTGAACGCCGAAAAAATCGAAGTGTTGCCATTGGCCTATGAGGGTGAAAAGGCTGAAGACTTAAGGCTGAAGGCTGAAGGTGAAATGGCAGAGATCCGAGTCGATAGCAGAGGGCTGACAGCAGATACTCCTTCCCAAACAGAGGATAAAGCACGCCGTCCTCTACATGTCCTGTGGCTTGGCCAAGTCAATGTCCGAAAGGGGATTCATTACCTCATCGAGGCTGCCAGGATGCTGGAGGGACATGAGATCCACTTTGATATCGTGGGGCCGATCGGAATCAGCCGGGAGATGGTGGAATCAGCTCCCTCCAACATGACCTTTCACGGATCGGTGAGCCGGGATCTCATAGCCGACTATTACCGCAACGCAGACGTCTTTGTTCTCCCCACGCTCTCCGATGGGTTTGCCATCACCCAGCTCGAAGCGATGGCCTACGGATTGCCGGTCATTACCACGCCCAACTGCGGCAAGGTCGTAAGGGATGGAATCAACGGCTTTGTGGTTCCAGTAGCCGATGCCAAGGCGCTTGCTGAAGCTGTTACGAGATTTGATCAAGACCGGGGGCTTGCCTCGCGAATGAGCGCGGAGTGTCGTGAGACCGTCAAAGGATTCTCCATCGAGAACTATGGAGAGCGCTTGATGGGGATTATCCAGAAACACCGGGTATGCAGATGAATCTTTTAAAGATCTTTCCAACCAGCACCCCCACTTCACGATTAGGCTATGGGACAACCAGCCTGATGGCTGTACAAAGCGGCCAAGAGCGAGTTCAGCTCTTGGAATGTGCCTATGATGCAGGAATCCGTCATTACGACACGGCTCCCTACTATGGGTATGGCGAAGCAGAGATGGTTCTGGGAGAGTTCCTTCGTAAGAAAAGGGATCAGGTGACTGTCACGACGAAGTTTGGAATCCAGCCTCCGGCCATGGTCCGAAACCGTCTCGTGAATCAACTGGCCCGGAAGATTCTGGGAATCGCCCCTTCGCTCAGAGCTGTGCTCTCAAAAAAAGCACAAAGTCTCTCCAAGAGAGGCTCATTCTCTGCCGAAGCGGCACGCACTAGTCTGGAACAGAGCCTCAAGTCACTGGGAACGGATCGTATTGATCTTTTTCTGCTGCATGAGCCGAACCTCCATGATGCGGGATCTTCGGAGATTCTCGAATTCCTCGAGAGGGAGGTAACGAGGGGAACGATTCTGGCCTATGGATGCGGTGGTGAGTATTCGATGATCCGGGAGATTGCCCAGGCGGGACTCCCGACATCACGGTGGCTGCAATTTGAGGACCATGTGCTGGCTCCCCATGTCAGCGAAATGAGGGCGCTGGGAGCCAACTGCATCACTTACAGGACGTTTCTCAAGGCATTGCCCGTCGTGTCCCAATGGCTCGATGCCAATCCCAAGATCCGTTCGGAGTGGGAGGTTGCCCTCGGTCTCAACCTCTCGCAGGATGGGGTGCTTGCAGCATTATTACTGGGGTTATCAATGCAGGCTAATAATGGAGGGATCGTCCTGTTCTCGAGTTCCCGCTGTGATCGGATTCGCCATGCCGCTCGTGTGGCTGATGAGGAAGCTGTTTCAAGGGAGCAGGTGCAGAGGTTTGCGAATCTGATTGCCCCGATGATCAAGGATTTATCTCCTTAGAAAGATTATCATCCATGCCTGCCGACAACACGTTCATCCCATGATACTCAAGGAGATCAATCACTCCGAGACCGCCAACCCTGATTGCATCGTCGTGATCGGCGGGGGAACTGCTGGGCTCTATGCGGCGCGCGAGCTTGTCCGCAAGGGCAAGGAGGTGCTCGTCATCGAGTCCGGCTCGGAGGCTCTGGGAAACTTTGCCCCGGAGACTTATGACTCCGTGGGTAAAACCCACGAGGGAATCAGAATCGGAAGGTCCAGAAGTCTGGGAGGAACTTCCAATCTCTGGGGGGGGCAGCTTGTGGAATTCCAACCGATCGATTTTATCGGCAGGGAGTGGTTGTCTGACTCCAAATGGCCTGTCACCTACGAGGAGGTCGCTGCTTATCACCGGCAGACCTATGAGAACCTCGGAATCGGGCCCGAATTCCAGGATGACTCAGCGGTTCTCAAGCAAGCCGGAGTCTCCGACCCGAAATTCAATAACGGCTTGGAGCTCTTTCTCACACGGTGGTTGAAGATTCCAAGCATGGCGGTGGCCTACGCGGAGGAAATCCGATCAAGCGAGCGTCTCAAGGTTCTGCTCGAGCATTCCGTGACCGGTTTTGAATTCGAAGGGGGCACGATCTCGGGCGTCCGGATTGTGGGCCCCAAGGGTGGTCAGCAGATTCTCCGAGGACGCACTTTTATTCTGGCCTGCGGGACCTTTGAAATCACAAGACTCCTTCTCCACGTGGCCTCCAGTGATTGCGGCATGTGTCCATGGGGTAACAATAGGAATATTGGCCGCTATTTTCAGGATCATCTAATCGGGCGGGTCGCTTCCGTGGAGATCCATGATAGGAAACGGTTTTTCAATACTTTCAGCACGATTGTGAGGGCGGGGCAGAAGTTCCAACCGAAGCTTAGGCTGCAGGACGCAGCCTTGAGGAGCGAACGGATCCTGAACCTCTACGGGATGATGGCGTTTGAGAGCTCCGTCAGTGAGAACCTCGTCTATCTGAAGCAGTTTCTGAAAGCCGCCATCTTCAGCCGGAGGATTGATGGGGTCGGTGATCTCTTCCGTAATCTGCTTGCCTGCTGGAAGCACCTCCTGCCCCTCATGTGGAAGTACGTGGTGGCCAATAGGGTCTTTGTCCCAAGCACCTCCAAGGTCTCCCTGCATATCCAGTCGGAACAGCCGGCGATGCCCGAGAGCCGTATTTCTATTGATCTGCAGGTGATGGATCATTTGGGGATGCCCAAGGTGATTCTGGACTGGCGCACGGGGTCTGAGGAACTCCCTTCGATCCTTGATTTCGCCAGACGGGTGGATGGGGCATTCAGGGAGTCAGGGATGGCAGAGCTTCGCATCGAGGAGGGATTGGAAAACGGAGACGAGGCATTCCTCGATACCCTGAGAGATAATTATCATCAGGTGGGAGGAGCCAGAATGGGCTTCTCGGAGGAGGACGGGGTGGTTGATCGAGACCTGAAGGTCTTTGGAACCGATAATCTCTATGTGGTCGGAGCCTCCACGTTCCGGACATCAGGGAATGCCAACACCACCTTTACTGCCCTCACGTTCGTCACACGATTGGTGGATCAGATTGTTTCATGAGTTTCTGCTCTACGGCGATCATTAGAGTTGTAAACTAACGTTTCCCCTCCATGGACGAGTCAGCCCACTTTCCCTTGCCATTCTATCTGTGCGTGGTGACGGTTTTGGGTCTTGGCTGGCAGGCCTGGACGTCACGGACGAAGGCATGGGGTATTCCACTTCTCGCCGTTATCGGAACAGCTGGAGTCTGGTACATCGGGGATCCGATCTATAACGATTACAACGGATACCTGCGGATGTTCGGGGAGGGCCCCCTTGTTGCCGCATGGTGGGAGGTTCTTCTCTTTTTTCTCTCGTTATCATGGCTCGTTCCCGTAATGAACGCCAAAATCAACAAGGATCTTCCCGTTCAGGAGAGTAATGTTTTCCGGATGATGCGGGAGCAGAGTGTCGATCAAGATTGGTTCCAGGAGCAGGTGGATGCCCTTGGAAAAGCCCTCCTAACTCCTTGGATTCTGCTGATGACCCTTGCTTTGATTAGAAGCAAATTCGATGTGATAGGGTTGTTTTTTCCCTATCTGGGAGAGAAGGCAGATCCTTGGGCCAGGGATCGCATTGGTGGGGGCATCGATGCCCTCTATGCCTTGGCGATTTACATTCAGCTCATGCTGACTGCGATTTGGGGAGTGGTCTTTGCCCTGAGCAAGCGTCCCCAGACCTTCGCCATGGCTGGGATCATCTACTTTCTCTCGGCGCCTTTCTATGTCTTTGACCGCACCAGAAGTTTTATGTTGGCCATTCTTCTGCCTGGGTTTATGGCCTTGGTCACCCTACGAATGAAAAGCGGGATCATCGTTAGGTTGATTGTGATCGCGGTCTCGTTCATGGCTCTGGAGAGCTGGATGAAGTTTGTGATCGATAACCGGGACAAAGGATCGATTGCTACAGCCTTCAAGTCGGGAGGGACGCAGGACCTGGCGGTAAAGTCAAAGAAACATGGGGGTTTTAATATGTATCAGGAGCTCTGTTACATTAATTACTTCGTCGATAATGGAACCTATAAGGTGAACTGGGGAACGCGATATTTTGCCGAAATCGTGAATCCGATTCCCCGGATTCTCTGGCCAGGTAAACCAATGATCGGGATTGATTATGCCATCGCCCGAGGCATGGCGTATGGAAACCTGGATTCAAAGTCGGGCGGTATTGCGGCATCGATCTCCACAGGAATGATCGGTCAGGGAGTGGTGAACTTCGGCGGTTTCCTTGGGCCGATCGCTTCGGCATTTCTGATGGCCGTCTGGGTGGCCCTCCTCTCTAGACTCGATCTGATGGGTTATCGGATCGGATATCTGATGCTTTATGGATTGGGATTGGTTCTTACCTACAACATGGGCCGCGATATCACGCTTCTTATTCTTTACCCTCTGGTCTTTGGCTGGATCCTGCTGAACTGGTATTATAAGAAAAAGGGGATAGTGCAGCCTGGCGAATTTGCTCTGGTATCGTGATAAGGTGATGCCGCCTTTTTTATGAGCCGCGTTGCCATCCTTTTTGATAATTTCGGCCCGTATCATCTGGCTCGACTGAAGGCGGCCTCAGGCGTGTGCGATGTGCTGGCCGTGGAGTTCGGCAGTTCGAGCGCCGAGTATGACTGGAAGGCTTCCGATGTAGAGGGGGTGAAAAGCGTCGCCTTGAATAACCAAGGGGCAAGTCGAGACCTGTCGACCGAAGAATTCCAGAAGCGCCTGTTCCATGTTTTTGATGATTACAAACCCGAGGTGCTCGTAGTACCCGGTTGGGGGTATCGCGGTGCTCTGATGGCCCTCCGATGGGGACTTCTCCATCGTGCACCGGTTATCTGTATGTCGGAGTCGACGCAGTGGGATGAGGCACGAAATCCGATCAAAGAGTGGATCAAGCGCAGGATCATTGGACTCTTCTCCGCGGCGTTGGTCGGAGGAACTCCTCATCGGGCCTACATGCAGGAACTGGGAATGCCTTTGGATCGGATCTTTTTGGGATACGATGCAGTGGATAACGGATTTTTCGAGACTGAAGGCGCCGTAACGGATGCAAAGCAACGGCTGGGCCAGCCAAGGTTAAAGTCTAAAGGCGGAAGTGGAGACTTACTAAATCGGAAAAGTCCCTATTTACTGGCGTCGGCCCGGTTCATCGAGAAGAAGAATCTGCCTAGGCTACTCCGGGCCTATGCGATGTATCGGGGAAAGGCTCAAGAAAAGGCGAAATTCGAAAGGCTAAAGGCTATAAATGAAACGGCTTCGGGGAGCATAGCCCCATGGGATCTTATCCTTCTTGGTGATGGTCATCTGAGGCCTGAACTGGAGAAGTTGCGTTCCCATCTGGGGCTTGAGGATTGTGTTCAGATGCCGGGCTTCAAACAATATGAAGAACTGCCCGCTTATTATGCCCTGGCGGGGGCCTTCATCCATGCCAGCACGACAGAGCAGTGGGGGTTGGTCGTTAACGAGGCAATGGCCTCGGGACTTCCTGTCCTAGTAAGTAATAGGTGTGGCTGTGCCTCTGATCTGTTGAGGGAGAGTGAGAATGGCTGGACCTTCGATCCCACAAACGAGGAGCAGATAGCCGATCTGATGCTGAGGATTGCCTCCGATGAGGATGCCCGGGAGCGGATGGGGGCGAGAAGCCGTGAGGTCATCGCAGAGTGGGGGCCTGATCGTTTTGCTTCGGGTCTGACTGGGGCCCTTCAGGCTGCGTTTTCAATACCAATAAAGAAAATTGGGTTGCTCGATCGACTAATTCTTTGGGTAATGATACGCAGGTAGACAAAGGCAAAAGACACATTCGTCCGACAGGTGCTTTTGAGCCCTGAGAATTAGCCCTGCTTGGAGAGTATGGTGACGAGTTGGCGAGGCTTTGTGTTGAGAATACTCACTTGAGCAATGATTGGCTGTCCCTCGATTTCTAGTTGAAGTTGAGTTTCCTTCGGGGATCCGTTTTGAGTTCTCTCTTGGAAAAGGGAGAGATAAGCAGAAATGCATTTTCCTTGTTTCCTTTTGGGGGCCAAAGCATCGAAATAGTTAGGATATTCCTTAGTTTCACCCAGCTCAAGAAGGCTCCTAGTTTTTTCATTAAGATGCAGGATATTACCTTCAATGTCTGAAATGATTACGGGAAGAGGCATGCTGAGGATGACTTGATTCAGTGTATCTCGGCTTTTTCGTGTTGCTGTTAGGAGATATGAAAAAAGACAGGCAAAAGATGCGGTGCAGATAAAGCCAACTAATCTAAATTTATGTGAATGCAACTCGGCGGGTAAATTTCCTGCGCTTAACAATGCGTATAACTGAGGATTGAGGAGGATTTGCATCACCACGAGGGAATAAATCGTTCCCCAGCAGCAAATCCATATCGGTCCGAGCAGCAGTGAAAACAGCAGAAGCCCTATGGAAAGCAAAGGAGGGGAAATCGTCTCATATTCGGCTTGCCAGTCATAGAGCAGTACAATCCCCAAGTACATTGCTGGAATAAGCAAGCTGACGGTATTTTTAAGGGCACGGGGGAGGGTATTCATTCTTCGGAAAATGTGGCTTTTCTTGTTTAAGAAAACTAGACTCTATGGATGATTGCAAGAAGTGACGGGTTGCTTCGCGGACCCCGCTAGCAGCTTGGCATCCAACCTTTTTTATGATTCGCACTGCTAATCTTACAGGACCAGTTTCCCGTTCAGCAGGGGGATTGTATGAGAGTGTACGTCGACTTGTCCAGGAGCTACAGGTAACGGGACTTGAGGTGACTATTCTTGGGAGCTTTGACGAGTTTACACAGGTGGATATCGCAGCATGGGATCCTGTGACTGTACGAGCGTTCAGAACGCTAGGCCCTAAGCAGTTCGGCTATTCTAGCGAGTATGCTGAGTTCCTGAAGCTCTACCGTCCCCATCTCATTCATACCCACGGAATTTGGATCTATTCGAGCATGGCAACCCATGCTTATGCAAAAAGACTCAGGATTCCTTACATGATTTCGCCGCATGGGATGTTGGATCCGTGGGCGGTAAGAAATTCCCGGTGGAAAAAAATCCCGGCTTACTGGCTCTATGAACGTGCTCATCTGCAAGGGGCTTCCGTCATGCGTGCCCTGTGTGAATCGGAGGCAACGTCGTTCAGGACATTTGGATTAAAAAATCCCATCGTCATCATTCCGAACGGGATTGATTTGCCGGAGGAAGAACATGTGGAAGTTGAAAGGTTGAAGGTAGATAAAGGGGGGAAAAAGACACTGCTTTTTCTGGGGAGGGTTCATCCGAAAAAAGGGCTGCCAAATGCCCTGAGGGCGTTTGCAGAGAGGATAAAGGCTAAAAGCGGAAGGTTAAAACAAGAGTGCCCTTGGCAACTTGTGATCGCAGGCTGGGATCAGGGCGGTCATGAGGCTGAGCTCATTGAGCTTTGCAAAGAACTGAGGATAAAATTCGAAAGACGAGCTTCTGCGATCAACAGAGAGCAGTCAGATGCCGATGTCATTTTCCACGGACCGGCTTTTGGTGAGGAGAAGAAGTCATTGCTCCGCAGTGCTGATGCATTTGTCCTCCCTTCCTTTAGCGAGGGGCTTCCAATGTCGGTGCTGGAGGCGTGGTCGTACCAATTGCCTGTGGTGATGACTCCTGAATGCAATCTGCCGGAGGGGTTTGACGCCGATGCCGCAATCCGTGTCGAGACGGGGGTCGAGAGCATCGCGGAGGGACTTGATTCCCTCTTCTCCATGAGTGATGCCGATTTGAAAGAGATGGGCGCTAGGGGCAAAGAGCTGGTTCGGCAAAAATTCACCTGGCAGACGGTTGCTGAAGAGATGAAGCAAGTTTACGATTGGATGCTGGGAGGTGGAACACGACCTGGATCGGTGATAGCGAGTCGGTGAAGGGTTCTGTCTTGCCAGCAGTTGTCAATTCCCATGGTATCGCCTAATGTAAAGGCATGATTACTGGATCGGCCATAGATCTCCCAGTACGAGTTGAGGCTTCTCCCGAGTTGATTGCCCGTGCGACTGCGCTAGTTCAGCAATTTTCCGAGTGCTTCTGGTTTCGCCATCCCGACGCCACTGTACGATTTACCGATGATGTGAGGCTGGTCATCGAACACCTCCGTGATTATGGGGATAAAAAGGCATGGGCTGCCGCCGCGGATCTGCAGCGCAGTCTTTAGATAATAATTCCATGCCCCTCACGGCTTTTCAGAAAGAGGTGATGGCGGTTCTTGCGGGGAATCGATCCGAGAGTAGTCATGTAGCCGGGGGGCTTGTGCTGAATGCCCCTGAGGATTCGGCACGTTACTCACGGGATTTCGATTTCTTCCACGAGGCCGTGGAGGATCTGGTCGCTTCAAGTCTGAAGGATCTAATGGCTCTCCAATCCGCTGGATTTGAAGTCACTAAGGTGGAACGTGACGGGGAGTGGTCAAAGCCGGTTTCATTCCGCAAGGCTTCTGTGATAAGGGGTTCTGAGAAAGTCGAGCTCGACTGGGCTCAGGATTCAGCGTTCCGGTTTTTCCCCATTGTCCAAGATGATCTGCTGGGTTGGAGGTTGCATCTGTTCGACATGGCAACCAATAAGGCGTTGGCCCTCTCGGCGCGCATGGAGACTAGGGATTATGTGGATATGGTGGAATTGACGCGCCATTTTCCGCTGGAGGCCATCGTCTGGGCCGCCTGTGGCAAGGACCCTGGATTCAATCCGCTTTCCCTTTTTAAGATGATGATCCGTTTTGCTCGGATCGATCCGGCAAAGCTTGAGGAAATTCAAGCACGCAAGCTCGATCCTGTAGCTTTGAAGGAGGAGTGGATTACTGTCTCCGATAGTGCACGTGAGGAGATGACACAACTGGCCGACGAGAATCCGAATATGCCGATCGGGGTGGCCTTTGTGGATGATCGCGGTCATCCCGGCTGGATCCGCTCCGATCCCTCCCTAAAAATCCACTATCCGTCACTGCGTGGTTGCTGGCCCACGATGATCATCTGAGGGCATACCAATTGAATGAGACTTGATCACTACGATAACTCTTATTTCAGCCGAGGGGCTTCCAAGATCAAGGAGGCCCTGTGGTGGGTGGTGAGATCGGTTCTTTTCGCTCCATGGTTTCCGATTCCATCATCTATCAAGGTCGCTGCGCTCCGTCTCTTCGGTGCCAAGGTGGGGCGGGGTGTGGTGATTCGTTCTCGGGTAAACATTACCTTCCCTTGGAAGGTAACCCTAGGGGATCATGTCTGGATCGGTGACGAGGTGCTGATCCTGAGTCTCGATCAAGTGACGATCGCCTCTCATGTCTGTATTTCACAGAGAGCTTTTCTCTGCACGGGATCACATCAATTCAAGAGTGAGAATTTCGATCTCGTGACGAAACCGATATCGATCAGGGAGGGATGCTGGATCGCTGCGAATGTCTTTATCGGAGCCGGAGTTACTCTTGGTAAAGGAACGCTCTGCTCGGCTGGATCAGTCGTTCTGAAAAGCCATGGTGCGGATCAAGTGCTGGTGGGTAATCCTGCTGTTCCTCGAAGCAGCTGATGAAAAAGTTCTTCTTCCTCGTGGCGCTGGCACTTGTTGCCTGCGCCTTTTTTATTATCGGAGGGGCCGGATTTACTCACTTTTGGAAAGAGTATTTGGTTGTCTCCGTTCCTATGAGGCATGCCGATGCACTTATTGTCCTGGGAGGGGAGCCGCTTGCGCGTCCGCAGGAGGCGGCCCGTCTCTACAAGTTGGGTGTGGCGTCCAAGGTCTTTGTGACTGGTATTGGTGACGCCAGTACGATTCGTAAGGTTCTTTTGGAGAGGGGGGTTCCTGCCGTGGCAATCACTGTGGAGTCCAAGGCGAGAACCACTCACGCCAATGCAGTGCTTTTAAAGCCGATGTTGGAAGCTGCAAAGGTTCGGTCGGCATTGATCGTCACCTCTCCCTTCCATACTAGGCGTGCCTTGGCAACCTTCCGGAAGGTGATGCCTGGGATCGCCTTCGGGGTGACGGATGCCTCCATAGGGTGGTGGGGCGTTCCCGAAGGACGCAGTGATGTCAACAGATTCGCGGCGCTTGAATTTCTGAAAACTGCCGAATACTGGATACTGTACGGCGTATCCCCGCGACTGGACGAGCGCCGAGAGACGGGGACCAAGGGAGAAAAGCCTTAATAGCAAGTTGTGCGGAGATCCTTTGGCTTTCGTTTTAGCCTTTAACATTTATCCTTCAGACTTTTTAGATGCCCTCCATTCTCTTTATCAATCGAGTGTATCCCCCGGATTCAGGAGCGACCGGTCGGGTGCTGGAGCATGCGGCTCGTTCCTTTGTAAAAGCTGGATGGGATGTCACCGTGCTTGCCACGGCGGCTTCCCGAGAATCTGCCGGGGAGACTGTGCAAGATGGAGTTCGGATCTTTCGTGTCGGGATTCTTTTTTCCAAAAAGACCCTGGTTGCCCGAGCACTTGGCTATGCCTTGATGATTCCTGGTCTTCTTTTGAAGGCTCTCAGACTACCGCGCCACGATGTGGTGGTGACGAAGACCGATCCCCCGATGCTAGTTGTCATTGGCCCAATTATCAAAGCGACGAAAGGATCTCGTCCGATCCATTGGGCACAGGATCTCTATCCTGAAGTGGCCGAGGAGTGCGGGGTGCTACCAAAAGGAGGCTTCTTGGCCGGCATACTGAGACGGCTTTCAACCTGGGGTATTCAACGCCATGATCTGACGCTCGCGGTCGGGCGCTGCATGGCTGAACGGCTTGTGGGACGAGGGATTTCTTCAGAAGCGATTCGAGTGGTGCCCAACGCGGGTCTGGAAGGTGAGATCGTACCAACTCCCTGTGCCCTTCCGCGCGAGCGAAATGCTCTCCGTGAGACCCACGGTATAGGTGACGCATTCGTCATCATGTATTCCGGGAACATGGGGAGGGCTCACGACTTTACGACGGTTATCGGAGCTGCACGACGGCTTCAGGAGCAAGGGGAGAAAAATATCCTTTTCCTCTTTGTGGGCGAGGGGCCAGAGGAGTCATTGATCCGCCGGGAGGTTTTCGCTCGGAAACTTGAAAATATCAGATTCCTCTCACCGCAACCCGCAGCAACACTTTCCGAAAGTCTAGGAACGGGTGATCTTCATCTCGTGACAATGAAGGAGGGGATGGAAGGACTGGTCGTCCCTAGTAAATTTTATGGAGTGATGGCCGCGGCGCGTCCAACGCTCTTTGTTGGCTCCAAGGATTCCGAGGTGGCCCGAATGATCCTCGAGCACGGTATCGGGCAGGTGATTGCTCCAGGCGATGACGCCATCCTCGCGGAGGTGATACTCCGCTATCGAGCTGATCCTGATCTCGTAAAGAGTGAGGGGAATAAGGCTCGCGTCGCTCTCAAGGCTCTGGATCTTTCGCCAATGATTCTGATGGAGGTGATGCAAATCCTCCCTGTCATGAAGGCTCTGGATTGACCCGCCCCGTTCTTGCTATCGGAAGAAATTCTGATTCTACTGATGCAGATGTCATTGGCACCATCACACTCATGATCCCAGTATCCCCTGAGTTGACTCCTGAATCTGCCGATCCAATGACTATCGATCCCTCCGCTAGGGAATCAAATGGTCAGTCCGGTGAGTCCAAGAGATCCAAGAGATCCAAGAGGCAGATGCTCTTCGCACCACTCTGCGCACTCTTCGATATTTTGCTATGGGGGATCATTTATTTAGCTCTCTCCCAAGTAACCGGCGGATACAATAATATCACTCTCTCTGCCATCCTTCTGCCGATGGTGATCCTCATGGTGTCGTTGGCCTTGGTCGGGGGGTACAGGGTGCGGATGGATTTTGCCTCCCTGCGGTATGCAAGCGAGCATCTGATAGCCTGTGCTTGTGCGTTGGCGGCGGCGGCCCTGCTTCTCTATGTCGTTGCTTCCTTTGGGCCTCACCCGACTTCGAGCAGGGCGATCTTCACAACGACGTTTGTGCTTTTTGCGGCGTTCTCGCTTTTGTACAGACGGTCTTTTTGGTTCTGGGCCGCAACCTTCCGCGCCGAGGGGAAATTTCTTGTGATCGTCGATGATTGCCTCGGGCCTGTTTTCCACAGCGATTATGAAGCCAGCGGCCAGCATCAGGGGGTTCGCTATGTGGCGGCCGATAAGAAACTTTGCTTCAAATCGTTTGCCGGAAAGGGAACCTCGGCCCCCATCCTGGAGGCGGCTCATCTGCTCCCTCATCTCGGTCAGGAGAACGCATTGGGATATGAGGCCATCGTGGTTGCTGCCGATCTGGATCAGTTGGATCCGGAGGTCGTGAGACGCCTTTCAGTCATCCATTTCGAGGAACTGCCAGTTTATACGATGGAATCTTTTTACGAAAACTATTGGGTCAGGATACCACTTCAGCTTCTGGGACCTGCTTGGCCGCTCGAGACGGAATTCGTCCTGGTTCAGCATTCGGTCTATTCTGCATTGAAGAGGCTTCTTGATTTCGTATTCGTTCTGTTCCTTCTCGTCCTAGTGGCTCCGATTATGCTGGTAACGGCGGCTGCCATCATGATCCTTGATGGATTTCCCATCATCTATTCCCAGCCGAGGGCGGGAGTTCACGGGAAACCCTTCACTCTCTATAAATTCCGTACCATGCGTGTCGGCAGCGACCGGGGCGACGGCTATACGAGGGAAGGTGATAGCCGGGTTTCCAAGGTTGGAAATTTTCTCCGGAAGACACGTCTGGATGAACTTCCCCAGCTATGGAATGTGCTGCGCGGGGATATGAGCATGATCGGTCCCAGGGCCGAGTGGATGCGTCTTGTGAGTGATTACGAAAAGCAGATCCCACATTATCACTTCCGACATCTGGTCCGCCCTGGCATCACTGGATGGGCTCAAGTACATTACCCCTATGGGGCGTCGCTTGATGATACGCTCCAAAAGTTCTCCTATGACCTCTACTATATACGGAACTTTTCGATGAGGCTGGATGCCGAGGTTCTCTTAAAGACGCTCCATGTGGTACTCTTTGGCAAAGGGCGTTAGCACAAGTGCTGGCGAGTCCCTCGCTTCCCTTGATTGAATAACTACTTCGGGTGATGATGAGTCATGGGTGATGCTACAAGGATCTTGAACAACGACGCTTTCCGTGTGCGTCTTTTGTTGGCCCCTTTTCTGGCAGTAGTGGCGTGGTTTGCGGTGATCCGAATAGTGTGGAACGACTGGAGGATTGATCCTCAGTACAGCTATGGCCTCCTGGTGCCGCTGCTTATGATCGGGCTGATGTTGAAGCGCTGGGAAGACAGGCCCGCGCCAGAAGTCCCCGCACAATGGGTGAAGATCCTAGCTGGGGTGGGCATCGTTATTGCGTCCGCACTCTTGGCGGCTGTTATTCCGGTAGCCGAGGCCAATCCCGATTGGCGTCCACTTGGAGGAGTGGCAGCGATAGCAACGATTATCATCAGCCTTGGCCTGATTGCCCAGGAGGGTGGGATCCCGTGGTTAAGGCACTTCGCCTTTCCCGTGGTGTTTTTTTTGATTGCTGTTCCGTGGCCCCGTAATTTTGAGCAATCCCTGATGTCCCTCCTGATGTCGTGGAATGCTGCCACGACCGTCGAAATCCTGCACTGGTGCGGTTATGAGGCGCTGCGGCAAGGAAATCTGATCCTCACCTCGTCGGGCATTCTGGGAATCGAGGAGGCATGTAGTGGCATCCGTTCCCTGCAGAGCGGTCTGATGGTGGCACTGTTTTTCGGTGAGATCTTTCGGTTAACGATTCCAAGGCGTTTCATGCTGCTTGTCGTGGCGCTTCTGGCAGCGCTCGCAGGAAATATTTTAAGAAGCTCCTTCCTCGGAATTGTCGCTTCCCGGCAAGGCATGGCAGCAGTTCCGGAATGGCACGATTCCGCCGGACTTTGTATTCTCCTGATGACTTTTCTGCTCGTTATTGCCTGTGCGTTCCACTGGCGTTCCTTGAGATCTCAGGTTGACCTTCGTGAGGCCAAAGCAGGGACGCACCTCTCTGGTGGTAGAGTGCCCGCCAGCTCTTCGCTTGGTGATATGGTATTGTGGATTGTTGCCCTGCTGATTCTCACAGGCTCTCTGGTGCTGACTGAGATCTGGTTCGGTATGCATGATCTACCCAGAGAAGATTACTGGGCCTGGAAGATCGCTCCGAGAAATGGTGTCGCTGGAGTCGCGAGCGTTCCCGTAGCAGAGGGAACGCTTCGCATGCTTTTCCATCCGGAGGGATTTTCAGAAAAATGGATCAATGCCCGTGGCGAGATGGGGCAGGTGTTCTTCTTTCAGTGGCCGGCGGGCAGGACAGCCGTACAGTCCGTCCAGATGCATAGTCCGGAGGTTTGCCTTGCGAGCATGGGAATGCATATGGAGCGACCGCTTGCAGATTTTGAGAGCGGATCTTCCGGAGGGCCGCGCCTTCATGCGTGGCTCTTCACCCAGAATGGCCAGCCAGTATATGTCTTTCACTCAATCATGGAGCAGGGGACGGATGCACTGGAAAACCATCCCGTTACCGATCAGTCGCCCATGGCTAGAATTTCAAACGTGAGGTTCGGAAAACGGAATAGGGGACAGAGGATGGTCGAGATCGCGCTCTGGAATCTTCACGATGAATCTGAGGCGCGTGCTGCGCTGGCACGTTATCTTGCAGATTCCTTAAAAGATAACCCGGCCCCATTTTTGCAAACACCCTCCCGGTAATATGAGTGAAACGACCGATCCGCAACAGGCTCAAGGAGCCCCTAACAATCATTCGGAACTTCCCGATTATTCTGACGAGAGCCGCTCCCCAGCACATCCGTCAATCACGGGAATCACTTATCCGCAAACCCTCCGCAGGTTGCTCATTGGGGGCGGTGTGATCCTTCTGCTGATCCTGTTGCCGCCCTTTTACCGCGCAGCCAAGGAGTGGCGTTCGGGTATTCTGGTGGGAAATGCCGAACTTTCGTTTTCAACGGGAGATCCGACAAAGGCTCTTTCTCTCCTCAAGCAGGCACTGGCTCTTTCTCCCGGAAGTCCAAGGGTCCAGCACTCCGTGGAACTCTACAATGCTCGCTCCGGCGATCAGCCCTCCATGAAAAAACTTCTTGAGCGGATGCGATCCGGATCATCAAGTCCCGACGAACTCCTCGGGATTGCAGAGTTGGAGATTGCTGCTGCTCACCCTGATATTGTCAGAGAAGCGATCAAGGCCCTGCCTGCAAAACTGAGTGAGCAGCAACTCCTCCTACGCACCCTTGCCGTGGCATCCTTGCTGGCCCAGCACGGCGATTTTCCCAAAGCTGCCGAGACATGTCTTTCCGATGAGGTCTCTTTTTCTCAGGACAACACTTCCAGGCTTCGAATTCAGGCAGCCGTGTATCTTCTTGCCAGCAAGAATGCCGACGCGTCGAAAAATGCGGTGTCACTACTTCAGCAGGTTCTAAAAAAACATGGGAAGATCTCGTTGGCTGCATGGCGCCTGCTTGCAAGGATCGTGTTGTCTCCTCCTCAGGGATCAACGGGCCTTCTCTCTCCCGAAGAAATCACCGCTCTGATAAAATCTCTTGAAACCTTGCCAGGTCACACGGCGATGGATTCCTTGACCGCAGCCGACATGGAATTCCTTCAGAACCCTTCGGGAAAAGGGGAAATTGTTAAGCGATTAAAATCAAAATTTCGTCTTGCCTCACGGATAGAGGCGCTTGAATTTGCTAGGTGGCTTAATGCTCGGGGATTCCATGAGGAGGTCCTTGAGGTTGCGGGTCCGGAGCGGCCCTTGAAGGATACCGATTGGCTTCTCATTACTCTGGATGCCGAGACCGCTTTTGGGAACTGGAAGGAGGTATCCAAGACGCTTGATTCACCGGCAGGAGCCGGAATTCCTGATGCTGTGAGGCATCTCTTTCTGGCCCGTGTCGCTTTGATGTCCGGTGATCAGAACCGAGCCGAGGATGAATGGAGAAATGTTGGCGGAGCACTGCATCTTGAAAAACCTGAAACCCTAGCTTATGTGGCGGGCTATGAGGAACAAATCGGAGCTTCTGATCGCGCAGCGAGAGCTTACCGTGAAATGGCTGATCGTGACGGTGCGACCAGAATTCCAGGATTAATAGGCCTCATCCGTTGTCAGCCACGAAATGCTCCTGCTGTTGAACTTATCCCGATGTACGTTGAACTCGTGGCTGCCGCTCCAAGCATGGCTGATGCGAAGGGAGATCTGGCCTACCTGAGGTTGCTTGCAAACGATGATGTCTTAGAAGCATCTGCCATGGCCGCAATTCTTCTAGAGGATCAACCGGATAACCTGTCCCGGATCAGCGTTGCTGCCTTGGCAAAACTCAGGGGAGGAGATTCCAAAGCAGCGCTTGCTCTTTATGAGGGGAAGATCATTGACTGGACCTTAGCGCCAGACCAATGGAGGGTCATCAGGGGTGCTGTTCTCAGGGCGAATGGGGAGGGAGAAAGTTCCGAGGCACAGCTCGCTTCGTTAAACATGGCCAATCTCAGGCCCGAAGAACGGAAGCTCTTGGATTCGGTAACGCCTCCCGCTCCCCAATCTTCATCGGGTAAAAAACAGAAATCCAAAGCGCTTTAAACTTTGTACGGCTTCTCACCCCGCTCTTCTCTTGATAATGGGGCTCCACAGGTTAGTTTATCTCAGATTATTACGAATCTACCCGACGTGCAGACACTACCCTCCATTGATTCCTCGGAATCTTTTACGCGGACTCTATGCCGTATAAGAACACGTTCGCGTCTAGCCGGATTTAGTCTGGTTGAAGTTGTGATGGCAGTCGGTGTGGCGGCCTTTGCGTTGGTTGCACTTCTCGGGCTTCTTCCCAGTGGACTGAAGACATTCAAAAGCACTATGAACACCGCTGTTGGTTCTCAGATCGCACAGAGAGTCTTCAATGATATGCAGATTGCTGATTGGAAAGATCTGACGAATAGCACCAGATTTTTCGATGAGCAGGGAACGGAGTTGACGAATTCCAACGCTGTGAACTGTATTTATTGGGTCAGCGTTCAAATAGGCACCAATAGTGGAGGAGGTAATTCAACCAGCTTTCTCGGGAACACATCGACAAATCTGGCAACTGTCACCGTTATGGTGGCCAATAATCCTGGAAATGGATTAGGTACCAATGCCACCAATGGCGCTAATCCTAACGTGCAGACTTTTACCACCCTGATCGGGCGAAATAAATGATTTTCGAATCTTTGAGAAACAAAGGAAATATCCGAAAGGATCAGGATGCTTTCACTGTGGCTGAGTTGCTGGTGGCTTCTGCGATCTTAGCCCTACTTGTCGTCCTTCTTCTCACCATGGTGAATCAGACTTCCAAGACCTGGAAGTCGACCAGTGGAAAAATTGAAGAGTTTCGAGGTGCACGCGATGCATTTGACACCATTACCCGCAGACTCAGTCAGGCAACGCTCAATACCTATCTCGACTATGTCACTAATTCCAATGGTGTTCCCACGGCCTATCAAAGGCAATCTGAACTGCGTTTTCTTAGCGGTCCAACAAAAACGATTTTATCTAGCCTTGCCTCACTTTCTAAGGTACCGACCATGTCGGTCTTTTTTCAGGCACCCAATGGGTTCACGACTAATTCAAGTAACTCGATTCTCCAGAATGCGCTCAATACCTGGGGTTATTTTTTGGAATACGCGAGTGATACAAACGGTGTTCCGGCAGCTGTTTTGGCAAAGGGCTATAATCCAAGATACCGCTATCGCCTCATGGAGTTGATGGAACCGACGGAGAACCTTTCCGTGTACAATTATACCTCGGGAAATCGCTCCTACACCAACATAGACTGGATTTCCAATTCGATGATCCTTACCACAAACCGTCCTGCCCATGTGCTCGCTGAGAACGTGATCGCTTTAATTATCCTGCCGAAGCTCTCGCCTGCTGATTACAATGTAACGAATTCTTTGGCTCCAAATGGCTACACAAACTATAGCCTTGCTCCCAATTTCACTTATGACTCTTCCACAAATCTGAATTCGAATAGTCCAATTGATGCCAATCTGAATACCCACAATCAGCTCCCTCCTGTTATTCAGGTAACGATGGTTGCTGTGGATGAGACCTCTGCAGTGCGTTTTGCGAACACGTATTCAAATTTGATGAACATGTATTCAAGTTCAAATCTTTTTCAATATGCCTCAAATCTTCCCACTGATCTCACCAACTTGGGAAGTATTCTCGCAGCCAAGCAAATCAATTACCGGATCTTCACGACGGATGTGATGATCAAGGGGGCAAAATGGAGCGGCTCGCAGACGAACTAGACCAGGTCGGAATGGTCTCTTGCGCCGGGATTATCGAAGGTTCTGAGAATCTTATTTGAGGCTTCAAGATCTCTTGGAAGCCTTGAGTTGAGCATAACTCGCGAGTAGCTTGCACCATGCAAGCGTGTCGACATTTCTCTAATCCTCACGAGGGTAGAGAAAATATTACGTGCTCGTGCGAAGTGAGTGCGAGGGGAGAGCTTCAGGGCTCTGCTCTTGTGATCGTTCTCGCGTTTCTGGTCATTGTGACCGGATTGATCGTTGCCTTCTTCTCCAGCATCACCAACGAGCAGATCGGTACCAAGGCGGAGGCAACCGCCATGACGACCCACAATCTTGCCGATTCGGTCGCCAACCTCATTATTTCACAACTGCGGGATGCCACAGTTGGCTTGGCACACAATGCCGATGGCTCGTTGAATTCCAATATTCCCCTCTGCTGGGCGTCCCAACCAGGTCTTATCCGGACATTCGACACTAATGCCGCTCCCTATCTGGCCTACAAGCTCTACAGTGCGAGCAACGATCTCTTCACAAGCACTGTGTCCGTGAGTTCCGATCTGCCTGCGAGCGGGTGGACATCATCACCCTCTGCGTACACCGATCTCAATGCACCCGTGATTTCGCGGGGAAACACCAATTACCCGATCTTGGATCCCTACATGACCAACATATCCAATGGAGCGGCGCTCGTGGATGGTTTTTCAATCAGCAATGCCCCCCTGCTCACGGGGGTTTCTAATCAAGCCGCTATGCCTGTTCTTTGGTTGTATATTCTTAAAGACGGAACGGCTATTGCCCCCGATGCCAGTAGCAAGACGTCAGCTACTTTTAACAATGCGACCAAGCAGCCCTCCAAGGCGAACCCCATTGTTGCCAGGATCGCCTACTGGACGGATGACGAAACCTGCAAGTTGAACCTGAATACCGCGAGTGAAGGGGCCTTCTGGGCGCCTCCAAGTTTTTCAACATCGCAGGATGTTGCGATGGGACTCTTTCCTCCGGCCGCCCATGAGTTCAACCGCTACCCGGGTCATCCTGCCTCCACAAGTCTCAGTCCCGTTCTCTGGAGCTATCTGGGGCTCTCCTCACCACGCCAGATACTTTCGGCCCTGCCGACGCAAGTCTCCTCCTATAATGAGGTCAGCGGAACGATGACACCGGTGATTTCATCCCTGGCAACGAACTACTACCAGACGGTGCTCTCCAATATCTCCCCAAAATACGCCTGGGGTGGCTCAAAGGCCGGTTCAGCAAGTGTTCTGACCTCCGTTTCCGGTGTGCCGACCAATGGGCCGATCACTTCACTCGGGACAAATCGCCTCTACGCCTCGGTGGATGAGTTTTTCTTTGCCGCGACAAATCAATCGTCCCCCTCACGCCTGGTGAATCCCTTGGGGAACTTTCAAGCCCGTGATGTCTCTCGCATGAGGTTTTTCCTCACGACAGATAGCCGGGCTCCCGAGGTCAATCCCCTTAACAAACCGAAGATCTCGCTATGGCCCGTGCCTACGGCTGGACAGAAGATGGTCGCCAATCCTTATGCTGCTCCTGCGGCTTCCAACAGGACAGTGACGGATCAGATCTTGGCTTTCTGCTCTACGCTCGGGACCAATGCCTATTACTTCACCAGGTATGATGCGACGAGCCCTACTAATGATATGTTGGGCCGTAATCAGATTCTCTATTCCTACCTGAGACGTAGTTTCGATACGCAGATTCCCGGCTTTATCGGATCCTTTACCTCGTCTGGCAAATGGTCTGGCGGCTCTAATTCCCTCCAAGGAGATCAGATTTGCACCCTGCTCTTCGATTACATCAGGTCCTGCATCAATCTTGTTGATAGCTCGACGATCACGAATGTCGCGACAATGACCTCGGCTTCGTTTTCAAATTCCTACACGACACCCCCGGCGATTACCGGCAGCAGTACGAATCTGACGAACGGATCGGGTCAGGTGGTTCCTATTGTGGTGACCAATCCTGATGGAAAGGTGACACGCGGTATAGGAAGGTTTCCCACGATGAGAGGCGCCTCCCTCTGGTTTATAGCCCGTGCGGCGAATCAACCACCGCTTATGGTGCACACCAACGGTCGTCCTATGGTTTACGATTCCACGGGGACGACACTGCTGAGTGCCTCGGATGGTTCGATGACTTCCTGGACGGATGTGATTACTGAGTTTCTGGGGCTTGCGACTGCCAAGGTAAATCCCATGCATCCCTGGACCTGCCCTCCTGCAAGTAATCTGGTACCCCAGCTCACGACTACCGTTACCATTTCAATCCTTGGTTTTCCTATCTCTTTTCCCGTTCCGGTTTTTGCAGGTGTCAATTCCTACTCCACATCTCTTACAAATCCGCTTCCCGATTTTGCACAACTCTATCCGCTGTTTGATCTTTCGGCGGCGAATAGTCCCGGTTCATCCCCTACAAGAACCTATCCAACGATTGATTCGACTTCGGGACAATTCCTCACAACGGCACAGCCGAATATTTACTATTTTTCAAACTCTCTCATATCGTTTCCCAATCCAGTTGTTCTTGCCACCAATGCCACGTTGACCTCGGCAAGTGGCTTCACAACTTCGACGACTCCGGGGGCTTCCAACGGAATTGCCACGCATTCAGGGCTTCGCTTTCTGAGTGTGCAGAGACCCACGGGTGCTACTGCTGGAGCTTTCGACATCCCGAATCCTTTTTACAAGGACTCCGCGCTTCTACAGCCCTATCAAACCCGCGTTGAAATGCTCTATGTTCCCGATTTTGTTGATGTCGCGCCCGGACAGGTGGGACTCAAGCCCAAGATGAGTTTCCAGGCAACGGGTCTATCAAGCTTTGCGGTCAACGGCACATCCCTGCAGTTTCCTGCCAATCCTTCGGGGTTAACCGCTCCGGGGCTACTTTTCCAAAGCAACGCCTCATCCCTGATGAATTACTGGCTTTACGATTTGGGAATGCAGCTTTCACTCAATGCGGAAACCAATTCCCTGTTTGCAACGAATGTCCTAATTGCATCTACGAATACCTTTTCTTTCACGGGAGGAACGATCCAAAACATTCTCAATGGGCCGGGGGGAACTGCCATACAGTCCCTTGCGATTGCCTTCCCGAATGCTACCTTCCCGACCCCGAAGCTGCCGGTAGCCTACATGCTCTCAGGATACGGATCTGTAAATACTCTCTTTCAGAATTATCCTCCAATCAGCTCCAAAATCTACACAGGTAGCAGTGGTGCAAGTTCTAATGCGCTAGTCGGCGACACCAATACGGGGGACATCGTTTCCACCTGGATGCTGACCTTCAATAAGGCTGACCCCATGCTCTCCAATCCGGCATCGTCCCAGGTCACCCCTTTCTCGATCAAAAATCACTCGCGGATGACCGAAGCCATTTCCGATTCGATCCAGAGTTACCTCATAGCAACTGAGATGGGAACCAGCGAGACCAACAGTTCGGATCCCTCCTATCCCTGGACGTTAGCCGGGCTCAATAGACTCACTGCCGACACCGTTCAGTCCGTCGATCTGACCTACGGCGATCCACGCATGATAGCCTGTTTGTCGAATGTTCCCTCCACATTCTTCACGACGAACCCGCTCTATGGGAATTCCACGCAGGTATCCGTGAACGGATGGCCCACGATGATTCGAAGTGCTCACTCGCTGCGGAGCGGCTCTCTGCCAATGAACGGCGCTTTTTTAGGGACGCTGCAGTGTACCAATTGGTCAGGTGCCACTGGTGGAAACTCCTACTTCTATCCGCCGGCCATGAACGGATATTCCCCTAATGGGCCTTTTAATTCACTGATTGGTAATGTCGCGGGAGTAGGAACGAACTTATTCGGCCACACACCTGGCAGGGGAGGCCCTTTCTATTACAGTTATGACGGTGAGTTTTCCCAGCCCTATGCGAGCGCCGATTGTAACTTTGGAAACTCCACATTCTTCGGGCTTTGGAGTCGCGGGGGGGATTTTGACAACGGGATCGGATTTTTTTCCGACGGACCCTTTATTGGAAAAGTAGATGAGGGTTATGGTGCCACCAACAGCGCGAACTATTACAATAACCCTTATTTTTCCCTCTCTCTCCAACCGATCGGAACCAACATGTTCTCTCCGAACAGGATGGTACCCTCCGCGGTCATCATGGGTTCACTACCCGTTGGATTTGCCAATCTCTCCTCCACGACGACTCCTTCCCCTGCCATCCTGACCAATAGTTGGCTCACCCTTCAGCATTCTGCGAATCCTGCGTCCCTAAGTTCCGCTCTGAGAGATCAACGTTCGGCATTGGCGGGATACAATGAAGCCGGGAGTTTGATTACGAATACCATTCTCCCCGACCATCTGCTGCTCGACTTCTTCCAGATGCCGGTGGTCGATCCCTATCCGATCAGTGATCCGTTCTCCACGGCTGGTAAGGTTAACTTGAATTACCAGATCGCCCCCTTCTCCTATATCAATCGGGACGCAGCATTACGTGGAGTTCTGAAGTCAGTGATGCTTACCGCTGTCGATGATCAGTGGGGGTACGATTACAAGCTACGCAGCACCAATCAGTACTCACTTTTTACTTCTGAATACTACAGCGATACGGTCCCCAGGGTGAGTTCCCAGAGTTACAATGCCTTCGGGTCGAACTCGGGAAACTTTTACTTCCATTACCCCATTCATCCCGATCAGACATTGCTTCAATTTCAGCAGCGGTTTGCGAATGGGGATATCTTTCACTCCCCATCCGAAATCTGTTCTCTCTGGCTCTACCCGGCACAACAACCAACAGGAACAAATTCCCTGGTTAACACCAACTCAATCGTTTCCTGGGACTCCGCGAATGCGAATATTAAAGCTTGGTGGTATGGCAATCCCGGAACGACTCGCAAGGGAATGACGGGAGATAATCTGAGGGAACGCCCCTATTCCTACATTTATCCCAGACTGACCACAAAATCGAACACCTACACGGTGCATTATCGAGTTCAGGTTCTCCAGCAGGTTACAAGCAGGAGAGTGACAAACGCCGATTGGCAGAAGTGGAATGAATCCACTGACAAGGTCATAGGAGATCAGAGGGGGTCAACGATGATCGAGCGTTACATTGACCCTGCGGATCCCACGCTTCCTGATTTTGCGGGCCTTAAGGATGCCTTTGGAAATACCCTGACCGCCAACTCTCCCCAGTTGATCATGGACTGCTATTACCGATTTAGGGTTGTGATGAACAAATTGTTCACTCCCTGAGTCTGATTATCCGAAATGGTGACATGAAACCGCTGAAACATGGTCAGGCAAGTTTTTACCCCACAAATTTCGTAAATGTGGACGCAGGATCCCTCTCTGTGCGGAGGGTATTTTCGATTTTGTCAGGATCCTCGTATCCCAGTGCCATTCCGCAGACAAGCATCTGCTGTCCTGGGATCTCCAGGTGCCTAGCGATAATCCGGTGGTATTTGCAGAAAGCCGCCTGAGGGCAGGTATCAAGACCTCGGGCCCGCGCGGCGATCATGACGTTCTGAAGGAACATTCCGTAATCGAGCCAGCTTCCCTGTCCCATAATCCGGTCGATGGTGAAGAAGAGGCCGACCGGCGCATCGAAGAAGGTGTAGTTGCGGGCAAACTGCTGCTCCATCCGCTCCCTCTCTCCCTTGGCAATCCCGAGAATTCCATCGAGATCATAGCCAACCTTGCGACGCCGATCGATGTAGGGAGGCACCCATTTGTCAGGGTAGTAGGAGTATTCCTGTGTGTGCTCCGCATCTCGGACGGGATCGAGTGCTGTTTCGATGAGCTCCTTGGAGAGAGCTTCCTTTTTCTCACCCGTGACGACGATGGTCTGCCACGGTTGGGTATTCGTTCCGGAGGGGGCTCGAGCGGCAACATCGAGAATCTCCAGAATGGTCTCCTTGGGAACAGGCGTCGGTAAGAAGGCCCGCACAGAACGCCTTCCTCGGATGGTTTCATCAACGATGCATGAGATTTTAACTTTAGGGTCTAAATCGCTCATCGGTTTTCTCTGTCTCTCTAAAAGCCTTCAGTCTTCAGCCTAGAAACCTCTTTTTCATGGCTCCGGATATGCCTTGATGAAGTTTCGGAACCAGTAAGCGGAAGGGGAGGGGATACGATCGTGCGTGGTCGGATCAAACGAGAAGAGTCCGAATTTTGGCGTCCAACCCTCGGTCCACTCGTAGTTGTCGACAAGGGTCCATGGGAAGTAGCCGCGCACATCCACACCCTCATTCATGGCACGTCGCATCTGGGCGATGTGCTCGCGGAAATAGCGGATCGATTTTTGCCCGCTCTGAGTACCGATCCCATTCTCCGAGATCACGATCGGCTTATGATAGCGACTCCAGATCTGCCTGAGCACATGATAGAGCCCAGTCGGTGCGATCTCCCAACCCAACTGGGTATATTGGGAGTTATGTTCTCCAACAGGACGGAAGAGAAAACGCAGGAGACTACACTGCTGGGCGTAGTAGTAGTTCACTCCAATCAGATCACAGGTATCGGCTACCATGTCGAGGTGGTCGTAGTTCTGATGCAGCATGAGGTGATAAATGGAGCGGGTCGGGTCGGCGTATGGGGCTTTCTTCCAGTAGGGCAGCGAGTAGATTCCCATAACCAACGCGTCTTTGCGTTCCTCACGGACGATCGCTGCGGCATCACGGAACATGTCCGCCGAAACGCGCATCGCCTTCTTGTAAGAGCCCGGGTGGACGAGTAGTCCCGGTGGCCAGTGGGCCCCGATCCATCCGAGTTGCAGGGCGCCGTTCGGCTCGTTCTGCGGGACATAGATGCGCACATCTGCTTTGGTCGCCCGCACAACGCGGCGAACATGAGCCTGCCAGTCTGAGCGGATCTCGGGATTGAGGAAGTTGGCCTTCGACTTATCCTTGGAGTAGATCCAATCGGGAAAGGTGAAATGCCAAAGCGTCACAATCGGCTCGATGCCCGCCTCCCTGCATTTGTGGGCCATCTCTGCGTAGCGTGCCAGGGCTTCCTCGTTGATCTCACCCCTACGCGGTTCAATGCGTGCCCAATCAACCCCGAACCGGAAGTGATTTACTCCCAGAAACTTGACGGCAGCCAGATCCTTGTCGAACTGGGTCCAGGAGAAGACAGCGGTGTCGCCGCGGACCGGAGCCCTTCCCTCTTCAGCAAAGCGATCCCAGTCTGTCTTGAAATACCATTTCGATCCCGGAACGTACCCTTTGTCCTCGTTCTGGAAGGGAGCTGTGGAGGTTCCCCACCAGAAGGGCTCCTTAGGCAGCGGCTTTGTCATTACGGCCACGGGAGGAGGGACGTAATGGCGCGGTGCCGTGATGCATCCTGGTAGGAGAATGATGAATGGGAGAAGCGTTCCCCAGAAGAGGTTGCGGATGGTTGCTTGATGCATGGATGAAGGCCTAGTAACTAACAGGGAAGGCAATCCTTCATGAAGCATTCTTTCTTTCTTTGTATTTTTCTTCTCTTACCGCTTTCTTCGGGGCGAGCGGAAATGGACATGGATGCCAGGCGCCTGATGCCGGACACCATTTTTATGAATGACGGCAGGGTTCTCCATGGCCTGATCCTCAAGAATGATGCACAGAAAGTGACGTTGCAACAGAAGATGGGTGAGGTCGAGATCCCCAAGAGCAACATCCGTCGCATTGATGACGAGGTTGACTCGGGAGTCTATTTTGCCGACATCGTCGATCCGGGAACCCTTCCGCCATGGCGGATGATTGTCCAGGACCTGCGTACCGATGATAGCATCAAGTCCTTCCGGCAGATCCCGGCAACAACCATCGATAACGGTTACCTCAAGGATATTCCCTATCTCTCGTTTAAAATTAATGAACGAATGGAAATGAATGTTTACGGCGATCCCAATCACCCCGTCTGCATTGAGTTCGGCATTTATGAACGTGGTGACAAGATCACCCAATTCAAGAAAATCGTCCGCGCTTACCTGGCTGGAATTCTTACCAATCGCAAGGAAGTGGGTGCTCTTTACTCACTGGATGAGAAGGGGGGCAGGATACGGGTCGGTCACTTTGTTTTTCAGGTGACGCCGCCTGATGCACCTGATGCCTACGGCGGATGGTGGCTTTCCATTTATGATCCGGCACGACTCCAGAAGGCACGTATTCCCGAGGCAGAATACCGAAAAGTCACACTCCCTTTCGATGAGGTGAATAATCACTCTGGGAGACTCCGTTTGGACCGAATCATGACAAATGATCAGTTTTTGGCAGCGACCCGCATGAACTGGAATAACACTATTCCCGATCTGCGTGGATTTTACCGCAACAGAGTGGGAGATCTGGAACTTCTTGTCCCATCATTTATGAAGAAAAAAACCTCAGCCACACCCCAGCCATGAAGAGACTGCCCAAGATCGCCGCGGTTATTCCGCTCCTGCTTCTCGGGGGGTGTGCCATCCATCCCCTAGGACCCCTGGACAAGGCTCCCTGCCATCAGGCTGAAAAGCTTACGGGATACGCACCCTTTGCCTGGGGGATCTCCACGAGCAGCCTTCAGTACGAAAACAAAGGGGTACTACCGGGTGATCCCAACTACTATGTCCGCGACTGGGATCTGCTGGTTCAGCAGAAAAAGGCTCCGATTGTGGGTGATGCTCTCTACTCCTGGAGTGACTTTGACAAGGATCTTGCCGCTCTCAAGAAGATCGGCGCAACCCACTACCGATTCAGTATCGAGTGGGCGCGTGTGGAACCACGTCCCGGCCATTACAATGAGAAAGCCATTCAGGGGTATGTAAGGATGTGCCGCAAACTCAAGGAAGCGGGCATCGAGCCTGTCGTCACTCTTTGGCACTTCACTTTCCCAGCCTGGCTTACTGATACCAAGGATAGCAGCAAGACCAACTGGCTCCATCCGCTCGCCCGTGAACGCTGGAATCTCTACGTCAAGAAGATGGTTCGGGCTACTGCTCCCTATGCGACCTACTACGCCCCTGAGAATGAGCCCAACGGACAGGTCCTTACTGCTTACATCATCGGGCTCTGGCCTCCCTGCCATACCTTTGATTTCAAGGGGTATGAAGCCGCTACGATAGCCAGCGCCGACATGTTCCGTGATGCCGCTGCCCGGATCAAGGAGTTGAAGCCCTCGGCCAAGGTACTCAGCGTCGAGGCCCTTCCGTGGTGGGAGCATGGCCCCCTTGATCCCGGCGGTCTTCTCTACAATACGGTCATGCACTCAAACTTCGACCATCTCGACCGGATTCATGATGTCTGCGACATCATCGGATTCAACTATTACTACAGTCAGGTGGCCGGCCCACTCAGTTTCCTCTCGGAGGGAGCGCGTCATGGTCATCACTACACGATGATGGGATGGAGAATCGATCCCGCCGCCCTCGGTAAGCAGATCCGCTACGTTGGCAAGCGCTATGACAAGCCGATGATGATCACGGAAAACGGAGTCGCCACCACGGACGAGAAGAAGCGTCTTTCCTACCTCCATGACCACATTGCCCAAATCCGAAAGACCATGGACGAGGGTTATGATGTGAAAGGTTATTTTGTCTGGTCTCTCGCAGACAATTACGAGTGGCATTACGGCTATGTCCCGAAATTCGGTCTCTCAAGCATGGATTCCGCCAACAAGGTCAGAGTCCTCAAGCCCGCCGCCTACTACTACCGCGACGTGATTCGTGCCTCCAATCGCGCTCAAAAGGTAACCCCGCTGAACTGATTTCTTGTGAAGGTCGCTGTCTTCAACACCAAGCGCTACGAGCGCCCTGTGCTTGAGAAGGCGGCGGAGGGGTCATTAATCGTCTTCAACTTTCTGGAGCCTCGTCTTGACGCACAGACGGCAGCGTTAGCTGCCGGTCACGAGGGGGTGCTGATTTTTGTGAATGATCTGGCGGATCGTGCTGTTCTGGAAAAACTCTCTGCAGGTGGAACGCGCTTTCTGGCGACACGCAGTGCGGGATTTAACCAGATCGATCGCGAAGCGGCTCGCGAGTTCGGGGTCTCGCTAGCCTATGTGCCTGCCTATTCACCCAATGCCGTGGCGGAATTCACGATTGGCCTGATCCTGACCCTCGGACGTCACATCCATGAAGGGCATAACCGTGTGAGGCGCGCGGATTTCAATCTTGAGGGTCTTTGCGGTTTTGAACTGCGCGACATGACCGTCGGTGTCTGCGGAACTGGGAGGATTGGTACCGAGGTGGTGAAGCTGCTCAGCGGCTTCGGGTGCAAGATCCTCGCCTATGACGATGAGCCGAATGAGACCGTGACTTTATTGGCCTCCTATGTCGACACGCGTGAGGAGCTCTTCCGTTACTCCGACATCCTGACGCTTCATGTCCCTCTTCAACCCTCGACCTTCCACCTCATTGATCAAACCGCGTTAGGCATGATGAAGGATGGTGTCTTTCTCATCAATACGAGTCGTGGCGCGCTGCTGGATACGCCCGCCGTGGTGGAGGCTCTCAAGAGTCGCAAGGTTGGCTTCCTGGCAATCGATGTCTACGAAGAGGAGGCGTCCCTTTTCTTTGAGGATCACTCCTCGGACATCATCAGCGACGACACCTTTGCCCGCTTGCTCACCTTTCCTAATGTCATCGTGACAGGCCATCAGGCCTTTCTCACCCAGCATGCCCTGCGCAATATCGCGGAGACGACAGTTCAAAGCCTGCAAGAGTTTGCCAGTGGGATGCCCTGCACCTATGCGGTGCCGGCTCCATGAAACGCTCGCTGATCTCACTCCTAGCGCTGGCCCTATTGCTGATAGCAGGATGCGCGCCCCATCGAGACCGTGCCGATCTTATCTTCATCAATGGAGCTGAACCGGAGACCCTCGATCCTGCGCTGATCACCGGCCAACCCGAGGGGCGCATCGTCAATGCGCTCTTTGAGGGATTGCTCCGCTTTGATCGCTTTGGTGTCGCTGGACCTGGAGTTGCCTCGTCTTGGGAAATCTCTCCCGACCATTGCGGCTACACATTTCATCTCCGTCCCGAGGCTCGCTGGAGTGATGGAAAGCAGATCACGGCCGTAGACTTCGTTGATTCATGGCGGCGGACGCTCGATCCCGCCACCGCTTCCGCCTACAGCTACCAGCTCTTCTCGGTGAAGGGTGCCGAGGAGTTTGCCAACAGTCCCGTGGGGAAGACTCCCGACTTTTCTTCGGTTGGGGTGAAGGCTTTGGATGAGAGCACCCTCCAGGTGACGCTCCGGCAACCGACCCCCTACTTCCTTGATCTCTGTGCCTTTCCGACACTCTACCCGGTACGCACCGATCTGATCGCAAAGTACGGGGACGACTGGGTGAAGCCTGGAAAGCTTGTCGGGAATGGCTCCTTCCTCCTTGAGGATTGGAAGATCAATGATGCGATTCATCTCAAACGAAACCCTCTCTACTGGGATGCAAAAAACGTCTCGCTTCGCACGGTCGAGGTGCTTCCCATCAGTCAGGCCAATGTCGCCTACAACTTCTATGCCGCCCGTCAGGCCGACCTGATCATGGACAAGGGATTGGCTCCCCCTTCGCTATTGGATGCGCTCAAGACGCGTCCCGATTTCCATGCCGCACCCTTCCTTGGAACCTTTTTCCTGAGGTTTAATTGCGCCAAGGGACCCTTCACCGATGTCCGGGTGCGCAAGGCATTCGCCATGGCGGTGGATCGTAAAAGGATTACGAGCAAGATTACTCGGGCCGGCGAGTCGGATGCCTTGAGTTTCGTTCCTCCGGGCATTCCTGGGTATGAGGCTCCCAAGGGGCTGCCTGAGGATTCGCAAGCGGCACGCAGGCTTCTTGCAGAGGCGGGCTATCCTGGAGGTAAGGGGTTTCCTCTGACCACCTATCTCTATAGCGAGGGGGAGCTGAACGAGGGGGTGGCTGTCGAGTTGCAGTCGATGTGGAAGGAGCAACTCGGCGTGACGGTCCAGCTTGCGCGGCAAGAGTGGAAGGTCTACCTGAACTCCCTCGGATCGTTGGATTTCGGAATCGCCCGTTCCAGTTGGGTGGGAGATTACCCGGATCCCAACACGTTCCTTGATCTCTTTCTTTCTGAAAGCGGCAACAACCGGACGGGATGGAGGAATGCCACCTATGATCAGATGATCCATGAGGCGGCGCAGGCTGCTGCAGATACGGATCCCAAGAAGCGCTTTGAGATCATGCGGCGTGCCGAGGAGTTTCTTGTGAGAGAGGAGGCACCGATCTCCCCTCTGTTCTTCTATGTCGGGATCCAGCTCTACGACGGAAATCATCTGGGAGGGATCGAACCCAATGTCTTGGATGAACACCCCATCCGTGAGATTTTCCGGAAAGACCTTCCTATTACTGCGCACCCATGAAAAGAACACGCTTCACCACCAAGAACTGCACCGCACTGATCACGGGAGCTACGGCTGGATTAGGAGCCGAGTTCGCACGTCAGCTTGCACCCATTGCGGCCCGGTTGATTCTGGTTGGTCGGCGAGAGGATCGCCTTACGGCACTTGCCTCGGAATTGAGAGCATCCCGTTCCGATCTTCGGATCGATACGATTGTCGCGGACCTTTCCCAATCCTCCGAGCGTGAGCGATTGGCTGCCGGGATCATCCGCGAAGAGATCCCACTAAATCTCTTGGTGAATAATGCCGGTCTCGGGGACTTGGGCTCCTTCGATAATGCCGACTGGTCTCGTCTTGCGCCTGTTCTCGAGGTGAATGTTGTGGCGCTGACGCATCTGACTCACCTCCTTCTGCCGATGCTTCGGGCCCAGGTGGGACAGAGTTCCGCAGGCATCCTGAATGTCAGTTCTATTGCAGGCTTCTATCCGCTTCCCGAGATGGCGGTCTATGCCGCCTCCAAGGCTTATGTCACGAGCTTCAGTGAGGCTCTCCGCATGGAGTTGGCTCCAGCAGGGATCACGGTCACGGCCCTCTGTCCCGGGCCTGTCCCGACCGAGTTTTTCCAAGTGGCAACCCGTGATGGGGAAACCATCCGCGCTATGGATCGCTCTCATCCAGCCTTTGCGACATCTCCGGAACTAGTTGTCCGTGATGCCCTTCGGGGATTGGAAAAGGATAAGCCGGGGGTCATTCCCAATAGATTGCTTGCACTCCTTGTGCGCGGAAGCCGTCTCTTACCATTCCCCGTGATCCGGGAGGCTATTCGATTGGGGGCTGGCCCGAAGAAACCTAAAGTGAATTCCTAATTCCTCTTGTAGAAATACTTGGGAACCGATCGACGAGAGTTGACCAAGGGGGGGCTGCAGCATAAAACCTTTGGATGAAGGTAGACAAACGTCGTTTTTTAAAGCTTATATCGCGGACCTTTTCTGCGAATTTCTCGCGGTTTGATTCTCAAAAGTTATTTACTCTGAGTCTGGTGTTTTTCCTCATGGCAGGTGCGGAGCGACTCTCCGCGCAGGATCTGTATGTGGGGAGTAATACATCCGGCCAATCAACAAACTTCACTTCGGGGACCAACAGCTACGCGAACACCTACGTAGGCTATGAGGCAACGGCCTCTAATAATCTGCTCACCATTGGCAACACCAATACGTTGCTGACGAATTCCGCCAATCTCTATGTCGGTTATGCCGGCAGTAGTAACTCCATGGTCATCTCCAATGGAGGTGTCGTGGTGAATTCCAATGGTTATGTCGGTTACGACGCTGCTTCTTCCAATAACAGCGTGACTGTAACCGGAGCGAATTCTCACTGGAGCAATGCCGGAGATCTTCTCCTTGGATATAACGGATCCAGCAACAGTCTTTCGGTGAATGCAGGAGCGGGTGTTTCGATTGACGGAAATGTGCTGATCGGTCGCTATGCTCCGTCCTCAAAAAACACGCTCACCTTGGATGGCGAAGGAACGGGACTCACTAATAGCGGCACCTACTTCAATATTGGTCAGCGCGGCAATAGCAATGAAGTGATTGTTGCCGGAGGGGCCTCTCTGGTAGCGCAATCGACGGAGGTGGATGGTTTTAATGTCGGGTTTTACGGTTCCTCCAACAGCCTTGTGATTTCCAACGGAGGAAAGGTATCCGATTGGTTTGCAAACATCGGATGGGACAGTAACTCATCGGGCAATTCGGCAGTAGTCACGGGCTCTGGTTCCTCATGGTCCAATGAGTTTCTTGTGGTCGGCCACTACGGTACTGGAAATACACTACTTGTCTCAAACGGAGGAACGGTTGTTGTTGGGAACTATTTCGGCGTCGGCGCCTACGAGGGAACCGCAAATAGTAATACCGCGATCATAACCGGTCTTGGCAGCTCGGTGTATGTTGGGAGTGAAGTGGACGTGGGCGGAGAAAATGCCTCGGGAAGCCTTCTTGCTCTCTCCAATCAGGCCATTCTTGTTAGCGGGACAAACACGAGTCTTCCGGGCGGAGTCTATATCGGAGCTTACGACAATTTTCCGGATTCCCGATCCTCCAGCAATACGGTGATCGTCACCGGTGGTGCCCAGTGGACGAACGTGACGGGAAATTTTTATGTCGGTCAGTACGGCGTCTCCAATGCATTGATAATTTCCAACGGAGGGGCTGTCATTAATGAGGGAGATGCCATCATTGGCGATTCCAATATTGCGATTGGCAACACTGTCACTGTGAACGGTTCCAATTCACTCTGGAGCAATGCGGGGGGTGTTTTTGTTGGAAATGATGGCTCTTCTAATTCTGTCGTTATTTCAAATGGAGCAAAGGTATTCGCGGCGGCACTTCAAATCGGTGTAAATCCAGACTCGTCAAACAACTCGGTGACGGTGAATGGCGGCACTTGGAGCAACAGTGGTTATCTCATTGTGGGAAACTCCGGCTCGGGTAGCCTGACTATGGGAAGCGGGACGGTTTCTGATGCGACGGGCTATATCGGTTACAACTCCGGCTCTAAGGGGTCCGTGACAATGAGCGGAGGGCTCTGGAGCAATAGTGGTGATCTCTATGTCGGTTATGCAGGCTCCGGAAACAACCTTACGATTTCGAATCAAGGAACTATGTCCAGTGTCAACGGGTGGATCGGTTTCGACAGTAATTCCGCAAACAACTCGGTCACGGTGACGGGATCCAACTCGCTCTGGACCAACTCGGGTGGCCTCTATGTCGGCTATCTTGGCAGCGGCAACAGTTTGGTGATTTCCAATGGTGCGACTATTAACAGCTTCAACCTCTTTGTTGGATATGCCTCCAACTCTATTGGCAATCTACTTGTCGCCGATGGCTCAGGGTCGTCGCTGAATGTATCTGGGGATCTCTACATTGGTTACGGAGGACAATCCAATAGGATGGTCATATCATCTGGAGCGTTCGTAGTGAACGTGAATGCGTATGATGACGGAATCAATCCTTCGGATGCTTATAACTCGGTATTGGTGACTGGTGAGGGATCGCACTGGTTGAACTCTGGTAATCTTACCTTTGGTCTTGCCGGACATGACAACAGCCTCGTGATTTCGAATGGGGGTATCGTCAGTGTGGGAGGTAACTCCACGATTGGAGATTGGGATACCGCGACGAACAACACCGTACTGGTAACTGGGTACAACTCGCTTATGAGCAACAACGGAGTCCTCACGATCGGAAATTCTGGTAGTGGGACTTTCATCGTGACCGACGGGGGTACAATTGTCGCAAACGGCGGCATTGTGATCGCATCCAACAGCGGATCGATTGGTACCCTGGATATCGGTTCCACGAATGGAGGAGGATTCCTTGGCTCGGGTGGAAGTCAGGCGTTCGTGATTACCCCGACGATCACCTTTGGTGCCGGTACAGGAACGATCAATTTCAACCAAGGCGACTACAGCTACTCGACGAACCTACACACCTTTGAATACCACCCCTTTATCCTTTCAA
The DNA here is from genome assembly GCA_903868795.1 of uncultured Spartobacteria bacterium. Taxonomy (GTDB): domain Bacteria; phylum Verrucomicrobiota; class Verrucomicrobiia; order Chthoniobacterales; family UBA6821; genus UBA6821. The sequence goes on along the minus strand of CAIPWR010000128.1, from coordinate 2,543 downwards.
GTGACATCTCGGGCAATGGATCGCTGAACCAGCTGGCCTCTTTTGGCACCACGATCCTTACGGGAAGCAATAACTACACCGGAGTGACCAGAATTATTGATGGTTCCATGGAATTCTCTGGAACGCAGTCTCTCTATGGAGGGGATACCAATCAGTGGACTGCTGCGAATCTGATCGTCTCCAACAATGCCACGGCGATCTTCACAGTCGGCGGCACGAATCCCTTCACCGAGGCGAATATCAACCAGCTTCTGGGCAATGCCTCCTCAACCAATGGATTCCTTGACGGAGCAAGGTTGGGCATTGACACCACGGGGACCAACTTTACCTATTCAAGCAATCTCACGGATTTGAACGGGGGTAGCAATGCGCTTTCAATCGTTGTTCTTGGAACGGGAACCCTGAATCTCGCAGGAAGCAATAACTACACAGGATATTCGCTTTTCTATGGGGGTACCACGGTAGTCTCGGGATCGATCAATCCTGCTACGAATAATGGTTCTTTCTCCTCCTTTGTCGATGTGGGTCTCCTCAACTACTCGGGTTCCCTTGTTGTGACGAATGGAGGAAGCGTTAATGCCTCCAACAGCCTGGTCTTGATTGGCGCCTTCTCCTCGGTCTCCAATTCGGTAACCGTCACCGGAACCAATGGACCGAACTCCTCCATTCTAAGAGCAGGTGAATTATTCGTGGGTTCGGCAATCTTCACCTCTCTCGTCAATCTTCAGGAAAGTAACCTTGCATTGCCTCCGAGCTCTGGCAACAGCTTGGTGATTTCCAACGGGGGTTTGGTTGTGGGAGATAACGGGGTAAACACGAATCTCTGTTTGGTCGGATTCCTCTCACCCAGCAACTCCGTTACGGTGACAGGTTCCAACTCCGGCTTGGGCTTCTCAGTCATTGCAATCGGAGCAGGTGGTTCAGCCAACACGATGGTCATCTCCAACGGTGCTACGGTTCAGGATGCTGCCGGTGTGATCGGTGGATTGTCGAATGTTCTCCCTTTTGGGCCAAATGCTGACAGCAACTCGGTGATCGTTACGGGAGCAGGATCTACCTGGGAGAATGGGGGATCCCTAGCGGTAGGTGGTAACGGATTGATCTCTTCGAACTTTTTTGGAGGTGATACCATCTATAATGGATCATCCTATAACAGCCTGACCATTTCCAATGGTGCTACCGTTTCCTCATCGACCGGGTATGTGGGTGGGCTTAACTGCTCCAATAACACGGCAACTATTACAGGATCCGGATCCGTCTGGAGCAATTCAGGTACTCTCTATGTGGGTTGGAAGGGCTCTTCCGATAACTCATTGGTTGTTTCTGATGGCGGAAAACTGATCAGTGCCTCGGCATTCATCGGATATACCAACAGCTCCAATAACGTGAGCGTTGGCAATTCGGTGCTGGTTACGGGAGCAGGATCGCTCTGGACCAACAGCGGAATCATTACAGTTGGGGCAAGTAACTCACTGATTCTTGCCAATGGGGGAACAGTTTCTGCCTCCAGCGTAAACATCTCGCCAGGTGCAATCTTCACGGGAACCGGAGGCATCATCAACGGGAACCTAACAATTCAGCATGGCGGTATGTTCGTGATACAGTCCCCTTCCAGCCTCACAACCATCAATGGTTCAGCTACGCTCGGGGGATCGCTTGTGATTGCCTCCCCGATGGCCTTTGGAACCAAGGATACCTTCCTGATCACAACCGGGCCAATTAATGGCTCCTTTGATTCCATTATCGCCCCTGCCGGTGAGCGTGCCCGCCTCGTGATTGAAGGAGATCCGACCGCCAGCATCATCATTGCCCCGCAGAGCTACACCCAGCTTGCAGCCAACCGTAACCAAGTGAACGTGGCGACGGCACTGAACAGCTTCATCCCGGCTACCAGCGGCGACCAACTCGTGGTCTCCACCTCCCTGGATAGCCTCACAGCATCCCAGTACAACCAAGCCTTCAATGCGATCATGCCGACCTTCTACCAGCAGATGGCCACGATCGCCTTCAACCAAGCCAACGCCCAGAACATGGAACTCAACCAGCGCCTCTGGGGAGTGCGTGTGGCCGAGGGTGGGGGATTCAGCATGAGTGGACTGGCCGACAACTACGCCTTGCTCCAGGAAGGCCAGGGTGACGGAAGCAAGAGCGTCCTCGACTCCAAGAAAGACATCCTGCGTCCCGGACTCGACAACCGCTGGGGCATGTTCGTGGATGGCAACGGCATCTTCGCCCAAGCCAACAGCGCCAACATGCTCCCGGGCTACAACAGTGAGAGCGGAGGGGTCACCACCGGCCTCACTTACAAGTGGAACGACAAAGTCGCCAGCGGCATCTACGCCGGCTACCAGGGAACCTACACCAAGAGTGGAGCCAATGGTTCGGGCCTCGGCACCGGTAGCAGCCTTACCGACAACGCCGTCCGCTTCGGAGTCTTCGGAACCTACGGCCAGAAGGATGGCAAGGGACTCTACCTCAACGGCCTCGCTGGAGGAGCCTACCACAACTACCAGGCCACCCGTGTCATCCAGTACACCGGAGTC
>CAIPWR010000127.1 GCA_903868795.1 uncultured Spartobacteria bacterium | reverse complement strand
GCTCATCTGCAATTCCCGTAGCACGGCGATGGCCTGACGCGACAGCGGCACGATATGTGTCTCGCGCATTTTCATGCGCGCGGCGGGGATGCGCCACTCGGCCTTGTCGAAATTGAATTCGGTCCATTCCGCCGCGCGCAACTCGGTGGTGCGGACGAAAGTGAGCAGCAACAGGCGCAGCGCCAGCTTGGTCTGCAAAGCGCCGTCATAGACGGCCAACCTTTGTGAAGGGCGGTCCAATAGTGCGGCGGGTGGCGGTCTAAAAGTGCGGCACCCGTGAGTGGGATGAAGGCTTTGGAGAGGGTGTTGGTCAAGTCCTGGAATGGGCAGGATCCCAGCCTCGGGAGGTAAAGCAGCACGGCGGCGGGCTGTTGGAGCCAAAGCTCGCGCCGCCGTGCGGGTGGAGTCTTCTTGTTCTACCGGCGTTTGAGCCGGGCCTTGGCGTCCTGGAGCCGGTAGCTGGGGCCGTTGGCTTCCAGGATGTGAACCCGGTGGGTCAAGCGGTCGAGCATGGCTCCAGTGAGCCGTTCACTGCCCATCACCTCGGTCCATTGCTCGAACGGCAGGTTGGTGGTCAGGAGGAGACTGGTCCGTTCGTAGGCCCTGCCGACGACATCGAACAGCAGCTCTGCCCCGGCTTTCACGAAGGGGACATAGCCAAGTTCATCGAGGATCAACAGGTCCTGCCGTTCCAGTTGCCGCAGGAAGCGTTGCAGGGATCGGGCTTCGCGTTGTTCCAATAGCTGGGTCACCAGGCCCGTGGTGGTGAAGAACCGAACCCGCCGCCCCTGAGTGCAGGCCGCATATCCAAGGGCACTGGCCACGTGGGTTTTCCCGGTGCCGGGATTACCCACGAGCAGCACGTTCTCTTTCTTCCCGATGTAGTCGCCGCGCAACAACTCCCGCACCAAGGCCTCGTTCAGCGATGGCTGGGCGGCGAAGTCGAAGCTTTCGATCGTCTTGGTGGTCGGGAACTGCGCCTCCTTGAGCCGCCGTTCCATCGATCGACGTTCCCGATCCAACAACTCGCGCTCCAAGAGCCGGAGCAGGTACTGGGGATAACTGTCCCGCTCCAGGCTGCAGGAGGCCGCCACGCTGAGGTAGTCCCGCAACACGGTCGGCAGCTTCAGGGCCTTCAGGTGGTGCTCCAACAGCAGGGTCGATGGATCCTTGCTCACAGGACACCTCCAGTCAGCAGCAGCCGGTACTCACCCAGAACCGGGGCCATCACCTGCACGTGACGCAGGTGCGGATGCCCCGCCAGATCGAAGGTGGTGTGTCTCCAGTTGGCATCAGGGAACAGGAACTGGGCGATGGCATCCCGGGTGATCGCTCCCACTTCCAGGGCACTCTCAACAGCCTTTCGCAGGCGTCGGATCGGATGATGCTCCAGCAGGCGCAACACCCGGATGTACTCCCGGGTTCCGCAGCCTTCCAACTGTCCTTCCAATCGTCGCCGAAGTACTGCGAAACACTCCGGCAGTGTCCATCCCTGGAGCGGCCGGGCATGGTCCAGGGCTCCGGGTTTGCGTTCCAGCAGTGCCAGGTAATGCAGTGGCTCGAAACTCACCGCTTCATCCACCCAGATCCGGCGGTGCCGGCCCACCTCCTCCCCTTGGGCATAGAGCACCACCTCCCGGTATCCGCCCTTCACCACGATCGGATGATGCGCCCACCGGACCGGCACCGAGTAGTCGTTGCTATCGAAGCGCACCAGGGACAGGGAACTGGCCGTCGTGGACACTTGGCGTTGTGCAGCAAAGGCACTCGCTGGTAGCGGCAGGAATGCCACCTGATCTTCCTGGAGCAACACCGCCTTACTCCCGGGCTTACCCCGTAACCTGCGGTCCCGGTCTTCTGTGCTTTGCTGACGCAAGCGCCCGTTCAACTCGTCCATGTCCCGGACCTGCGGGACCGGTACGAAGAAGTTCAATCGGGTGAACTTCACCAACCCCTCCACGACCCCTTTCTCATTGCCCCGGGCCGGTCGGCAGAAGTGATGCTTGAACAGGTAATGGCTCTGCAACTGCAGGAACCCACGGGTCAGCCGTCGTTCCCGTCCAAGGCCGATGATCTTCGATACCGCGATGCTCGTGTTGTCGTAGGTGATCCGTTTGGGGACACCTCCGAAGAACTCGAAGGCCCGCACATGGCCTTCCCAAAAGGTCTCCGTACACTCCCGCTCGAAGGCCATCACGAACACCGCGTCGCTGTACGGCAACGCCATCACGAAGAACGCCACCTTGGCCAACTTCCCGTTGAGCTTCACCAGGGCGTGACCAAAGTCCACCTGGGCTTCGCCCGGAGGATGGATCAATGGCACAAACACCTCCTGGGTTCGTGTTCCCATCTCCCGCACCAACTCCTTCACCACCGTGTATCCGCCCGTGTAACCCCACTCCCGAAGACGTTCCCAGATCCGCTTGGCCGTATGCCGTTGTTTTCGCGGCATGCCAGCATCCTCCTTCAGGATCGCTTCAATCCGTCCCAGGTAGGGACCCAGCTTGGGGCGTTCACGGGCCTTCTCCAGCCGGTATCCCGGCGGTTCACTGTTCGTCAGGATCTTCGCCAGCGTCCTCCAATGCATCCCCGTCTCTCGCATCACCTGACGGCGACTCACTCCCTCCACAAGCACCCTGCGGCGCAACTCACTCCATTGTTCCATATCGGCATACACCCTTCACTTTGCTCCTGGGTGCCGCCTTTTTCGACCGCCACGTCACACACGTGACCCCCGCCGCACTTTTCAACCGGCTTCTACAGTAGGATAGCAAGTATCCCGAGTAGCTTGTTGATCAGCTCAGTGAATCCCCTTTCGACCCCTCCAACGCTTGGAGCTTGGTTTCGAGGTGACCAACGGTGCGACTGGTTTCGACGAGTT
>CAIPWR010000126.1 GCA_903868795.1 uncultured Spartobacteria bacterium | reverse complement strand
GTCCAAGGTCTTCGAGACAGGGGAAAACCCTACAAATGCGCCATCGTCGCAGCCATGCGCAAGCTCCTCATCCACCTCCAATGCCTCATCAAAAAATCACAACTCTCACCTTGCTAAAAACCACAGTTGCTCTGCGCGAGAATTTTCAGCTTTTCGTAATCTTCTGTCCGTCCTTGGTATCCTTCACAATCCATCCTAGTGCGGCGATCTGATCGCGGATCTCGTCGCTCTTCTTCCACTCTTTGGCGGCGCGGGCGGCAGCGCGGGCGGTCGCCAGTTCCTCGACCTCAGGTGGAATGGTTGCCGTGGCCTCTGGCTCTAAGGCCAAAACACCATCGACGCGGGCGAGCCAATTGAGAAGTCCGCGGGCCTGGGCTGGCGTTAGCGTTCCTTCATCCGTCTGGTCCATCTTGCGATTGCTCTCACGCAGAGTCTCGAAGAGGACGGCAAGGGCGCTGGAGATGTTCAGATCGTCATCGAGTGCGGCGAAGAATCCTTCGGTCGTAAGATCGGGCGTCTCTTCCTCCATCTCGGATCCCGCCGTCTCTGTCAGACGTTCCCACCAGGCATCAAGTCGACCTAGTGCGGCACGGGCAGCAGCAAGACCATCCATGGTGAAGTTGAGTGCCCCACGATAATGAACAGAGATCAGAGCATAGCGTATTTCGCGCCCAGTCCATCCCTTGTCCAAGAGATCACGGAGGGTGAAAAAATTTCCCGCGGACTTAGCCATCTTGGAACCCTCGACCATGAGATGGGCACAGTGCATCCAGTACCGGACAAACGGCTTGGCTCCCACGCACTCGCACTGTGCGATCTCGGCCTCGTGGTGAGGGAAGATGTTGTCGACGCCTCCGCAGTGGATGTCGATGGTCTCACCTAGAAGGCCCGTCGCCATAGCGCTGCACTCGATATGCCATCCTGGGCGACCTTTGCCCCAAGGACTTTCCCAGCCTACGGCTCCATCCTCGGGAACCCAGGCTTTCCAGAGCGCGAAGTCGGCTACGGCCTCCTTGTCATATTCGTCGCTCGCGACGCGTTGACTGCTGCGCTGATTCGCGAGATCGACGCGGCCGAGCTTCCCGTAACCGGGGAAGGAGGCGATGCGAAAATAAATCGAGCCATCCTCGGCCTGATAGGCATGACCCCTCTCCATAAGCGTGCCGATCATTGCGATCATCAGGGCGATCTGCTCCGGATCGGTTGCTGCGGGATAAGCCTCAGCTGTTAACAGACGGAGTGTCTTCAAATCCTGAAAGAAGGCCTCCTTGAACGGGCGTGTGTAGTCGGCGAGGGCGACCCCAGCGTCATGGGCTCCACGGATCGTCTTATCATCCACGTCGGTGAGATTCATCACGCGGCGGACGGTGAATCCTCGTTCCTGCAGATGACGCTGCAGCAGGTCCTCGAATACATAGGCCCGGAAGTTCCCGATGTGAGCGTAGGCGTAGACCGTCGGCCCGCAGGTGTAGAGGGAAAGTGTTTTTCCCTGACCCTCACGGGGCTCAAGGGACTCAAGCTCACGAGAAAGCGTATTGAGGATCTGAACGGTCGCCATGATCTCTATTCGACAGCGGTCTCCACGGATGCAGTAGCCAGCGCGGCAATGCCTTCGCCACGTCCCAGGAATCCCAGGCATTCGTTTGTGGTCGCCTTCACACCCACACGCGAAGAATCGAGCCCGATTGCTCCTGAGATCTTATCCCTCATCTCGAGAACATAGGGCCCGATCTTGGGTTCTTCGGCTACCAGCGTGGAGTCGATATTGATGATCGTCCCCCCGGCATCGGCGATGATCGCCGAGACCCTACGCAGGATTTCCAAGCTGGAGATGCCCCGGATGGATGCATCGGTATTGGGAAAGTAATGACCGATGTCCTGCAGACCCGCAGCTCCCAGCAGAGCATCGGCTATCGCGTGGCAGAGAACATCCGCATCGGAGTGTCCGGAGAGCGTGAGTCCCTGTGGATGCCTGAGCGTCACGCCACCAAGCACGAGCAGCCGATCCGCTTCTCCCTGTTCCAGCCGGTGAACGTCGTAGCCGATTCCGCTGCGGGTGATTCTTGGCATGGAACTGGATTAAAGATGCGTGAACGGAATTCCGCCGCCACAGGCAACGCAGGAGTATTTGTCAGGGACTGTGTCATGGGGCCTCAGGTCGACCTTGCCACCCGCGAGTTCGACCATCAGCATGCCGGCTGCAATATCCCAAAGACTGATCTGACTCTCGATGTAGGCATCGAGACGTCCGCAGGCGACAAAAGCAATATCGAGAGCGGCGCTTCCCATCATGCGGGTCTTGCGCGCAGAACGCATCATCTCTCCGAGAATTGGTAGGCCTTTTTCGATAGCGGACTCCGTTTTGGAGACACCAACGGCGACGATCGCGTCGGAGAGCTTGTTGCGGTTACTGACTCGGATCGGGCGTCCGTTGAGCGTGACTTGTCCAGTGGCTCTCGAAGCCACCCAAAGCTCGTCGGTCATCGGCTGATAGATCACTCCGGTGGTGAGTGAGCCGTTACGACGGTGTGCAATGGAGACTGCAAAATGTGGAATTCCATAGAAGAAGTTCACCGTGCCGTCGATGGGGTCAATGATCCATTGATCCGCCGCACTCTGATCTCCGCGGATCCCTTCCTCCCCATAGATGGCATGGTCTGGGAAGGCTCCCAATATAAGGGACTCGATCAAGGCCTGTGAACGGCGGTCGAGCTCCAGTTTGATATCATGCGCCTCGGCGGCGTCCACATTGAGTTCCTTCTCGAAGTGGCCGCGAATCATTCCACCGGCGGCAAGTGCCGCGTCACGCGCGGTCGTGAGTATCAATTCGTCCATAATAACTAATTAGCGGAGGGATAGGGTGTGGTCGAGTAGGGAACGGCAGGAAAGGTGATTCCCTTGGATCATCAACCCAAAAAATTGGGGGAAGCGTTTATGGCGCTTCCCCCAAGTTCTAGCTCGTCGCCGAAAGGGTGTTCCGGCGGGAGGGACTTACTTCTTTTTTGCGACGGCCTTCTTGACGGCTTTCTTTGCAGGAGCCTTCTTGACGACCTTCTTTGCAACGGCCTTCTTCACCACCTTCTTGGCGGGGGCCTTCTTCGCTACTACTTTCTTAGCAGGAGCCTTCTTGGCAACGGCTTTCTTTGCGGGTGCTTTTTTCTTAACGGGCATTTCAATCCACCTCCTTTGTTCCGCATGGGCGGCTTGTGTGAAAAGTTTGTGAATAAGTCACTGCTGAATGTGAATAAGTTGCTCGATGATGTGCGTCAACGGATTTTCTGAAGTTTTTTTGTCACCATATCCCCGCGACCGCGAGGATCATTCTCACGCCTACCGCGCAGCGAGAATTTTTTCCACGTGCGAAGTGATCTCCGAGACCTCTGCAAGTCTTCCCAGTCCTTCATATCCGCACGCGAGCATCCCTTCCGCAGGCCCCACAAATAAGGCTCCGCGCGTGCGCAGTGTCTCAACATTCATTCTGGTGGCAGGATGATCCCACATCTTTCCATTCATCGCCGGCGCGATGAGAAGCGGCGCACGCGTGGCAAGCGCGACCGATCCGAGAGCGTCATCCGCAAATCCATGAGCGAGTCGCGCAATCGTGTTCGCACTCGCTGGTGCAATCAACAGGAGGTCCGCACGGTCAGCCAACTCGATATGACCTGGCTTCCAAGCGCCGGCAGTTTCCTCGGAGAGATCACAAAGCACGGGATTGCGCGAGAGCGTGGCCAGCGTGAGGGGTGTAATGAATTCCATGGAGCGACGCGTCATCACCACAAAGACTTCATGACCGGCCTTGCGGAGCTGACTGACAATCTCCGCTGCCTTGTATGCAGCGATCGATCCGGTGACGCCGAGGACAATTGTTTGTCCCGAGGACTTCGGCTCTCCGTTCATGCAGTACCCTCGGTCACGACGGACATCCGTCGGCTAAGATATCGCTCGGCCCGCATGACCGCCCGGAACTTTTCGATGTTCTCTTCCATCGATCCGCTGATGATCGTGTAACGGTAATCACGCCAGCATTCCATCTCGCGCGCGGCATTGCTCATCCGGACCTCGACCTGCTCCGCTGTCTCGGTTCCACGGCGCATGAGGCGCCGACGGAGTTCCTCGAGGTCTGGAGGCATGATGAAGACATCGGCGAGTGCTTGCAGGATAATGGGATCGCCACAGGCCCGGATATTGTCGACACCGTGCGTATCAATATCGAGAAGCACGTCGATTCCGTTCCTTAGGTTTTCAAGAACGGGACCCTTCAGCGTTCCATAATGGTTTCCGTGCACCTCCGCATGCTCCAGGAATTCATTGCCAGCAAGACGCCGGGTGAATTCCTCACGCGATAGAAAGTGATAATCCTCTCCATCAATTTCTCCTGTTCTAGGAGAGCGGGTCGTGCAGGAAACCGACCAGACGAAGTCGGGCTTCTGCCGCAGCGCGGTGCAGAGAGTCGTCTTTCCGGCACCCGAAGGTGCTGAAATCACAAAAAGAATACCGGAGCGGAGAAAGTGCTGGGATGGATTATTCACGAGGATTACTCGAGGTTGGCTACCTGTTCGCGGATCCTATCAAGCTCCGCTTTGGATTGCACGACCCGTTGGGAGATGGAGGCATCACCTGCTTTGTTGCCGAGTGTATTAAACTCTCGAAACATCTCCTGCGCCAGATAGTCGAGGGTCCTTCCCGCAGGATCGGTACCCCCCAATGATTCACGGCACTGCGCAAAATGGCTCTCCAGGCGCGTCAGTTCCTCGGTGATGTCGCTGCGCTCCGCCATGAAGGCGAGTTCACGGGCCAGCGCGGGATCATTGGCCGGCAACGGTAGTCCCAATTCTTCCAATCGGGACTTGAGGTGATCTCGCCGCTGACGCAGAACGCCGGGCACACGGGTGCGGATCGCCTTGGCGGCGGACTCAAGGAGCTTGATGCGTTTGAGCAAGTCCGTGACCAGATGGGCCCCCTCCTTTTTCCTCATCGCGATCATCCGGTCCAGCGCTTCATTGAGAGCTAGCTGCAGCACGGGCCAGAGCTTATCGGCATCAGGATTTTCATCCCCTCCGTTTCTTAGTACACCCGGTGATCGGAGTAACAATTCCAACGAGATCTCTCCGGGCAACGATAGTTCCGATTGCAAAGCCTGGAGTTCCTGGAGTGCGCGGCGGGCCGCCTGTTTGTCTACCACGCTTTGGTTCGTATCCGGACCGCAGGCTTTATCAAGCGAGACCGTAAGATTGATACGCCCGCGGCCGATTCTTTTCTGAATCATTTCTCGAAGTTTGGGCTCCAGAATGGAAAGTGGCTTGGGCAATGAGATTGCGATCTCGATCCCTTTCCGGTTTACCGAACCGCATTCCACGGTGATCCGCCACCCATCCGCTTGGGTGCTACCCCGCCCATGTCCTGTCATACTTTCCATAAATTTTATTTTTGGGCTCCTCCCCACGAAATATTCCAGATCCAGGGTGCTCCGTAGAATCCTAGTGCCCCCGGTTCGTACTCTCCCATGCGAGAGGTCATCCATTTCGTCGCAGGGAGGGGCAACATCAGGCTCTGCCGGCACCATGATGACCCTTCTGTCAGATATCGCTTTGACCACTCGGCTCGTCCAGTGGCCATAGCCATCAGCAGATCCGGAGCCATGTCCCCGGGCTCTCCTTCAAAAGCTATCTTCGGATGAGGGAGGACACCGTTCAGGGAAAGGAAGCAGAAACCACCTTTGGTAAGTCCATAAGCGTCGTCACCTGAGAGCGTATAACTCGAGTCCTTGAGGAGCACTCTGACTTGCGGCGCATAAAAAGTGCCGCATGGAAGGGTAAGCTCCATGTTCTTTCCCTGGACCGTTCCTGAAAAAGAGGGGTCAAGAGCAGCCCCACCTGCTTTCACATCCAGGGCAAGGGCGCTGTTCGTTTGCGGATCCAGCGATACTAGCCCATCAGTGCGGAGCGAGAGATCGATTTGCAGATTTTTTACTCCGTTGTCACTCGCCGGACTCCGGGAACTCTCAGAATCTGAAGAGGAAAGGAGACAAGCGGGCGGGGCAAAGGAGGGTGTGAGATCGGGATGCACCACTCCAGTAAGTCCGTGCAGCTGAAGTGATCCGCTCAACAACGGCGTTTGCGGAGTCGTGGCAGCAAACACCAGATCGGCATCCGCTAAAGCTTCCAGTCCACTTCCAAGAGTCAACGGTAGATCCTTCCCCTGGAGACGAAGTCCGCCTTTCCATGGGGATTGTTCCCATGAGAGCTCTCCTGATAACATCACGGGCTTGTCGCGGTAGACCGCACTTCCAGATCCGAATACCGCTTTCGCGAAAGAGAGCGTTATGGGCAGAGAAAGATGCTCCAGTGTGTGGGAGCCAAACAGGTGCCCTTCCTCGGCTTCAAGGAGCAAGCCGCCTTCCATGACGGGTTGTCGCCAGGCGCCGGAGAAGAGGATTTTCCCATCCACGCGTGCATTCTTCAGCGGCCAGGAGTCCAACCTCATCATGCTGACCCACCCGTCCAAAGGAACATGTCGGAATGTTGCGGATCCGTGGATTGGCTGATCCGTATCCCCCATGCAAATTGTCCCTTGTTCCTTGATCAAGTGCAGCGGCGCCGCGAGCTCAAGGGAGAGAGGCGACGTAGACGCGGGTTCCTGAAGGAGTTTTGCGCTAGCCTTCCCATCCCCGGCCTCCACCGCAATGGATAGATCTGCTTTCGGACCGCCTTGCTTCGGTGAAAAGTTACGGATACTCAGTGCGGAATGAATCACCGGTTTGGCTGGGCTTCCCTTTGCAGAGATCGACCCATCCAAGGTTCCCACAAACGGAATTTGCTGGCCCAACAACCCTGCAATCTCTTCGGCCTTGATTCCTTGAAGTGCGAGATTGATATCCACGGGACTATCCATCGCGATGGTCTTGAGCAGATCGCCGCTCTGCCAGAATTCTAGCGCATTGAATGGAAGCAGGATATCTCCCTTCACCAGCGGCAACGGTTTTCCAGCACGTGTTGCCACAATGTCCGTAGCGCGGAACGCTGCGGCCGCTGCCGAAAGCTTCCCCCCAAGCGTCAGGTCGTCCTGCTTGAATTTAGCCTTCGTGAGTTCGACTTTGCCGGGTGCATACGATCCCTCGAAGGTTCCCGACATGCCGGTAGTCGTCCACTTGCTCACCCAATCATTAACCTCCATCTCGAAGGATCCCGTGTGGACATCCGCGGTGCCCTCGCCCTGCCAGCGGAACTTCACGGCGCCTCCGCCAATGACGGAGGCGGTGGTGACTCCCAACTGCGAAAGTCGCTTGGTCAGGTCACGGACATCGGCTTGCGCCTCGGCCTTATAAGCATGGGGTCTGCTATTGGCCACTTGACCGCTGAGATTGAGATGATCGCGCCCGCTCCATGCTTCCAGAGAAGCCAGCCGAGTCTGATCGCCGGCGAAGATCATGCATCCTTTCACCCAGTCGAGCGGAAGCTTCCGAATGGTCATGCCGGTGCCTCTAAGATTGCAGTAGCCCTCGGCCTTGTTCTCCGAGCCATGGATTTCGCCCTCGAGGAGCAGCCCTCCGCCCAGCTGGGTAAACTCCGGCCCGGCCAGTCCCGCCAACGCACTGGCATCTTCAAGCTCCGCATGAAACTTTCCGGTGAACGGGGCACGAAGCGCGGCGTGCCAATCTGAGGGGAGATGGCTCTGACCCGATGCCGTCACTTCATTCTCCTGTTGCTGGAGATGAAGTTCGGAAAGGGTGAGGTTGCGCCCCGTGAGAGTGGCAACCAACCGCAGTGTCTCCCATCCCTTTCCCTCCCAACGAAAATCCCTGGCGATCACGCGTAGCGAGCTGTCGGCATCCACTGGGTTGGTGGGATCACCGCGAAACGTCAACCGAGCCTGGCTGATGACTCCGGTCGCTTTCTTTTCCTCCTTCATCCATTCACGGAAGGCATCAAGCGCAAGACCTTCCCCAACAAGCGTCAGCTCCAGATGCTTGGGATTTAAAGGTGAACTCACGGTGCCATCACCACGTATTAGTCCTTGGCCTACTGTTCCACGGATTCCAAAATCAATGCTGTCACCCACCGGTCGGAGCGTCGTTTCCCTGAGGAGTAATTCGTTTCCCAAATCCAATTCGCCCAGCCTGAGGGTTCCCCCTTCCCAAGAGGCAGGCACGGAAGTTTTAGGGAGAACTCGATGCCAGGCCCCGACATCCAATGACCCGTCGCTGTACGAAATCCGTCCGGCCCATCGATCCGGGAGCCGAAGTGACAGTCCATTCACTGCAACTCGGTGATGATCTCCAATCATTACCAGATCGGCGGATCCTAACGTAAAGGATGCCGACGGAAGAAAAAGGGAGGGCTGTACCAAGGAAAGCATGTTCCTTACAGGGAGGATCACCTGCGTCTTTACGGCGTGTGCGCTGCTTCTGGTATCCAGCAGTATCTTGGTCTTGCCCACCATCATCTCTCTGACCAATCTCTGCGGGCCACCCTCCGAAAGATGCAGCAGTTGTTTCCACGAGGAGAGTCGCACCCCGACCGCATCCGACTTGAAACTGCTTCGGTGATCAGGCGGGCCTAAAAGCCAAGTAATCCCCCGCGCTTGAATCCATCCATTGTCAGCGATGGAGAGTTGATCAATGTGCAGCTCCCCGCCATACCCCCAGGCAGCCAGTGAAAGGCCACCCCTCAGCGCTGTGCTGAATACTGGGTTGGAGAAAATCCAGATCGCTATTACTAAAGCCAGTAAGGTCAACGTTCGCCATGCCGTCGGCGTTCCCGACATAGCTGGAGGATGCTCTGGATCCTCGGTGTTTTTAAAACGGGGCGGCATGAAGGATCTTTGCGTTAGTAATGAAAGTATGCCTACTCCCCGCCCTCTTGGGAACCGCTGAATAAATCTTCAGGCCGCCTTTATCAATCCCTAGGACCTAAAAACCCAGTATGCGGCCGTTCTAGCTCTAAAAGATACAGGCCGCCGCACCATATGGTACGACGGCCTGTTGTTCCCCCCAGAACAATCTTTCGATAAGCCCAACTTATAGGATTGCCTTCCTTGTGCAAGTTCTTTTTTAAAAAATTTCGTTTTTTTAGAGCATCGCTCTGCTTTGTCCCTTTTTTCTTCGTCCATTGTTGATCACTCCATTCTGAGAGCGGAGGCAGGCGGAACCATGGAGGCGCGGAGGGCGGGAATCATTCCGGCCACGAGTGCTGCCGCCGTCATCCATAGAGGGAGCACCGCGATATCAGACCAAGGGTAGGCAAGATCGATACTCCATCCGAAAAAGGCCTTATTGATCACCCACGTCAGCACCAAGGCAAGGGCTGCTCCACTCACGATTCCCACAAGACTGGCGAGCAAGCCTATCAGTGAAGCCTCGGCAAGCATCACGCGCACAATCTGACCACGCGATGCACCTATGGCCTTGAGCACACCCAACTCGCGCGTCCTTTCCATCACCAGAATGCCGAGCGTAAGCATCACGCCTCCGATAGCGACGGCTATCGAAATAGTTTTAAGCACGGCTGTCACCGCAAAGGTCTGGTTGAAGATCTCCAAGATGCGGGCCTTCAACGCATGATTGCTATAGCAGATGAACGCCTCCTTACCCCCAAAGGCAGAGAAAAATGAGGCGCTCGCAGCATCCCTAACCTTCTCGGGTGTTCCGGCCGTAAACTCGATCGCAAGCGAGTGCACCCCTTGGGCTCCCCAGACCTTGGCGAAATAATCCGCGCCAATCATCGCGATGCCTCGATCGCGTGTGTAATCCCGGTAAAGGTCGACCACGGGAAGCGTCAGAGGTCCTTTGGGTCCTGAAAGCACCAGCTTATCACCCGTCCCGAGTTTCAGCCGGCGCCCCAGACTTTCGGAAAGCGCCACTCCCTCACCGCGCTCCAGCGCCCTGGTTTTTTTAGCCACCTCTCCGTGAAGAAAATCAATGGATCCGCGCGCGGGCCCCGAGACTACGCCCAACGTCACCTGGGCTCCCTCCACACTGCGAGCCTCCACCTCTCGGAACGTTCCCACGGCGGAAACCGATGGCTGCTTTCTCCACCACTCCGTCGCCGTTTCGGGCATCGTGTGCGCAAGTCCCAACAGCTCGTTGGCTGCGGGTGCGATGAACAGGTCAGCCGTCAGCGTCCGTCCTGTCCAGGTGATCACGCTGCCGCGGAAGGAGTGAATCATGACGCTGATGCCGACCGTCATCGAGGCTGCGGCTGCGAGCGCAGCAATCGTCGGGGCCGTCCGATGCAGCGAGCGCATGGTCTGTTCGAGGGCAATCCTAAGGATAACGCCTCGCGACAAGAGGGGTCGGGCCAAGACACTCCGCAGGAGCCCGGCCGCAACTACTGTCACCAACGGAACCATCAGCGAAAACCCCGCCAGGACAAAAAACGCTGCACCAAACCCAAGTAACGCCAAACCCCCGTACAAAGCGCCGAGTGAGCAAATAAATCCAAGCAGCAGGACCCCCGCTCCCCAGCACGCAAGCGGGAGCGCTGGCATGGGAAAGATCTCGGGTGCCGTTCCCGGATGAAGGACCTTGGTCGGATCGACGGACGCCGCTTGCTGGGCCGGTATCCAGGCGGCCACCAGCGCAGCCAGGACACCTGCAACCATGCCAGCAATGGCTTCCAACGGGGAGGGCCAGCCTCCGTGAGCATCAACTGGCAAGTAAAGTGCCGTCACTGTCTGAGCCACCGGGGCAGCCAAGATTCCAGCGATCACGGGTGAGGCCAGAATACCTAGGAGCGAACCGATGAATCCGCTAAGCGCTGCTTCCACAAGCACCATGGTAAGAATCATGGGCCTGCTGGTCCCAAGAGCTCGAAGGATCCCGAGTGACACCCTGCGACGAACTACAGAAGCGGCTGCAGAATTACCAACAAAGAACATTCCAACCATCAACGAAACAAGGCTCAACGCCGTGAGGTTGAGACGGAAAGCGGCCAGCATGATATCGACCTGCTGCGTTCGCCGCGCCGGGGGTTGCACCGTGACATCCTCAGGCAGAAGTCGTCTCAACCGTTCCGTGACCTCCTGCTTCTCTCCGGGATCACGCAGCTTGATCAGGATTGCACTCAGGTAACCTGGCTCCCCCACCCACTCCTGAGCCGTTGCCAAATCGAGTGCGGCTATTCCTCCACGCCCTTCCGCCGAGGCATCATCCGTCCTGATCAGGTGACGCAAGATCAGGTGACGGGATGGACCTGCTCCCTGGAGCCGGATGGAATCGCCCTGCTGGAGATGATGTCTTCCGGGAAACTCCCGAAGGACCGCAATCCCGGAGTCATCCCCCAGCCAAGTGGCAAGGTCTCCCTCTCCATCCTTTTTCCCTGATCCGAAGGATGGTGCGAGCCCAAGCAATCCCGCGGCTGTGAATGGATCGATGCCGACGAGATGGAGCGACTCTCCGGGATAATCGGGTAGCGTCACCATCGCCTCGATCAGCGGCGTAGCTGCCGCGACCCCTGGAGTTTTCATCACCTCAAGTAGGACCGATTCGGGGACATGACCTCGGATTTCCAAATCGGCTTTTCCCGTGATCATTGCAAATGCCCGGTGAAAGCTCTCGACCGCACCACGGTTGGCGATCGTGATCGCGAGGAAGACCGCCACCCCGAGTGCGATACTCAGGATGCTGAGCATCGCAGCTCGCGGTTGAAGAAGAAGGGGGCGGATGCTCCCCCTCCAGAAGATACTTCCTTGAGGTTTCGGGATCATCCGTTGGTTTTTCCGGCGCGTGCCGCTGCAGCTCGGAGCCGACGCTCGAGCCGCATGAGTTGATGGTGATCCTCGAGCTTTCCGCCCTCCTTGGTACGGAGGTAAAAAACATCCAGTGCGGCCTTTTGCTCCGTGGCGATGCGTGCCGCCTCGATCGTGATGCCGCCGTGGGAGATGGCCCTCAACAAATGATAGAGAAGCCCCATACGATCGGGTGCCTGGACTTCGAGGATGGTGCACGATGGGTGCGCGTTATTGTTCACCACAACCCACACGGGCAGTTCTTCCTCTTCACTAACGGATGTCTTGTCCGCGCGAATGCCTGGTTTTTCTTTTGGTGCAGGGACAAGCCTATGGCCGGGTGCCATGAGGGACTCGCGGAGTTTTTGCTCGAATACCTTGCGCTCCCGCTCTCTCGGCAGCGGTTCGCTGCGATTGTTGGTGACCTTGAAAATGTCGAGGGCCAGGTTGTCACTGCGTGTATAGATGTCGGCTCCGAGCACATTAATCCCGGCTTCCAGGAACGCAGCGGCAATCCTCTCCAGAAGGCGCTCCCGATCCCATCCACAAACGAGAACTTCGGCATATCCTGCCTCGGGATGGTCCACCCATTCGATTACGGTGGAGAGATTGGGTCCTTCACTGATCATCCCCTCCTCGAAGAATCGATGAAATAACCTAATGTGGCGGTATATTTCCGCTGCATCCTTCGTGTGAAAATAACGATCCGGCATTCGTTCCATATGCGCTGCCGTTTCCTCTTCAAACAAATCAGGCAACGCGCCGGTGACCTTCCGACGGAGTTCTTCCCGGCGCCGTTGCTGCTCCTCTCGGAATCCGATACTGTTTGTGAGTAATCCGCGTGTCTGGTGATACAGTGACCAGACCATCTGCTCCTTCCAATCACTCCATCCATCGTCGCTCGTGCCCATGCCGTCAGCCAGTGTGATCACCATGAGTGCATCGAGGGTTACGGGATCCCGAATGATTTCCGCGAATTCCTCCACTGTCGCCGGATCCTCAACATTCCTGCTGCGTGCGGTTCCGCTCATCTCACCGTGATTGTCGACGAGCGCGATGAGCATCTTCTTCCTCGCTGGATTGAGCTGAAGCCTTCTGGCTACCCGTTGGGCTGCCAGCGCACTGGCCTCCTCATGATGCTTCGTGTTTGCAGCCTTGCCCGTGTCATGAAGAAGCATTGCAAGGTAGAGGATCGCGGGATCCTCGAAGTTACGGAAGAGCTTGCGGTACCGGGATAGCTTTTGCTCCGTTGTCAATAGGAGTGCATCTATTTTGTCGATGCAGAGCAGCGTGTGCTCATCGGCTGTGTACCGATGGAAAAACTCATGCTGAACCAAGCAGGTGAGTGGTTCAAACTCCGGCATGTATTTGCCCAAGAACCCCAGGTTGTGCATGAGTCGCAGGATGCGCCCGACCTCCCCTTTCCTTGAGAGGATGGAAAGAAAGACCGTACAGTTTTCCTTGTTATACTGAAAGGTTCGGTCGACGAGGTTCAGCCTTCTCTTCACGAGATCCTCCAACTCTGCGGAGAAATTCACATTGCGTGTCTGGGCTATCTGGAAAGCCCGCATGAGGCGCGCCGGCTCTTTGTTGAAAATATCCCGGGTCTTGGGAAATATCTCCCCGTTTCTGATGACCATCTCGTCCACGCTCTCCTGTCGCCCGAGGATTTTATTCAGCAGCGTCAGGCGGCTTCCCTGCTGCTCGCGAATTCTTCCGAGGGCCAGGGTGCTGATGAGGTGAATCGCGCGGGTGTGGCGGTAATAGTCGCGCATGAATGCCTCGCAGCGACGAAGGATGTTCTTCTCGGGATAGCCCAAAGCCGTGGCGACCTTCCCTTGGAGCTGGAGGGTAAGTTGCTCGGAAGCCCGCCCAGTTTGATAGTGCATCTCTGTGCGAACCCGCAGAAGAAAATCATGCGCTTCTTCCAGGGACTTTCTCTCCCTCTCGCGGAGGATTTTTTCCTCCACAAGTTTCTTTACCGTATAGGCTCCCGAATGGAACATCCCTGTCCAGAGAAGGTTCTGATAGTCGCGTAGACCACCGCAACCCGACTTGATATTCGGTTCCTGCATGAAGACGCTCGATCCGTATTTTGCCCGCAGTTCCTTAAGATTATCGATTCGAAAGGCAATATAATCCTTCTCCTTCCCCTTGACGCAGGTGACCTCGAATTGGCTCCGGAACTCTTGAAAAAGTTTTTTGTCTCCAGCAAGTAGGCGGCTTTCCAGCATTGCCGTCTTGGTCATCATATCGGCGTTCGCCTGACTTAGGGCGCCCTGTACCGACCGCGTGGCATGTCCCACCTTAAAACCGAGATCCCACAATGCCATGAGGCACGTCGAGATGATCCTTTCCATGCCCTCAGTAGGTTTATTCCCCTCATGAAGGAACGTGATGTCCACGTCGCTAAAGGGATTGAGTTCCCTTCGTCCATAGCCCCCAAAAGCACTTACGAGAAATCCTGGAATTTCTTTTTCTCCACGTTCTTTGACCGTGGCAAATTGGAAAATCTCCTTCACGAGGATATCGACGATTTCTGTTCTTCTTCCCGCAATCTCTTTTCCTCCTCCCCCAGCGCGGTGCCAAATCTTCAGCCTGTGCTCTTCCTTCTTGCGAAAGGACTGGAGTTTAGCAATGGGCAACTCCTTTTCTCCCACGAGAACATCCGAAAGCTTACGCGCAACTTCCTTCTGAATGCGGGCTCGATGTTCAGAGAGCGGGATGATTCCTTCCATGGGGTTCTCCGTTAGTGCGTGGTGATGACAATTTCGACGCGCCTGTTGAGTTGTTGTTCCGCAACACTACCAGTAGAGGGGGCCAGGAGATGTTTCTTTCCAAGTCCCGCTGTGGTGATCTGCCGTGGATCCAAGCCTGCGTTCTGGATCAGCCAGGTTTTCACTGCTTCAGCACGCCTAAGGCTGAGTTGGTTATTGTAGTCTTCACTTCCGAAAGAATCGGTATGTCCTTCAATTCGAAAAGATGCCTGTCCATTCCTTCGGATGAGATCACCGAGTTTTGATAGAGAGAGCGCTGCTTCCTTCCGTAACGCGTCAGAGTCATATTCAAAGAGCAGATCTGTCGGCATCAGAATGGGTGCCGTTGTCGGGGAGAGCATCGCTGTTCCTGCCAACAGATCATCGATATTGCTGAAATTCGTTGATGATCCCACATCGCTTGATTCCCCGGCTTTTTCCAGAGCTCCCGAAACCCCATCTTCTCTCGCATTTTTTTTTTGCAGCAGCGTCGTCCTATCCGCTTTGGATGGTGGTTCAAGCAACGTTTCAGGCAGGCTTGGCATCGTTGATGGCGCGCCGGTAGCGAGACTTTCCACTCCTGGAAGTTTTCCAACCATTTTATCTATTCCCACATCGGGGAGTATTTCTTTGGGTCGTTGCATGACGTGCGACTGACCCTGCACTAGGGACTGAGCATTGTTCTCAGGGTGATCTTGGGAAATCACTACAGGCACATGCTGTTCCTTTTTCTCAATGACAGGTTCGGTATCAGTCAACGTTTTTGGATCGATCTCCACCCGTTTCATTCGAAATGTTCTCGGCACGATCGTATCATAACTGGCTGCGGAGAACCCCGGGAGGATCCATGACTTGGATTCACCTAGAAAAAACAAATGCACCAACAGGGAGCTGAGGAAGCAGGCTGCGAAGATCCACACGAAAAGAGATCTTGTGACGCTCCGCGGTCTTTTTAACGATACGCTTCCCATGTGACGTTCTTTTCTATTTGCTTAAAGCCGACACTGAAAGAATTCTTCGAGATCCTTTTATTGAAGAACTTCGCGCAGATTCGGTTTGTTCACAGAATGGATTGATAAAATAATCTTTGGGCCAATTTCTTCTTAATAATAACTGTGTGAACAATCAGAATGAATCTTCTGCAAATCATTCTCCATACTGGGTCTATGGCATGACCATCGAGTGTGAATGAGGAATTCATTGGTGTGGTGGATGGGAGAAAATACTGTTTCATGGAACAAAGAAGCACCAGAAAGAGACATTCATCCACAAAGAGTTCCCAAAAGAGTTCTCAAACAAAGAATATCTAAAAATAAAACACAAGTACCTTTAATATAATAGCTTATATGAAAGTTCCATGTGGAACATAGAAAATGTATACCTATCCAGAACAATTCGATGTCGTGGTTATTGGTGCAGGCCACGCTGGTATTGAAGCGGCCCATGCAAGCGCGCGTCTTGGGGCTAAAACACTCCTTTTGACCCAGAACGCCGATACCATCGGACAGATGTCTTGTAATCCTGCCATCGGGGGGTTGGCCAAGGGCCACATGGTTCGAGAGATTGATGCGCTGGGCGGATTGATGGGATTGAATACAGATGCCACCGGGATTCAGTTTCGCATGCTGAATGCATCCAAGGGCCCTAGTGTCCGTGCTCCGCGCGCCCAATGTGATAAGAAGGCCTATCAATTTCGCATGAAGGCTATCTTAGAAGATCTCCCGAACCTCTCTCTCAAACAAGCCAACATTACCAGACTGATAGTGGAGGGGGATCACGTGACAGGAGTGGAAACAAATATCGGGCTCCGTTTCTTAAGCAGTTCGGTCGTTGTCACGACAGGGACCTTCATGAGGGGGCTTCTTCATGTGGGAATGCAAACCCAGGCGGGAGGTCGAATGGGAGATACCATCTCTACGCTAAGCGACCACCTTAAGGAACTAGGCTTTGAGGTTGGGAGATTCAAGACAGGCACACCATGCCGACTTTTGGCCAAATCAATCGATTTTGGAAAGTGCGAGATACAGGAGGGCGAGACGCCTCCACCAAGGTTCTCCTACATTCCCGAGAGTATCAGCCGCTCAAAGGATGACCTCCACACGCTGAATTATTTTAGTGATGGAATGTTCCATGTGGAACAAATCCCCTGTTGGATCACCTACACCACAGAACAGACCCACGAGATCATCCGATCCAACCTCCACCAATCACCTCTTTATGCGGGAGCGATTGAGGGGGTGGGACCACGGTATTGCCCATCCATTGAGGATAAGGTGGTGAAGTTTGCCGACAAGACCCGCCACCAGATTTTCCTGGAACCGGAGGGACGCCATACTGGCGAGGTCTATGTGAACGGGGTCTCTACGAGCCTCCCCTACGAAATTCAGTACGAGTTCATCAGGTCGATCCCGGCACTTGAGAAGGCAGAGATTCTTAGGCCTGGATATGCGGTCGAGTACGATTATTGCCCTCCCCACCAGCTCCATTCTACCCTAGAGACCAAGAAGATCGAAGGGCTCTACTTTGCTGGTCAGATCAATGGGACATCGGGATATGAAGAGGCCGCAGCACAAGGACTGATGGCTGGTATCAATGCAGCATTGAAAGTGCAGAAAAAAGAGGCCTTACTTCTCGGACGAGAAGAAGCGTACATAGGGGTTATGATCGATGACCTCGTGACCAGGGGAACTCCAGAGCCGTATCGGATGTTCACCAGCCGCGCGGAATACCGCTTGCGCCTCCGCCAAGATAATTGTGATATCAGATTGACCGGCAGGGCTTTAAAGATAGGAATGGCCTGTGATTACCGACGTCAGGCCTTCATGAAGAAGATAGCGGTCCTTTCTTCCCTGCGTAAGGAGGCCCTTTCTCTCCATCATGAGGGAATCCCCCTCGCCCAGTGGCTGAAGCGTTCCGAAAACACACCCGAGAAGCTTCCCTCGGATCTTTTAGGACGCTATACGGATGAAGTCTGGAGCCTGATGGAAATTGACCTGAAGTATGAGGGGTACCTTCGGCGGGAGGAGGATCAAATCGAACGGCAGCGTCATCAGGAGGAAACCCAAATTCCCAAGACGCTTGCCTACGACAACATTCCCAGCCTGAGATTGGAGGCCCGCCAGAAACTTGCGGCGTTTGCCCCGGAGACACTGGGACAAGCGTCGCGGATTAGCGGTATCACCCCGGCAGATATTTCGGTGCTCTCTGTCTGGATCCGTAAGGAATCAGAAGTGGCAAAGCAGTTCCAAAAGGACTGATCAGCTTTGGAGTTTTGTGGCTGCTTCCTCGACGGTTGGTGTGATTAGGAAGAGATCCTCAAGGCCCGCCAAGCGGAAAAGATCTCCCACAGGGGGACTGAGTCGCGCAAAACCGACACCCCCACCTTGTGCAGAGAGATGACGCATGGTCGAAAGAAAGACCCGGAGCCCAGCGCTGCTGATGTAGGAGAGATCCGAGCAGTCGAAGACCATTTTCTGTCCCAGCACTATTAGTAGGGGTTTGAGGCGCTCTTCCAAAAGTGGGCTCGACGTCATGTCGAGCCTGCCATTGAGATGGAAGATCGGAATATCACCGATCAAGGACAAGGTTATTTCCATGAAGATACGATAACCTAGGGCAGAAAAAAGTCTCTTGGGAAATCTGCTAACGCAAAGGATCAACGAGAATCTTTTTGACGCACGGCCCCTCCGCAAAGAATCTCTTTTTACTTATGTCCACGACACCCTACGACCTCATCGTCATCGGCGGCGGCCCCGCCGGATATGTTGGCGCGATCCGCGCCGCCCAACTCGGCAAGCGCGTCGCTGTTGTCGAGAAGGAACGCGCCGGAGGCACGTGCCTGAACTGGGGCTGCATTCCGACCAAGGCCCTGCTCAAGAATGCCGAACTCTATTCCCTGATCGGTCACCACGCCGCTGACTTCGGGCTCGAGGTTTCCGGGCTCAAGTACGACTGGGACAAGGTCATCGGGCGTTCCCGCAAGGTCGCGGATAAGCTCGCCGGCGGAATCGAGTTCCTCTTCAAGAAGAACAAGGTCGATTATATCAAGGGCGACGCGAGCGCGCCCAAGGCAGGAACTGTTGAGGTTCGCGGAGCAGATGGAAAGGACCAGACCCTCACGGCGCCGAAGATTCTCATCGCCACCGGCGTCGTCACCCGCGAGATGCCAGGCTTTGCGTTCAACGGAACCAGCGTCATCGGCAGCCGCCACGCACTCGCCATCGCCAAGCAGCCCAAGGAGATCATCGTCATCGGTGCCGGTGCGATCGGTGTCGAGTTCGCCTACTTCTTCAATGCCTTCGGCACGAAGGTAACCATCGTCGAGATGATGCCCAACATCCTTCCCGTCGAGGACACGGAGGTCTCCGTCACGCTAGAGAAGTCGCTCGTCAAGCAGGGCATCCGCATCCTCACCGGCACCAAGGTCGAGAAGGCTGAAGCCACGAAAGAGGGGGTGAAGATCACAGTCTCCGGTGGAGCCAACGAAACCCTCACCGCAGACGTCGCGCTCGTGGCGATCGGCGTTTCGCCACTCCTTCCCGGAGGTGCGGCCGCGATCAAGCTCGACGACCGAGGATATATCGCCGTCAACGACCGCTACGAGACCAGCATTCCCGGCGTCTACGCGGCGGGAGATATCATCGGACCCCCATGGCTCGCGCACGTCGCCAGCTGGGAGGCTGTCCAGGCCGTCGAGGGAATGTTCGGAAAACGCACACCCGCCCGCAAGCGTACCTTCCCCGGTTGCACCTACTGCCAGCCGCAGGTTGCGAGTGTCGGACTCACCGAGCGCGCAGCCAAGGAAAAGGGCCTCAAGGTCAAGATCGGCAAGTTCCCATTCCAGGCCAGTGGCAAGGCCCAGGCGGTCGGCGAGACCGACGGCTTCGTGAAGCTCCTCTTCAACGAGCCGCATGGTGAGATCGTCGGAGCCCACATCATCGGAGCGGACGCCACCGAGATGATCGCAGAGATGGGACTCGCCATCACCCTCGAGGCGACCTATGACGACATCGCCTCCACGATCCACGCGCACCCGACATTGAGCGAGGCGGTCTTCGAGGCGACCGAGGCCGCCCTTGGTCACGCCATCCATATTTAAGCACCCACTCCGGACGATTCGCATGCCAGCTCAGCGCCCTTCCATCATTGCCCCCTCAATTCTCGCCTGTGACTTCGGTCGCCTGGGGGATGAGGTCAAGAGCGTGACGGACGCGGGCGCCGATTGGATCCATTGCGACGTGATGGATGGGGACTTCGTCCCGAACATTTCCTTCGGTGAGCCGATCGTGAAAGCTGCCGGACGCCACACGGGCCTCCCGCTCGATGTCCATCTCATGATCCAGCGTCCCGACCGCTACATCGCGCAATTCATGAGCGTTCCCGGAGTTGCGTCAGTAACCTCGCACCTCGAGGCCAACCACGATGCGGGCGTCACGCTGGACACCGTGCGTGCCGCCGGCAAGAAAGCGGGCCTCTCCATCAAGCCGGGCACCCCTCTCGATCAGGCCCGAGAGCTCTTCGGCCGCTTTGATATTCTCCTGATCATGACGGTCGAGCCGGGATTCGGCGGCCAGCCCTTCATGAACGACATGCTCGGCAAGATCCGCGATGCCGATCGGATCCGCACGGATCTGGGACTAGGTTTCCTGATCGAGGTGGATGGAGGGATCGATGTGGAGACCGCCGCTCTCTGCCGAGAGGCTGGTGCCGATGTCATGGTGGCGGGCACCTCGGTCTTCAAGGCCGCCGACCGCGCTGCGGAGATCCGCGCATTGCGGGGGTAGGACCATCCGGGTTAAAATCGTTAGAAAGTTAAAAGGTGAAAAGAGGATCCATTCCGCGTATGGGGCCCCGCATCAATCTTTGTAACACTTCAACGTTCTAACTTTTTAACCCCTACCCTGCCTCCACTTCGGCACAGCATGAGAATCATCCTCAACGACTCGGGTGGAGAGGGGCCGTTGGAAGATCCGATCATTGATCTGACCAGTGACGACTACTTCATGGGTCAGGCGCTTCGCCAGGCCATGAAGGCCTACGAGGCCGAGGAGGTGCCGATTGGTGCCGTGGTCGTCCGCGAGGGGAAGATCATTGCACGCGCCTCAAATCTGGTGGAGACGCTCAAGGACGCGACAGCCCATGCCGAGATGCTCGCGATCACCCAGGCCGAGAACTCGATCGGCGACTGGCGCCTCAACGAATGCGATCTCTATGTGACCAAGGAGCCCTGCCCAATGTGTGCGGGAGCCCTGGTGAATTCCCGGGTCAGGAGAGTCATCTTTGGATGCCATGATCCGAGGGGAGGGGCAGCCGGCGGCAGCATCAATATCCTTCAGATGGATGGACTCAGCCACCGGTGTGAAATCACAGGGGGCGTGCTCGGTCAGGAAAGCGGTCAGCTGCTCAAAAGCTTTTTCGCCGAACGACGCGGACAGGCTGAATGAATATGGAACTCAGGAATTGAGAATTCAAGGGGACATGACACGTTTAGATTACCCACCATTTCAGACCCTTGTCTGCGAGTGCAGCTTCTTTCAAACCGCTAATTTTCATCAGGTTTTCCTGAGTTCCTGAGTTCCATATTTTATCTGTTCGGCGTTGCCCCAACAGCTCACTTAAGGTTTAGTGACCATTCCCCAAAAGGGCCCAATTTCATGTTTAACTGGATCTTAAAGAAAATCGTCGGATCGAAAAACCAGCGCGAAGTGCGCCGGATGCTCCCGCTTGTTGCCAAGATCAACGAGATCGAGCAGTCACTCCAGTCGCTCCCCGACGAGGCACTCCGTGAGAAGACCGCTGCCTGGAAGGCCGAGCTTTCCCAGATTCAGGATCCCGCCCTTCTGCAGAAGCGCCTGAACGAGATCCTCCCCGAGGCTTTCGCAGTCGTGAAGAACGCCGCCCGCCGCATGGTCGGGATGCAGTTCATGGTCTGCGACTACGAGTACACCTGGAACATGGTTCACTTCGACGTCCAGCTGGTCGGCGGCATGGTGCTCCACAAGGGACGCATCTCCGAGATGGCCACCGGCGAGGGAAAGACCCTCGTGGCGACCCTCCCCGTTTATCTCAATGCCCTCACCGGGCTCGGCGTCCATGTCGTGACAGTGAACGACTACCTCGCCCGCCGCGACGCCGAGTGCATGGGTCAACTCTACGCTTTCCTGGGACTTACCACCGGCATCATCCAGCACGACCAGTCCCCAGAGGAGCGCCGTGCCCAGTACGAGTGCGACATCGCCTACGGAACGAACAGCGAGTTCGGCTTCGATTACCTCCGAGATAACGGCATGGCGACCAGCCGCGAGCAGCAGGTCCAGCGCGGGCATTACTACGCCATCGTCGATGAGGTCGACTCCATCCTGATCGACGAGGCCCGCACCCCGCTCATCATCAGTGGGCCGGCCACCGTTTCGACGCACCAGTACGACCGCTTCAAGCCGTTGGTCGAACAGCTTGTCCGCAAGCAGACAGCCCACGTCAACAAACTCGTCGCCGACGCCAAGGAACTCTTCGCGAAGGGCGAAAAAGAAGCCGCCGGCATGGCCCTCTTCAAGGTGAAGCTCGGCCAGCCCCGCAACAAGGGCTTCCTCCGCGCCATGGAGGATCCCGAGCTGCGCCGCCTCACCGACAAGGCCGAGCTCTCGTTCTACCAGGATACCTCCAAGGACGCGCTCGTGGCGTTGAAGGAAGAACTCTACTTCACCATCGAAGAGAAGCAGCAGGAGGCCGACCTCACCGAGATGGGCCGGAGTTTCCTGAACCCCGATGACCCGAACGCCTTCGTCCTCCCCGATCTCCTCACGGAGTTCGCGGACATCGAGACCGACACCGCGCTCTCCGATTCCGAGAAGGCCGCCAAGAAAGCCGCCGCACAGCAGCACTGCGACCACTCCGCCGAGCGGATGCATAACATTGCCCAGTTGCTGAAGGCCTACTGCCTCTACGAGAAGGATGTCGAATATGTCGTCGAGGAGAACAAGGTCGTCATTGTCGATACCTTCACCGGCCGCAAGATGGCGGGTCGCCGCTGGAGCGATGGGCTCCACCAGGCCGTCGAGGCCAAGGAAGGGGTCCAGATCGACCGCGAGACCCAGACGATGGCGACGATCACCATCCAGAACTACTTCCGTCTCTACGAGAAGCTCGGAGGCATGACCGGCACGGCCGAGACCGAGGCGAATGAATTTCACGACATCTACGGACTCGATGTCACCGTCATCCCGACGAACCGCCCCGTCGCCCGTCTCGACGAGAACGACCGCATCTACAAGACGCGCCGCGAGAAGATGGCCGCCGCCATCGAGGAGATCAAGGCCTCCCACGGCCGTGGCCAGCCGATCCTTGTAGGTACCGCCAGCGTCGAGGCTTCCGAAGTCCTGAGCCGCATGCTCAAGCGCGAACATATTCCCCACACCGTGCTGAACGCCAAGTTCCACATGCAGGAGGCCGAGATCATCTCGCGCGCCGGTATGCGTGGAGCCGTCACCATCTCGACGAACATGGCCGGCCGCGGAACTGACATTAAGCTCGGTGAAGGCGTCGCCGAGTTGGGCGGACTTTTCGTCCTGGGCACCGAGCGGCATGAGTCGCGCCGCATCGACCGCCAGTTGCGCGGACGCTGCGCGCGTCAGGGAGATCCGGGCCGTTCCCGCTTCTACATCAGCTTCGAGGACGACCTCATGAGG
This sequence comes from uncultured Spartobacteria bacterium, assembly GCA_903868795.1. Lineage (GTDB taxonomy): Bacteria > Verrucomicrobiota > Verrucomicrobiia > Chthoniobacterales > UBA6821 > UBA6821. The sequence goes on along the minus strand of CAIPWR010000126.1, from coordinate 48,413 downwards.
AACTTCGGCGCAGCCGACCGCATGACCAAGATCATGGAGACCTTCGGCATGCAGGAGGGCGAGGAGCTCGAGCATCCCTGGCTCAACAAGAGCGTCGAGACCGCCCAGAAGCGTGTCGAGCAGCGGAACTACCTCATGCGCCGTCGGACCCTCGAGTTCGACGACGTGATGAACCAACAGCGCGAAGTCATCTACGGCTACCGCAACGAGGTCATGGATTCCGAGAATCCTCGCACCCTCATTCATGAGGTCATCAATGAAGTCGTGCCGAAGAAAGTCGCTGCCTTCCTCACGACCGAAAGCAGTGATTCCGAGCCTGATGTCGCCGGACTCCTCCAGTGGGTGAACTCCACCTTCCCCGTAGGACTCACCAAGGAGAAGTGTGCTTTCGAGACTCGCGAGATCGAAGAGAACGGCGAGTGGCTGGCCAAGACGCTCGTCGAGGCCTACGACCGCAAGGCTGCGATCGAGGACGAGGCCGCCCGCTCCGGACTCGAGAAGTATGTCATCCTGAACGCCGTCGACCGCCTCTGGCAGGAGCACCTCTACGCCATGGATGGACTCCGCGAGGCCGTCTACCTCCGTGCCTACGGTCAGAAGGATCCGCTCACCGAGTACAAGACCGAGGCCTACGCCATGTTTGTGGAGCTGATGGAGAGCATCAAGAACGAGGTCCTGAACAACCTCTTCCGCTCCACGACCAACCTCCAGGCGTTTGAGCAGTTGCTCGCCTCCCTCCCGCGTCACCTCATGCAGAAGGATCTGCTCGGCTCCGAGGGACACATCGGGGCTAATGAGGGAGAAGCCGATAACACGCAGACCGCACCACAGACCGCGTTTGAACAGGCGATGCAGCAGAAGCCTGCGGCGCAGAGGGCTCCGAAGACAGTGGGACGGAATGATCCCTGTCCGTGTGGTAGCGGCAAGAAGTACAAGTCCTGCTGTGGGCGGACTGCGTAGCTAGCGGCTAGCGATTTTGGCGCAGGGCTGTGTTGCCGCTCGGTTGGCGTAGGACTACTACGCCCGCTCTCACGCGCCTTGCCCTGCATCCAAACTTGCTGAGCCTTTTACTGAAACGCTACTCGTTGGTAACGGAGTCAGTCATTACAGCTAGAGCAACCGATGAACGATGGCTGCTATCTGATGCGCCAACAAAGGCGGCACAGCATTACCTACTTGGTGGTATTGCTGAGTCCTTGGACCCTCAAAAAAGTAATTGTCTGGAAACGTCTGCAATCGTGCAGCCTCTCTAACGGTAAGGCTCCTAGCCTGTTCCGGATCAGGATGAATGTAGTAGTGCCCGTCTTTGGAGATGTGGCTCGTGATCGTTGTGGAAGGGCCCCCGAACATTTGAACCCTGAAGCGATCAGCAAATGGGATGGTTTCACCTTCGTCAGAATGAACATTTTTATGAGCGGGGAGCAGGGCTTTTGGGAAATCATGGATCGAGGGGCTGCATCCATACTGGGGTGCAACAGCAGCAGCAAACGCATAACGCGAAACATCGCCGTCCATATGCGTGCGTGACTCGTGCTGAATAACCCCTTTTATACGTGCATCATTAAACCATTCGCGTTTGAAGGATACAGGCGTCTTACCCGCAATAAACCGTCCTCCGTGGCCCGCCTCAGGCATCATTGTGGATGCCACCCTCGAATATCCGGCCTTTTTAAGGCCCCGATCACGCGCCTTTAACCAGCCTACTGTATCCCCTCGATCGGATGAGAGACCGCTCCATATTTCCGGCATATCTCGGATTGTTTCCTCAACGGTCACTTGTCTTCCGGAAGCCAAAAGTTGAACAGCGGATGGTGAAACTTTCCCGGGAAAGTATTCACGGCTGAGCCCTACGATGAAAACTCTGTGTCTTGCTTGAGGAATACCATAATCCTCTGATCGAACTACAAACATAGAAGGATCCCAGCCTCCGTTTCCAAATAGCTCTGTGGATCTGGGTTCTTTTCCATTTAAGCCATAAAGATCATATCCCTCTGCAGCAAGATCGTTACAGATACGAGAAAAAATCCTGTCTCCTCCCAATTTGGCCGAAAGGATCCCTTTCACATTCTCCATCACAAAGACTGCCGGACGATGATCATGGATGATTTGTAAATATTGCTTATAGAGGAGATGCTTTTCATCGCTTTCGAACTTTGCTCGGCATTCGCCTCTTCTTCGCGATCTTCCCACAAGTGAATAAGCCTGGCATGGAGGCCCTCCTATAAGTACCCAAGGGTTTTTTCCACGTGCAGCTAGAGCGCTGCTTATTCTTTTGTGAACCTCATGTGCTTCCGCGACCCCTAGGCGAATCTTTGCAGCTATAGCCATAGCTTGATCTGCCTCGCGAGGATTTTTCAAAAAAAGTATTTCCCGTGAAATCTCACCTCTCAGGTAACGGTAGTAGTCCCCTGGAACATCCTTCTTGTGGAATTGTCTGTAGAAACTTCTTAGCTCAAGGGTTCGGTGGGCAAAATCATCACATTCAATGGAAAGGGCTATTTTGAATGCGGCATTACCCTTCTCATCCGAAAGGGAATCAAAACCTTCCCCAAGCCCTCCAGGCCCAGCGAACAGATCAATTACAAGGAAACTCACCTTTGTTTAGTCTGCAGCTTTCCGAAACTTGTCGAATTCTTTGGGCAAAAGCTGAGCCAAGGCCTCGCCTGTCATGCCATAGAGGTAGTAGGTGAGATCTAGTTGATTGATTAGCATAGATAATCGTCTCACGGAACCCCCTCCTTTTCCAGCAGCGCCTCGTCTAATCGTTTTGTGTATCGGATCAAAGTAGAGTCTTGAAAGAAGCTCAACGAGGCCCTTGTTGGTTATCTGCTCCAATCTTGAAGAAAACTGCTCGGAAATATCTCCGGGTGTACTTGGCGGATTACTCAAAAGGACAACCGCCCGATCAGGATTATCTTTATGCGCCCGAACAATCAGGAATGGGCCCAAAAGTAGATGCCTGTAGAAGCGATCGTGACGAAGCTCAAGTATACATCTGGACTTATCACCCATTTTACGTTTTCCAGCCCGATCCACAGGGCAAAGAGATTCAAAAAAGACCAGCGCCATCCACGACCAAAAACCCACATCTTTTTCGGGAGTAGTAAGCCCAATTTTTTCTACAATCTCTAATAGAAAAGTACCTGCCTCCATTCTTGTGGGCAGTAAACGAGCCGATAATTCCACCTTGGAGGAAATAATTTCAGTGCATTCGTCGTCTTCTAGAAGATTGGTTGGTACAGACAAGGTCGGATCAGATTTCACCTCATCCAAGTAATTCCTGAATGCTGCCAATCCTTTATCGTTAAAACGGCGAATATTCATGTTAGTCTAGCTGTTCGCGTCCCATAGGTCTTTGAGATTCTTTATGGATGCAAATGCATCCACTGCATCCTCGATCCATCGCTCTCTTCCTTCATGATCGGAGACTGCGGGTAAAACTTTGGCGGTGTAGTTTCGCTTGGCAAAGTGCATCCAATTATCCTGCCAATCTGCTCCATCTTCGTCCCATTCATCCTCAATCAGGATTTTGGACAACATGCTTCTCATGACTTGAGGATACACCAAAGCTATAAACACACTGGATCGGGCTATGTCCTTCCAGCCATCTTTGGCTTGGTTGTTAATCAGAAGAACCGGCGGATCTGCGATGAAATCGATCTTCCAAAGCTGTTGCCCCAGATCATCTGGAACCGGTGTGATCAATGGCTTTCTATTGTCTGGATTATCCTCTGTATCCTTTGACGTAACGTGATCGGCCTCGCCAAGCATCTTTAGCAGATTGCCATCAGCAAGACTCACGACGCGCAACCTGAATTGAATTCCGTCGGGGACTTCAAATACGCTGAGATCGCGATCTAGCGGAGCTTCAGGCTGCGAAACCTTTCCCCAATAGCATTGTTTAATGAGGTTTCCGCGGTATATTTCAATCCATATATCCGCATCCCCAGGAAAACTATAGCCCTCCAAATTGGGATTGGCGTTGAATGACAGTGCTGTTGGGGTACGAACAAGTGTCACAGCGACATCTTCCCTGTTGATATTCTTACGCCCTGTAAAATTAAACGTCCTCTTCATTGTTATCAGTCAGCTTATTGACCCTGACCTCAAGATCCCGGTGTTTATCAAAACCTTGAAGACCAAATGTAAAATCGTGTGAAAGTATCTTTATTGTAAGCTCGTTCCCGTCAACGGCCTCTATCTCAATACCTTTGTTATCAGGATTTGAGCATATTGGATCTTTGTTCACTTCAAAGTCGGCAGGACTCCATTTTTTGATCGGATTTCCGCTTCGGACGGCGTAACCGAGTTTTATACGCAGAGAAAAAGGGAAAGTTATTTTTGTGGAATCCTCGTCTCCAGCACCAATAACAAATCCGCCTCCTCGGGCATCTTGCTGGACTGTGTACCAAGATTTCCGCGGTGGAGGTGGGGGTGGAATCGGTAGAGCAGGCTTAATTCCAGGCCTTTCTTTCTTCCCTCTTTCTTTTTCTCCGGATTCTTCTGGTATCGAGAAATAATCCCTTAGCAATGTGGGGTCCCCGCTTGAATCAGCCCCTTGAACGCTTCTCGAGATTTCATAAGCACTTCTCTGGACAAATGTTATGGTGTCGGGTCCGTAGACGTATTTGTTGTGAAACTTTGGGGAGTCTTTTTGCCATTGAGTATGGTTTACACCTTCTGAGTCGCCTAGGAGGCGCGCGATTTTTTCGTGGCTTGCAACAACTAGGCTCCTACTCCCGGCGATGCTGGGAGACCTGACATCTGTGATGACTATCCCGTCTCTTAGAAAAACTGTTCTGGATTCCGGTTCCTTGGTCCTTTCCAAAAAAACGTCAAAGTGCGCTTTAGTTTCTTCTTCACTGCCTTTCACCCTAACAAGAACCGGCACACGTACTCCAACCCTGCCCAAACTCTCTAGCGAAGATCGGATCTCCTCGATTTTTCCCTCTGTCAGAAGTTTGTCTCTGGATTCCGGCCATTTCGGGATCCTGGCTTCACTACCTTCAAGTATAACCATCTTCTCTGCCTCCATGTTTGCCGCCCAAACTGCACAATTAATGATACCTGCATCTTTCGGCTCAAGACTCAGGAGATGATCGGAAATTGTGGAATTATTGATTTCCTTGATCTCTCCATCTGGTCCGACAATCGACACAGATAGTTCACCTTTGAGAACGGTCCAAAAAAAGCTCTTGAGAACACCGTTGATAAGATCTTTGACCTCAATTCTAGGATCAACGGCGGGTATCAAAACAGAAAGCCCTGCGCGCGAGCCCCTCTCCAAACCAAAGATGCCACAGAAAGTTTCAACGCCATCGGTATGTTCTAAAGGCATGACTGCAGACTGCTCATCACCCCTGATACCGAACCACGCATCTGGCTGATAATCTTGGTCATCGACGCAATGGCTCCGAACCACGGCGCTCCCCATTAGAACTTTTTCGGGACTTTCTCTCCTGACAGTAACCCCAAGGATTGCATGGAGTTGGCTGCTGGTGGGAAAGACCTGTTTTCCAATACCCCATCGCCCGATACGGTCTCCATCTTTGCCTGATCTTCCCTCCGCTCGGAAGAAACTGAAGAAGGCATTTTGGAGCGATGGTTCTATCCGAACCTCACGCACATCACCAGTGAGGCCCTTGGTACCAAAGTCCTCAAAAACTAAAGACACACCTGTTTCACTCAGGTTTTTTTCAATAACGCTTTTGTCGACACCTAAACCTTTAGAAAAATTGTCCAACACCGGTAGGAACGCCTCCTTCAAATAATTTGAGACCCCGGGTAGGCCATGGCTGACATATCTGATTTTGACATGAACGTTCCTTGTTCCGCTGTTTGAATCCGAGGCATCCAGAGAATTTTGAATTCCCTCTCTCACCAATGCCTCGCTCAGGTTTTCCAAACCTTCGGCCGTAAAAAACGCTTCGTTTTCCGGATCCCTCATCCGATCACAAGGTCTGTGCTTATTGAAATGCCATCGAGCAGTCATAAAAAGTACGGTTACTTGAGCCAATGGATCTTGATCTGACCTTCTAATGCCTTGAACTCAGGATCACCTGTTACGAGTTCGGCTTTCTTCTCCTTGGCTAGGGCCGCGGCAAAGGCATCAGCAAGACTCATCTTGTTCGCTGCCTTGAATGCAGCGGCAGTTCGAGCGGTCTTCATATCATCACCAACGCCGACCACTTGGATCGGAAGTTCGGCGATTTGCTCGGCGACCCTCTCAGCGACAGCTTTGCCACCAGCTCTCTCGAGGGAGTAGTGGATCTCAGCCCAGTTGATCACGCTGAGGAGGAGGGGCCTTCCTTTGTCAGCAGCCTGCTGGATAAGTTTTTCCACTTCGGAAGCGCATGGTTCGTCTTTGTAGAACGCTAGGAGCGCCCAGCTATCGAGTACCTTGGCAGCCATTTTAGAGATCTCGTTCGCGCACGCGATCCTCGGTCAGCACTTCCATCAGGGGGAGGTGCTTCAGCGATCCGCGCAGACCGCTGATGTAGGCCTTCGTGATGGGGCGGATCAGGATCCCATCTTCCGTCACGGTTACCGCCCCTTTGGTACCCTCCTCAATGCCGAACATACGGCGGATTGGAGCAGGGATCACAACCTGTCCCTTGGTGGTGAAGGTGATGGTTTCAGTAGTCATGCTTGAATAAATCTTACGAACGGCAAAAAAGTAAGTCAATATCCAAAAGTAAGCCATTTCTGAAAGGCTACCGTGTATTCTACGGGTTGGAAGTTTGGATAGGGCTAGGCGTCGCGAGTGCCGCTGTAGTGAACTACTGCAAGCGAGCAGCAACACCGCCTTGCGCCATAAATCCCAAGCATACTTCAGATTCTCTACCAGCGTGGCGCCGAGGGCTTTGACTTTGGCTTCCTGTTTGGGGTCAACGAGGTGGCCGTCCGGGCCGAAGGCCTGAAAGGCCGAGGGGATCGCAATCTGGTCGGGGAGCAGGGTGATGCCAAGGTTGCCCAAGGGAGACCGTTTGCGGTGGATATGCATAGAGAAAACACTTTTCTTTGCATGAGTTCCCGAGTGTGTCGATGCGGACGCCATGTTCTATGCATGAAGCAGGAATCACGCATAGAATAAGAGTTTTTCTTTACACATTTTGTGATTCGTGAAAAGATTTCGACCGTTTCTATCTATGTCCACGCTATCTCCTCTTCCCATCTCTGATCTCTCGATGCTCGATTGCCGAGAGGTCTGGATGGCTGTTGCCGAGGCGGAGCGCCATCTTGCCGAACTAAAAGGGCTCTGCGAATCCCTGCCAAACCAGTCGATCCTGATCAGTACGCTTGCCATTCAGGAGGCCAAGGACAGCTCCGAGATCGAGAATATCATCACGAGCCACGATGAGATCTTCGCGGACCGTGAGGAGGAGGCTGCTCCCGGTGCTGTGAAGGAGGTGCGTCACTATGTCGAGGCCCTGCAAGTGGGATTCGATGATGTCCGTCAGAGCGGTCTGATCCGGCTGAAAACGCTGCTGGATGTGCAGGCGCGGATCGAACCGAGAAAGGCAGGCCTGCGGAAACTCCCCGGAACTGTTCTGAAAAATCCCGCCACAGGCCGGATTGTCTATGAGCCACCGCAAAGTGCCGCCGAGGTGGAAGCCCTGATGGACAATCTCATCTCATTTCTCCATGCCGAGGATGATCTGAACCCGATCCTTCGCATGGCAATCGCCCATCACCAGTTCGAGAGCATTCATCCCTTCTACGATGGGAACGGTCGGACGGGGCGTATCCTGAATTTGTTGATCCTGCAGAGGGAGGGACTCCTCGATCTCCCTGTGCTCTACCTGAGCCGCTACATCACCACGACCAAGGGGGAATACTACAGGCTCCTGCAGGAAGCCCGGGACAAGGGACTCTGGAAGGAGTGGTGTCTCTACATGGTCCGCGGCGTCTCCATGACCGCCCGGAGTGAGATCGCCCTGGTGAAGTCGCTCCGCGATCTCATGCAGGAGACGAAGGAGCGGATCCGGACGCGGCTTGAGAAAATCTATTCGCAGGATCTGCTCAACAATCTCTTCCACCATCCCTACACGAAGATCGAGTTCGTGGAGAAGGATCTCGGAGTCTCGCGTGTCACCGCATCGAAATATCTGGAGCAGCTCGTCGCCGAAGGAATCCTCCGCAAAGAGAAGAGGGGGAAGTCGAACTTCTTCATCAATGAGCCTCTCTTCCAACTCCTGAGCAACGTCTCCCTTCGATAAACAACGCTTTAAACTATGACTCACGCAGAGGCGCGTGGGATGGCAGATTCCAGTTCAGCCGCGAATCAAACGAGTTGCTACTTCAACTGCACCGCTAGCGCTGCACCGAGGGCTTTCACCTTCTCTTCCTGTTTGGGATCGACGAGGTGGCCGTCCGGGCCGAAGGCCTGAAAGGCCGAGGGGATCGCCATCTGGTCAGGGAGCAGGGTGATGCCGAGGTTGCCAAGGAGCATGCGGAGGGGAACCAATCCGCGGAGACCGCCGAGGCCTCCGGGAGAGGCGGCCATGATGACGGCGCTTTTACCCGCCAGGGCTGAGAGTGCAGGTTCGTCGGACGTTTCGCTTCGAGAAACCCAGTCGATGGCATTCTTCAGAGCGGCGGAGTAGCCGCTATTGTATTCCGGCGAGGCAATCAGTAGCCCCTGATGCGAGAGGAAGAGTTCCTTGAGGCGCTTGGCCTCAGCAGGCATCCCATGCGCAGCTTCGAGGTCCTGATCAAAGAGCGGCATCGGAAAATCACGCAACGAGATCAGCGTGACCTCGGCGCCCGCTTCTCTCGCTCCCTCGGCGGCGATAGCAGCAAGTTTCTGATTGTAGGAATCCTTACGGAGACTGCCACCGAAGGCCAGGATGCGTGGAACGTTCATGAAGGTGAGAGGCGTGGTGCGTCTATTGCGGGACCATGGAGCCGAGGACGGATCCCCAGCCTTGATCCCAGATGTTAGCGATCCCCTTGGTGATCTTGTCCGCTTTCTTACCCGGCTCCACTTCCTTGGAGTAGAGGATCTCCTGGTATTGTGCGTACTCGGCCTCGCCGCCAACCAGCAGGAGGTTCTTGGAGCTGTCGGCCAGCATATAGAGGGTCTTCCCATTCCGCTCTTCATGGCGGATGTGACCGGAAGGCAGAGATTGGAAGTGGGCGATCTGCTCGGGGGTCGATGGCTTCACCGTGCGAAAGCCCGCTTGAGTCAGGAAGCTCTCCTTCTTCTGCAGATGAGAGGCGCACGCCGACAGAACAAGCGCAAGGAACAGGAGGGCAAGAAGCGGGAGGTGGCGGATGGATTGTTTCATGGAGTGGTGGTGGTTAGTAGAACATCGGCATGCCGAAGTAGGGGCCCATCATGCCGCCCCAGGCGTAGTCATCATACTCGAGGGCCTTGTCAAAGGCATGGTTCTCGATCGCGGGATCGACCTGCTTTTTATAAAGGATCTGCTGATAGTGCTCAAACTGGGTAGTGCCTCCAAGAAGGAGCAGATGCTTGCTGGGATCCGAGAAGACATAAAGCGTGTGTCCCTTGCGCGTGATCTGAGTGATCTTCCCCGGATGGAGGGCCTGGGCTTTCGCGATCTGCTTGGGGGTTGTCGGCCGCACGGCTAGGAACCCGGCTTCACGAAGAAAATTTTCTTTCTGCTGCAGGTGGGAAGTGCAGGCCGATACAAGCAATACGGCCAGGAGGGGAAGAAATCGCTTCATGAGGTGTGCCCCTTTTGTAGGGTGGGATCCGATCCGAGTCCAAAAAAACTTCAGTAAACAAATGAAGGAAGGGGAAGCCGGCGGAGATTAAAACTCGGTTCTGCGCCTCAAGCGGGCATGATACTCCGATGAAGTCGGATCAAGATCTCTACAAGCGGCTGCGCGATCTTCCCAAGGAGGAACTCTGGAATGGGGAGGTAGCACGCTTCAATACGGCGTCACCCCGTGAGCGTCTGGAGCACGTGGCCGTGATCAGAGCGGTCGGGATGATCTTCTCGCGCTTCGGGACCGAGGAGGAAAAAGCCGCTGTCCGAGAGTGGCTGATCACCTTACTGAAAGACCCGCAGGAGAAGATCCGACGTTATGCCCTCACCGCACTGCCAAAGATCGGTGCCGGGGAAGAAGGAGAACGCGAGATGCTGTCCCTTCTAAAGAATGTGGGTGAGGAGAAAGCGGGCCGCGAGATGCACCATCTGGGACGCGCTCTGGAGAAGGTCGGCGGCGAGGCAACGCTCGAGATGATCGAAGAGGGAATCGCGCTGCCGGCCATCACGGTGCAGAAGGTGAAGGCGGGTGTCTCGCGCAAGGAAGATGCGGGAGGGGTCCTTCTCGATGCATGGCTTCCCCTCCGTCGTGGGGACTCAGAAATGCGAGTGCTCCTGCGTTGCCGCCGTGGACTGGAGGAATTCGTTCGCGAAGAGGCTGAGGAAAAACTCTCCCCGATGGAATGGCTGATTGAATCAGCCAAGCCTGGATGCGTGACGCTGAAGCCGCTGAAGGAATTCCAATTGGCCTCGCTCTACCGAATACGGTGCTTTGCAACGGTGGCCTTTCCCCTCGGAACGGTGAGCGGAGAGGAGGGGCCGAAGTGGGTGGAGCCCCTGGCCCGATGCATCGCCTCGGAGCGAGCCCGCGATCTGATGCTCAACGGCACCGAGGGTGTTCCCCGATACCGGATGGAACTTGCGGGACGCGGCCACCAGCGCGGCGCTATCCGTCAGGTGATCGATCGCGCCTACGCCCTCTGTCCCGAGATTTTGAATGATGCCCGGCAGGCGCCTTGGTCGATCGACGTGATGCCAACGAGCCGTGGGGAATCGGTTGTCGAACTGCGCCCACGGCTTTATCCCGACCCGAGGCTAGGCTACAGGCAGGAGGACATCGCAGCCGCTTCGCACCCGCCACTAGCAGCCTGCATGGCGCGTCTGGCAGGATTTTCCGATGACGAGGTGGTGTGGGATCCCTTCTGTGGCTCGGGGTTGGAGCTCATCGAGCGCGGACTGCTGGGCGGGGTCACGGCTGTTTATGGTACGGATCTTGATCCCAGGGCGATCGGGGTTGCCCGGGCTAATTTCGACGGAGCAAAGATCGAGGGAATGGGTACATCGACGACAAGCACCTTCACGGAGTGTGATTTCAGGAAAGCGCCCATCGCTCCCGGAAGCATCTCCCTGATCATCACGAACCCTCCACTCGGCCGACGAGTCCGTATCAAAGATATGCAGGGGCTCTTCGCCGATCTCTATGCCGCTGCATCCCGCGCTCTGCGCATCGGAGGGCGCCTTGTCTTTGTGAATCCTCTGCGCACCGAACCCACGGATCCAACGTTGCAGAGGGAATACCAGAGGACAGTCGATCTTGGGGGATTCAACTGCCGTCTGGAGATGTATCGGAAGATCGAAGCTGGGAAAGTTGCCAAGCGATTGACCGGAAAGAACCATCCGGCGAAGTCTAAATCAAAATCTAACACTAAAGCCGTGGGAAAGGCACCCGCTCCTGCACCCGCTTGGTGGAGTCAGGGAGGTCACGCCAACAGCCGAGAGGCCCGGCGCCGTGCTCGGAACTGAGGGTAGAAAATCGAATGGAAAAATCCTTCGAAGAGCTTGATTACTGCGCGACGCCGCTGGGAGAGCTGATCCTGAGGAGGCGCAAGATTCCCATGCTGGAGAACGAGGTCGTTCACGAGATCATCCTCAACGGGGAATTTCTGATGAGCAGTCTCTTCCATGTGGTTGAGGAGGCTCTTGCCGATCTGGGGCTGGCTGCCGTGGAAGCGCCCGAGGGAGAGTTGCTGCATGTCGTCGTCGGAGGTCTCGGGCTCGGGTACACGGCCGCGGCTGCGCTGAAAATCCAAAGGTGGGATCTCTCAGCATCATTGACTATCTGGCGCCTGTGATCCGGTGGCATCAGAGGGGGATGGTGCCGCTGGGCGCGGGTCTCTCATCCGACCCGCGGACACGGTACGTCGAGGGCGATTTCTTCGCCCTCGCGGCCCATCCGGAGCTTGGATTTCACACGGAGTCCCCAGGAGCTAGATTTCATGCCGTCCTTCTGGACATTGATCACACGCCGCAGCATTGGCTCAATCCACGCCACGGCGCATTCTACACCGTGGAAGGACTGCAGACGTTGCGCCGTCATCTGCATCCTGGAGGAGTATTCGCCATGTGGTCGGACGAGTCACCTGACGAAGCATTCAGCTCAAGACTCAGGGAGGTCTTCGTGCGGGTGGAGGCGATCGTCGTGAGCTTTCCGAACCCCATCCGCGGGGGAGAATCCACCGGAACAGTCTATGTGGCGGTGAGCGGACGCTAGTTCATCAGCCACTTTCTGGCACGATCACTGGGTCATCGATAATGACAAGGACTCGCGCAGAAGTGCAGAGACGCTGAGAGAAAAGCCCAAAGATCAGGAAAACAGCCGATGGTTACCACGACTCATCTCAAAGCTGAAAAGCAATCCTAGAATAATTTGCGCTGCAGTTCGGCAAAAGCCGCGATTGTTTCCTCAACAGTGATATCGGCGACTTGCCGAGAAGGCTTCTGAAGAGCGATATAGGGTACTCCCCACGGATGCCATTCGGGCACGAAGCTGGTGCCGAAGAAGCAGACGATCGGTTTATTCAAAGCCGCCGCGACATGCATGGCTCCCCCATCGCTACAGATCATTTGGTCGGCGAGGGAAAGCGAGGCGATCAGTTGTTTGATTTCTGCAGTGGGGCAGGGAAAGGCCGGTAAACCGTGCAGTCGATTGAGGATGCGCTGCGCTTTCCCATCGTCACCGGGATGCATGGGGTCATTCTCGGCGCCGGGTGACCAGAAGAGCAGAACCTGAAGGTTCCCCGAGGCAGTTAATGACTTGGCAAGTTCGACGAACGATTCCTCTGGCCACCGCTGGTCCGGCTTACGAGAGCTGATGTGAAGCGCCACGGAGGCCCTTTTCGGATCCCAACCCAACGAGACAAGACGAGCCCGCTCCTTCGCGACCAGATCTGTATCGGGGAAAAGCTTCGTGGCTCCGCACGTCTCCTTCGCGCCGAGGAGCGCACCCAGCTTTGCCATCTTGGAAACCGCATGTTCGTCAAAGCCTCCATGATCCGGTGCCAGCACGTCGGGCTGACGGTGGTCCGGCTCTCCGGGTTCACGGAATCCGATCAGCTGCTTCCCACCAAGCGTATGGGCATAGCGCCAGCCCCCATTGGCCAGGATGATGTGATCGAAGCGGCGATCTCGGATTGTCTGGCGTAGGCGCCAACGGTTCCAAAGCATCCTCAGACGCCCGTGTCCATGGCTCTTTTGATGCTTCTTGAGAAAAACAAAGACCTCATCCACATCGGGATTTCTCTCCAGCACCTCCAGATTGTAACTGCTAGCCAGAACGGAGATTCGAGCATCGGGATACTTCCGGCGTAGTCCGTGGAGCAGCGGGGTCGTGCAGATCAGATCGCCAATATTATCGCGCCGGATGACCAGAATCTGAAGAGGAGTATTCACGGACGCCGGAGGCGAGATTTAGAGAACGTTGTTCTTAACTAAACCCGGAATTCCTTTACCAGGAAGGACTCGAGATGCTCCATGGCGACCTTGAGCTCATCATGCTGAGGTGATGGAACGCCATCCTTCGGAAGGGTGAGGGCATTCGCGACACGATGAGCGAGGGATCGATTGGGATTCGTCTCCGAAATCTGAGCCATGAGGGAATGGACCAGAGCGACCTTCTCCCGAGCCTCTCGGATTTTAACCAGAGCCACCTCCTGGGTGATATCGCCCGCGAGAACGCCTCGGAGCTGTTGGCAGTCAAAGGCGCGGCATCGTACCGGGCGATCCTCATAGATCACACAGGAGCATTTGCCCTCGACTTCCCGGTGAGCGGAGCAGGGCTGAAGGAAATATTCGACCCCCTTCTGCTTGCGGATCTTCAGCCCGAGCGCAGAAAGCTTTCTGGGTTGGTCTCCCGATTGGAGCTCGACCGAGTGAAAGAGCACGCCGTCACAGCACATGCCACAACTGCTGCAGAGATCCTCTGTGCTTCGCGAGGCGTTCGTATCAGTCATCCCCTATTTTCCCTGGATCTGCAGTAAGTCCTTAGTGAGATCTAAGGACTTCTAGGACTCGGCCTGGGTCTGCGAAGCAAGCACCTCGGTAATCGCCTTGGCAAAATCTCCGAAGCCGGAATCAGGCACGATCACGGTGTTGCGTCGACCTTGGTTCTCCTCGGTGATCCTCAGAAAGCGGCCGCGGTCATTCTCGCGGACTTCGAGGCGGAAAAACTTCCTCTCCACCTGCAGCTCACGGACTTCGAGGACATTGTCCTGGGAATACTGGCGGTAGGCGTTCGAGTAGGCGGAGTTCTCTTCTTCGTACATGGAAACCGCATTTTTAAGACCGACCATGCGTAAAATCAACCGGATTAACCGCAGGCTTGTTGAATATGGAACTCAGGAACTCATGAAAAAGAGAGGGTGTCATTCAAGACAACCATCCAAAGAACAGAGCGCTGACGACTGCCAGTTTTTCCCGGATTATTATCCGCACTCATGAGTTCTTAAGGCACCTCCTGCTTTCCTGAGTTCTATATTAATAAAGTCGGGATTCAGTTCTTCTGCAGAAAACTCCTCAGCAGGGCCATCGCTTCAACGTCTTCTGCGAGGTCTTTTCCCTTCGGGGTTTCCAGGATCTTCGGGATCGTCGCCAGCTCCGGGGAGCGCATGATCCATCGGAAGGCATCGAGTCCGATCAGTCCCTTTCCGAGATTGTCATGCCGGTCGACGCGTGATCCCAGCTTCGCTTTGGAGTCATTGATATGTAGGCAGGAGAGTCGGTTCAGCCCAATCACACGATCAAACTCGGCGAAGGTTTGCTCGGCTCCCTTCGGAGCAGAGAGATCATACCCGGCGGCGAAGGCATGAGCCGTGTCGAGGCAGACCTCCAGCCGCTTGGGATCCTTCACACCCGCGAGAATCGCCGCAATCTCCTCGAAGCGTGCCCCCAGACAAGCACCCTGTCCGGCTGTGGTCTCGAGGGTGATGCGTACCTTGAGCTTCGGATGTTCCGCATGAAGTCGGTCGAGATTACGAATTACGCAGGCGGTGCCGGCCTCAATTCCAGCGCCGAGATGAGAGCCTGGATGGAGGACCAAGGAGCGGATGCCAAGCTGCTCGCAGCGCAGCATTTCGTCGGAGAGAGATTTCAGGGACTTTTCGTGATTCTCGGTGCCCTCGACCCCGAGATTGATCAGATATCCGGCATGAGCCACCACTGCCCCTAGTCGCGAGCGCAGGGGGTGCTCGGTGAAAGCCTTCGCTTCGGCGTCTGGTAGCGGCTTGGCAAACCATTGCATATTGTTTTTCACAAAGATCTGCATCGCCGTGCAGCCGATCCCAACGGCCCGGTCGATTGCTGTGGCAACGCCCCCGATGGTTGGAACATGGGAACCGAGCAGAGGGAAGAGATCAGCGGGAGGGGATTTGCTCACAGGGATGAATGGGATGAAGGAGATAGAGCAGAAAAGTTAAAAGGAAAAAGGCAGAATGAAAAACATGAAGAAAGATTTTGCACACGGCACCCCGGCGCAGACGCCTCACGTTTCTGCTGAGGAGAATACTTTTGTGACGCATGTCAGGAATTGCTCTGATACGATTCCATCGATGAAAGTCGGCATCGCCCAGATCAATACGACCATCGGTGACTTTGCGGGGAATTCCGCCAAGATCCTTGCTGCTTATCATGAGCTGGTGGCAGAGGGTGCGGAGATCGTGGTGACGCCGGAGCTCTCGATTCCCGGATATCCACCGCTCGACCTGATCTTTGCGGGAGAATTTGTGGAGCGTAACCTGGAAGCTCTTTCTGGAATTCAGGTAGGAATTGGCGATGTGCCTCTGTTGGTCGGCTTCATCGATCGGAATCTCTCTGGCACTGGCAAGCCGTTCCATAATGCAGCCGCTCTTTTAAGGAAGGGCGCCGAGCCCGTCATCATTCACAAGAGGCTTCTCCCCACTTATGACGTCTTTGATGAGGCTCGCTACTTTGAGCCTGGTCAGGCCTCCACCCCAATCAAGATCGGAGATAAAAAAATCGGCGTCACCATCTGTGAAGACCTCTGGACGCCCGAGTTCCTACCCGGACCTCTCTACCGGGTAGATCCCCCTGCCGATTTGGTGCAGGCGGGAGCAGACATGCTGATCAATCTCAGCGCCTCACCGTTCCAATTTGGAAAATCGGCTCGCAGGCTTCAGATGCTACATTCTCAGGCCCAGCGATTTGCAGTCCCTATCTATTACTGCAACTCCGTAGGTGGCAATGACCAGTTGGTCTTTGACGGCCACTCCTTGGCCTTCTCAGCCAAAGGAGATCGCGTTCAAGAGATGTCAGGATTCATGGAGCAACTTCTTGTTGTTGAAGAACCTAGCCATGTGTATCAGCCTGAAGAACGCGATCAACTGGCTGAACTCTACCGTGCGCTCGTACTCGGACTCCGGGATTATTTCAGGAAATGCGGATTTAAGAGTGCGGTTCTGGGTTTGAGTGGTGGGATCGACTCCGCCTTGACCGCCGTGCTGGCTGTCGAGGCCCTCGGTAAAGAGCATGTCATCGGTGCAGCCATGCCCGGCCCCTACTCCTCCGAGGGAAGTGTAAAAGATGCAGTATCACTTGCGGAAAACCTTGGCATCAAATGTTTTAACCTCCCCATTGTGGAATCGTATAAAACGATGGTTTCCGGCCTAAGCAAGGCGTTCCAAGGACGTTCCGAGGATGCCACGGAGGAGAATCTGCAGGCACGCTTGCGAGGTGTCACGATGATGGCCCTTTCCAATAAGTTCGGGAGCCTCCTCCTGACCACTGGGAACAAGAGCGAGCTAGCCGTCGGCTACTGCACCCTCTACGGCGATATGTGCGGTGGACTGGCGGTCATTTCTGATCTTCCCAAAACCTTGGTCTACGAGCTGTCGCACTGGATCAACAGGACCAAGGAAATCATCCCTGCAGCGACCATCGAGAAGCCTCCCAGTGCCGAGCTTCGCCCTAATCAGACCGATCAGGATTCTCTTCCCCCGTACGACCTGCTCGATGCCGTGCTGGGTCTCTATGTGGAGGAGAATCTGCCGATCCGCGAGATCGTGGCGCGCGGCTACGAGGAGGCTCTGGTCCGTCGCATCACCGGCATGGTCGACCGCAACGAGTACAAGCGAGAGCAGGCCGCCCCTGGTCTCAAAGTCACCGGCCGCGCCTTCGGCATGGGGCGTCGTCTCCCCATCGCTCAGCGGTATACGCCCTGATTGTGATCGCCTACCCCCTCCTCTCGTGATCCGCTTCCGCATGCAACTTCTGGCTTAAGACCATGGATCCACAATCCCTTCAGGCCATTCTTGGGCAAGCCCAGGCGTTCTTCGCCTCCAAGGGGCTCCGTTTCACGAAACAGCGCGAGGCGTTGGTAACGCTCATCTTCCGCAACGATGATCACTTCCGACCCGAGGATCTCTTGCCAAAAATCGGCAAAGGCCATGCTGTTTCCCGTGCCACGATTTATCGGACGATCTCCCTGCTAGTGGAGAGTGGCATGCTGCGGGAGATCTCACTCGGAGGCGGGGAACGACTTTACGATCCGAATTTCTTGCGCAGCCCGCACCACAATCATCTGATCTGTGTGGACTGCCGCAAGATCGTAGAGTTCGAGGATCCGAACATCGACATCATGCAGAACTGCATCACCCGTCGGCTTGGCTTCTCTCCGACACAGAAAGCAATCCGGATCGAGGGGAGTTGCGACATGCTCCGTCTGCTCGGCACCTGCAAAAACTTCAAAGGTGGCAAGGGATCGAAAGGATCAAAAGGAGCAAAGGGTTCCTCAAAAAAACCCACGCTCGGGAGAGCTGGACGAAGCCGTTAGAAAATCCCCACGCCTCAGAGAATCCACTGGCATTGGTCAGCCCCCTAATTGATACTGCGTCTCAATCTCGTATCATTCCCTTCTGATCAGAGGCATACGAGACAGCATTCATGATTCCACTTTCCTCACTCAAGCCGGGCCAGCAGGCCGTCATCACCCGGTTGCCCGCTGATGAGCAGCTTGCGATGCGTCTCCGGGAAATGGGTCTTCTTCTTGGAACGACAGTCACCTTTGTACGCAGTGCTCCTCTTGGGGATCCGATGGAGTTCCGCCTGCGTGGCTTCGAGCTCAGCATCCGCAATGCCGATGCGGCCCAAGTGTTGGGAGAACTTGATGAAGCCGATTCCGAGAGTGGAGGCAAAGCGCTTCCTTTCGTGCCTCCGGCGCATGTGGTCACGAGGAGTGCGAGTAGAACCGTTCTCTCGATCTCGCATGCATCGGTTGAGCCGAACACACAGAGTCATTTGGCAGCAAGCCAGCCCAAGTCCTATGCCGTGGTGGGCAATCCCAATAGCGGCAAGACCACGCTCTTCAACGCGCTGACAGGCCTCAGGCAGAAAGTTGGGAACTACCCGGGCGTTACCGTCGAGAAGAAGTCGGGCCAGTTCATTGGACAGCATGGGGAGAAAATCGAACTGCTCGACCTTCCGGGGAGTTACAGTCTGGGCGCCCATGCGCCCGATGAGCGCATCACCCGCGATGTGTTGATGGATCTCCGTCAGGACACGCCGCGTCCCGGGCGCATCCTCTGCGTGATCGACGCCTCGCATCTGGAGCGGAATTTGTACTTTATCACTCAGGTACTGGAGTTGGGACTCCCCACGGTCATCGCGCTGAACATGATCGATGTCGCCAAGGCTCAGGGTACCCCAGTGGATCCCGAGTTACTTGCGGAGGAGCTGGGGGTTCCAGTTATTCCTGTTCAGGCAACCCGCAGGGAGACGCTTCTTCCCCTGCGCCTTGCGCTGAGCCGCGCCGAGGTGCCGCATAGCAACTGGAAACCGGAACTTTCTTCCCATCTCACGAAGGCTGCGGATGCAATCGCCTCTCACTGGCCGGGAACTCCGGCTCCCGATCATCGCAAGCCGCGTGATCCACTTGTTCGGCTGAAGGCCTCCATCCTGCTTGCCGCGGCCGATGCTGAGACCCCGAATCTTTCCGCTGAATTGGTAGCTGGTGAGGCGCTGGGCATCGTCCTTGCAGAACGGGCCGCCCTCGATCGTGAGTTGCCAGGATGGCGTGAGAAGCTGGTCACCGCCCGCTATCATGGCATTGAGCAGCTCTGCCATGCTGCCCAAGGGGGAACGCATGACGCGAGCGACCGACTGACTCAGCGACTCGACGACCTGCTGACTCACCGGCTCTGGGGTTGGATCTTCTTCCTTGGTGCCATGACGCTGATGTTCGTCTCGATCTTCACGATCGCCCAATACCCGATGGATTGGATCGACGCGGGCTTCGATAAGCTTTCGGAGTTGGTTCAGGGACTGATGCCCTCAGGGGATCTCCGGGATCTTCTTACCGACGGCGTGCTGGCGGGTGTGGGGGGGGTCGTCATCTTCCTGCCGCAGATCTTGATTCTCTTCTTCTTCATCGGTCTTTTGGAGGACACGGGCTACATGGCGCGCGCGGCTTTCCTGATGGATCGCGTGATGAGCAAGGTCGGCCTCCACGGGAAGTCGTTCATTCCACTACTCAGTTCCTATGCCTGTGCGATTCCCGGCATCATGTCGACCCGCACCATTGAGAATCCCAAGGATCGCCTTGTCACGATCCTCGTGGCACCCTTGATGAGCTGTTCGGCAAGGCTTCCGGTCTATGCCTTGATGATCGCCGCGCTCTGGCCTTCCGGAACAGGCTCCGTCTGGACCAAGGGGGCACTCATGATGGGACTCTACCTACTGGGCACCATCGCCGCGCTCTTCTTTGCCTGGCTGTTTAAGAAAACGATCCTCAAGGCGGAAACACCCCTCTTTCTTATGGAGCTTCCTCCGTACCGACTCCCCTCACTTCATCAGATCGTCTCCCAGATGTTCCAGCGGGCGGGGATCTTCCTGAAGCGCGCCGGTACGGTGATCCTCGGGATCTCGATCATCCTTTGGTTCCTCGCCAGCTTTCCGAAAATGCATGTTTCTGAGGGAACAGGTGAAGCCCATGAGCCCCACGAGCCCACAAAGACGGAGCAGCTCCAGCAGAGCTTTGCGGGTCATATCGGACGCACGCTCGAGCCGGCTCTCGCGCCACTTGGCATGGATTGGAAGATCGGCATCGGGCTTGTGGCCGCGCAGGCCGCCCGTGAGGTCTTCGTCGGCACGATGTCGGTCGTCTATAACGTCGAGCGGAAGAAAGGCGACGCACCCGACATGCTGGGAGAGACTCTGCGCAAGCAGCAGCGGCCGGATGGCACACCCGTCTTCTCCCCGCTGACCTGCCTCTCCATCCTGATCTTCTTTGTCTTCTCCATGCAGTGCGTCAGCACGCTGGCCGTGGTGCGCCGCGAAACCAATAGCTTCCGCTGGCCTCTCTTCCAGTTCTGCTACATGACCGGCACGGCGTATCTGCTTTCGCTCCTAGTCTACCAGGGCGGGCGATTGATAGGTTTTCACTAGGGGTGAATGCCTAGGGGTTTAGGCTGAAGGCTGTTAGACTTTTAGGAAGAGCAGACCAACAGCCTGTGCTACATTAATGACATGAGCCCAGAGTTTCAGACAGCCATCGCCCTTGGTCTCGTCGTGGCCTCCGCCGTTTTCTTTGTCACCCGATGGCTTCGTGCCCGAAAGAAACCCGGTTGTGGGGGAGGTTGTTCCTGCTCCGGAAAGAAGCTTTAGACCGGGGTTTCGGCGGACTTCTTTCTAGCAGGTGCTTTCTTTTTCACTGAAGACGCCTTGGGCTTAGTACCCTTTGCCGCCTTAGTCGTTTTCTTCTCCACCGCATCAGCGACTGCATCGGTGGTGAGATTCGGTTTGAGCGGTTTGCCGAAGCGCCCACGCTTCACGGTGGAGTCTCCGTCTTTCGCGGCTTTCGGTTCCCTAGGTTCAAACTCAAAGCCGACCTTCTTCCCTTCGAGCTTGAGGTAGGCTGCAAATTTGCGGCCTTTCTTAGAGACGAAGCCGGCGATGAGATTCGTCCTGCCGGTTTCGGATAGTTTGACGATTTCTTCACGCGGGATGGCGCGTTGGAGGATGGTCTTGCCCGTTCGGAATTCACAGGTCTTGTCTGCCCCGATCGACTGGTCGCAGACATAGCTGGTGACACCTTCGCGGATGGTTCCTTTTTTGCAGACAGGGCATGGCGCGATGGCCTCGGAATTGCGCAGTGCCTCCTCGGCGGCGGGGTCGCCCTCACGCTCGCCAAAGACAAACTTGAGTTTGAACTCGGGATCAAACTCCAGCTCTGCTGAGAAAGGTTTCCCGAAGCGACTGCGGAAGCCATCCAAGGGTCCGACGGTTTTTTTCGTGAGGAGCTCGGTGATCTCGGGGCGCTCCAGCGGCCGTCCAGCCAGGGACTTCCAGAGGCTCAGATCGCAATTTCTGCATTTGAACTGGCGGACATTCTCCTTGAAGGGGCCCTTGCCGCAC
This sequence comes from uncultured Spartobacteria bacterium, assembly GCA_903868795.1. Taxonomy (GTDB): domain Bacteria; phylum Verrucomicrobiota; class Verrucomicrobiia; order Chthoniobacterales; family UBA6821; genus UBA6821. The sequence continues at coordinate 26,976 of CAIPWR010000126.1, read as the reverse complement.
TTGGGGCAGATAACCTCCAGGTCAGGGAAGGCACCCTCGGCGTCATCGGTGAAGCCTTGGGCTTTCGTGATGATGTCGCGCGTGAAGCCGCGAATCTCCTCCATGAACTCGGGACGCTTGAATTCCCCGGCCTCCATCTGCTTAAGCTTATGCTCCCACTCACCGGTCAGCTCGGGAGAGGTCAGGACGGCCACTCCCATGTGTTTGAGCAGGTTGACCAATGCCAATCCCTTGCTGGTAGCAGTGAGGTCCCGACCCTCGCGCAGGACATAACCGTCGCCCAGAAGTCCCTCGATAATGGCGGCGCGTGTAGCCGGCGTGCCGAGACCTCGCAGGCTCATGGCCTCGCGCAGTTCCTCATCTTCCACCAGCTTGCCAGCACCCTCCATGGCGCTGAGCAGGGTTGCTTCGTTGTAGCGGGCCGGCGGACGCGTCTGCGCTTCATGCACGTCGACAGAGTCGGTGCGAGCGGTCTCCAGATTACCTTCTACTCCTGCTACAGGAACCAAGGTCTTGGCATCCTCTTCACCCTCGGCAACGGCCTGCTTGCCATAGACAGCCTGCCATCCCGGATCGGTAAGGACTTTCCCCTCACTCTTGAAGGGCTCACCCTCCACGCGGGTGATGCGGGTGGTGACATCAAAGCGGGCCGGAGGATAGAAGACTGCGACGAAGCGCTGGGCGACCATCTGGAAGAGCTTGGCCTCAACCTCGTCGAGGCCGGCGATGGAGGCCCCGGTAGGAATGATAGCATGGTGGTCGGAGACCTTGGCGTTATTGAAGACCTTGCCGGTCTTAATGACCCAATTCTGCTCCAATGCATGAGTCGCATGCTTGCGCAGTTCCTTGTCTTCAAAGGACTTAAAGGCTGCTTTTACAGCAGGGAGATTATCCTCGGGCAGATAACGAGAGTCAGTACGGGGGTAGGTGAGCACCTTGTGATGCTCGTAGAGGCGCTGGGCCAGTTGGAGGGTGCGCTTGGCACTGAAGCCGAAGCGCCCGTTGGCCTCACGCTGGAGGGTGGTCAGATCATAGAGGAGCGGTGCAGCCTGACTGGTTGACCGCTTGGTTTCCTCGATGACGCCTGGCTTGTCTGCACACTTGGCACGGATCGACTCGGCACGCGAGTGATCCCAGAGGCGCTCCGCTTTTTTGTCCGCCGAGTCGGCGTCTCCCTCTGATTTCTTAAAACCCTCATCGAACCAGCGGCCGTGATAGCTTCCGGCAGCAACGGAAAAGACTCCATGGACCTCGAAGTAGGTCTTCGGAACGAAGGCTCGGATCTTCTCTTCCCGCTCGACGAGGATCGCGAGTGTCGGGGTCTGGACGCGGCCAACAGGTGTCAGCTGGAAGCCGCCCTGCCCGGAGTTCACAGCGGTGAGGGCTCGGGTGCTGTTGATCCCGACAAGCCAGTCGCTCTCGGAGCGGCAGACAGCTGCCGCCGCGAGCGGCTGCATTTCGGCATCGTCGCGAAGGTGGGCAAAGCCCTCCTGGATCGCCTCCTTGGTCATCGACTGGAGCCAGAGTCGCTTCACCGGCTTTTTGCAGCCGGTCAACTGGATGATGTTGTGAAAAATAAGCTCTCCCTCACGGCCGGCGTCGCAGGCATTGATGACTTCCGTGACTTCTGGCTTCTTGAGTAGTCGCTTGACCACTGCAAGGCGGTCTGCGGAGCGTGCAATCGGCTGCAGCTCAAATTCCTCGGGAATGATCGGCAGGGCATCGAGCTTCCAGGAGAGGCCTTTGCCCCCTGTCATTTTATTGGGGAGGCAGAGCTCCACCAAGTGACCCACCGCCGAGGTGATGATGTAGTCATCCACCTCAAAGAACTCGGCCCTTGCGGCCTTTCCCCCCAAGGCTCGGGCCAGATCTGCGGCAACGCTTGGCTTTTCGGCGATGACTAGGGTTTTGGACATGGTTGGGTTCAGAAGTTAAACAAAAGCAATCGGTAAAACGTTAAAAGGGGAAGTCTGGGGAGTTGGGAGCAAAGCAGGAAAAATCGAATCGGGAAAAGAAAATGCAGATCTAAGAAATCAGCAAGAGAACGACGGTTCGGTTCTTTGTAACATTTTAACAGTTCAACCTCTGTAACGCGCAGTCCTAATTTATCAGATCAGTTTGAGGAACCGGTTGCCGGGTTGCGAGCGAACATGGCGACCTAGCTCAAGGGCGAGCAACCTAGAAGAGACCGTCGCCGCTGGCAAACCGGATTTCGCAATGATCGTATCCACTGGGGTCGGATCCTCCCCGATAGCCTCGTAAACAAGGAGCTCCTCACCGGTCAGTTCCACCTTGGGTCGGCTGCGGGAGAGCTCGGGTGGCGTTGCAAAGATCATGGGAAGATCAGCCAGAATATCACCTGCATCGATCACGAGCTTCGCCCCCTGCTGGATCAGGCGATTCGATCCGAGCGTGCCAGGATGATCGATCCGGCCGGGCACCACATAGAGGGAGCGTCCCTGATCCCCAGCCTCCCTCGCGCTGATCAGCGCGCCGCTGTTCAATCCCGCCTCCACCACGAGCAGGCCGAAGGAGCAGCCGCTGATGATCCGGTTCCGCTTCGGGAAGGTCTGTTTAGTCGGAGTGGTTCCCATGGGGAACTCGCTGATCACCGCGCCGTGGCCCGCGACAATTTTCTCAGCCAAGAGAATATTCTCTTCGGGATAGAGGTGGGCGAGTCCGCTACCCAGAACGGCGACGGTGCGGCCATTGGCAGCAAGAGCCGCCTGATGGGCGGCCGTGTCGATGCCTCGTGCCAAGCCGCTATAGATCGTCAGCCCCGAGTAGGCGAGCTGGTAGCCAAGCTTCTTCGCGGACTCCAAGGCGTAGTGGCTTGCCTTCCGCGTGCCGACGATGCCGATACCGTTCCGCTGGTCCTTCTCCTCCAGATTACCCAAGACATAGAGCACGATCGGTGGGTCATGGATCTCTTTCAGGAGTTCGGGATACTCGGAGTCAGACGGAGTGAGGACACGAGCCCTGGCTTTCTCGACCAAAGCCAATTCGGCATCCAGGTCGGCATGCTCTTTCCAAGAGGTAATGACTGAGGAAACTTCAGGGCCGATCCCTTCCACGGTTCGAAGATCGGAGCCGGAGGCGCTGAGAATGGCAGAAAGAGATCCGAAGCGCTCCATCAGCCGTCGCACCCGTACGGGTCCCACTTGGGGAAGCATGTTCAGGATGATGGCTGCTTCCGTGTCAGTCATGGGGGAAGAAAGGTTGTTAGCGGTTTAGGCTGTAGGCTTTTAGGTCATAGCTGTCTTGAACACTCGACCCAAGCGCGGAAAACTCAAGAGTCTTTCCGAAAGAGCGGGCCGACCTACCTCCTGAAAAGCTAGAGCCTAGCGCAGCTCCTTTAGCACCGTGGTGAGGTAAACGGGCTCAGGATGGGTCTTGCGGTATTTCGTAATTTCGCTGCGGTTAAGCACTTGGAAGCCATAGCGCTCAAAAACCCTGGCTCCGCGCCGCGCTTCAAAAGTCACCACTTGGCCGTAGACTTGGCGCACACCCTTGCTGCGGAGGTGATCTAGATAGCTGTTCATCAGCTTGGTGCTGTGGGCAAGACCCTGCGCTTCGGGCAGAATATTGAAATGGAAATGGGCACTCCGACGAGGAGCCTGAGGAACCTCCTTCCACGAGGTACGAAGGATCCAACCGATGAAGTCGCGCGTGGCCTTGTTGTAAAAGGGGTACATTGCCATCCCGCGGGTGAAAAGATGGATGTTGTTGAAGAAGTTGAAGAGCTGCTGTCGGAAGGGCCGGTAGGAGCCTAGAAGATACCCCTTCACAACACCTTCTTGCTCAAGCACGAACGAAGACTCCGGCTCGATGTCCGTGTAATACCGGGTCAGGTAGTCGGCAAAAATTTCCCGATCCTCGAAGACAGGATCAATCGCCTTACCCAGAAAGCCGGTCTCACAGCAGAGATGACGCACGGCCTTGCGGTCACGGGACTCAAAGCGGCGAATCACGACGCCGTTTTTAAAAGATGAAACCGGCTGGGCTGCTTTGGATACGGAAGACACCCTATGGGTTGTACGAGGCGATCACCTCCCGGTAAATCGCAAAGAGACGCCCGAAGACCTCCTTCCAACCATAGCGGCTTCCCACGAAGGCCGAGGCGCTAAGGCCCGAGGTGGCAAGATCCTGATCTGCGACCGTTCGGATCGCCTCCGCCAACGCCTCCGGGTTGTTCTCGACCGACCAGTTGTGCAGGCCGCTGAAGTTGATAGCATCCATGTAGCTTCCACGGATACCGACGACGGGGGTGCCGCAGGCCTGGCTCTCGAGAGTCACCAGGCCGAAGGTCTCCTTAACCCCGGGATGAACGAAGAGATCGGCGGCACGGTAGATATCAGCCAACTCCTGCGCCCCATTGCAGTACCGAATCCAGCTCACAGCTCCTGTCTCTTCTTCCAGACGATGAAGCACTCCGCGAAGCATGCCATCTCCCACCACGGCCAGATGGAAACGCCCGGGATTGGTCTGGTGAAGCAGCTCGAAAGCCTCGAAAAGCGTTCGGACATTCTTGTCGGCATTGAGCCTGCCGACATAGAGCAGCACTTGTTTATCAGCGGGCCAGCCGAGCGCCCGGCGGGCCGCACGACCACGCTCTTTGTCGGGGAAGAAAATGTCTGTGTCGACGCCAAGCTCGAGTGTTTCGATGTTCTCCATCCCCCATGCGCGGAGGAGATCGGAGAGGCCGGCGCTCGGGACGAGCGTCCGCTCGAAGCGGTTGTAGAGCGTGACGGCGTACTTCTTTCCAATTTCCTCGGCCATCATCACGGAGATGGAGCCGAAATACTTGGCCACCGAGCGGAGCACCGCATCCGGAAAATGAGAGTGGTAGAAGCCGACCGTGGGAATACCGAGAGCACGCCCCGAAGCGAGGGCCTTCCAGGCAATCTGATACGGATCCCCCGATTCGATGAGGTCCGGCTGTTCGCGCTCCAAGGCCTCCTCGACCAGGTTGAGATTGATCAGGGCACGATAGCGGGCCGTCCGCGAAATCAGCGGCGACTCGATGGTATAGATAGTCTGGAGTCCCTCGACGCGATGCTCGGTCTTTTCGCCCGGAATGATGAGCACGTGGCGATCTCCTGCTGCTTCCAAGTGACTCGCTTTCTCCGCGACATAACGCCTCACCCCCCCCGAGAACGGAGAGTAGAATTGGGTGAGATCGCAAATGACCATGGAGGCGGGAGGCCGTTTAAAACGACCCGCAATACGCTTCTTTAGATTCCGGCAAGCCAGCGCTCCGCGTCGATCGCGGCAGCGCAGCCCATGCCCGCAGCCGTGATGGCCTGGCGGTAGACGGAATCGGCGCAGTCTCCTGCAGCAAAGACCCCGGGAATATTGGTGCGGCTTCCTTCGGCAAGGGTGAGGTATCCCGCCTCATCCATGGTGAGCTGCCCCTGGAAGATCTGCGTATTCGGAGTGTGACCGATCGCCACGAAGACGCCGGCGCAACCGAGAGTGCTATTTTCACCGGTCACGATGTTCTTAAGGCGCACGCCTGTGACGCGGTTTTCGGTGACATCGAGAACCTCATCGACCACAGAATTCCATACCGGGGTGATCTTGGGGTTGGCGAGTGTCCGCTCAGCCATGATCCTGGAGGCACGGAGCGAATCGCGTCGATGGATGAGATAAACTTGGGATGCGAAGCGGGTGAGGTAGCTGGCTTCCTCACAGGCGGAGTCTCCTCCTCCGACAACCACGAGAGGCTGGTTGCGGAAAACGGGAAGCGCGCCGTCGCAGGTGGCGCAGTAGGTAACACCCTTGTTCTCGAGCTTATGCTCTCCGGGGACGCCAAGGTGGCGGTGTCCGGCACCGACGGCTACGATGACGCTGCGGGACTCGATCACCTTACCGTCGACGGTGATCTTGAGGGGCGCTGAGGAGAAGTCGACCGACTCCACGCGGCTCAGGTACTGGATGCGGGTGCCAAAGCGTGTGGCCTGCTCCTGCATCTCCAACATCAGTGCGGTTCCCTCGATGCCGTTGCGGAAGCCGGGGAAGTTCTCAACGCTGGAGGTCGTCGTCAGCAACCCCCCTGGTTGCTGGCCCGTGATGAGGAGAGGGTTCAGATTGGCGCGCGCAGTATAGATCGCGGCGGTCCATCCGGCGCAACCGGATCCGATGATGACGACTTGTTCCATGGAAAAAAGTTGAAGGTGAAGGTTAAAAATGAAGTCTAAAATCGACCAAGTGATTCCGTCGAGAGACTACTCCCCTGATGGAGAGAGCAACTCCGGGGCAAAGGGCTCAGGCCAACCTTTGGGGAGGCGGAGAGGCTTCCCTTCGGGCATCTTCACGAAGGCCAGCGCTTGCTGGCAGGTGATCAGCAGCGCGCCGTCTCGCGGGCGCCTGATCTGAAAGTGGCACCAGAAGCGTGCCGGGGTGGCCTCACCCAAGCGTCCGTGAACTTCGAGCTCGTCTCCGAGGATTGCAGGCCTTTTGTAGTCGATTTCGGTGCGCACTACGACGGGATAGACCGAGGTCTGGGCCATCCGCGCCCAATCCATTCCGAGATTGACAGCGAGCAGCGTGCGGGCCGTCTCGATGAAACGGAGGTAGGCGATGTTGTGGACGACGCCACCCGCATCGGTATCAAAGAACATCACCTGAACGGGGGTAACGATTGTCGATTCTGGAACGGGGGATGGGGAATCGGTCATGAGATCAGGCGGGTTCCAAGTGACCATCCCGCAGGTAAAGCTGACGGTCACCGAGGGCGGCAAGGGCAGGGTCGTGCGTAACGGCTACGAATGTTCGTCCATCCTGTCGGGCAAGGCTCAGAAGCAGTTCGATGATTCCTGCTCCCGTCACCGAGTCGAGATTCCCCGTGGGTTCGTCGGCAAAAAGAATGCTGGGATCATTCACCAGGGCGCGGGCAATCGCCACACGCTGCTGCTCTCCACCGCTGAGTTGCGAGGGAAGATGGTCGAGGCGTCCTGAAAGTCCTACCCGGTCGAGCAGGCTGCGGGCATGGGCGTGGTTTTTCCTGCCTCCCAGCATGGAGGGAAGCAGGACATTTTCCAGGGCCGTCAGTTCCGGCAAAAGAAAATAGGATTGAAAAACAAATCCCATGCGGCGGTTGCGCAGGAGGGCTTCACGATCCCCCTTGAGAGCAAAGAGTTGCTCGCCCTCGAACTCGACACTTCCCTCCCTCGGATGCTCCAGACCAGCAAGGATGTAGAGGAGGGTTGATTTGCCCGCTCCGGATGCGCCGCGGAGAAAGACCACCTCACCCATATTCACATCAAGGTTGACGCCCTTAAGCACCTGAAGCTTCGTCTCTCCCAAATCGTAAGTTTGGCAAAGCCCTCGGGCGCACAGATGAACGGAGGAGGAAGTGGTCATGAGATCAATCACCGAAGACGATGGCGCGTGAGCCATGGACGACGACGCGATCATCGACATGGAGGCGAACACCACGGGCCAAGGCAAGGCGCTCGCAGTCGCGTCCAAGTCGGCGCATCTCGGCGGGCGTATGGAAGTGTTCAATTGGAATCATCTCCTGATGGATGATCGGGCCCGCATCCAGTTCCGGCGTGGCATAGTGACAGGTCGCCCCGATCAGCTTCACGCCCCGATCGTAGGCACGACGGTAAGGATCGGCCCCGGCAAAGGCCGGGAGCAAGGAGTGGTGGATGTTGATGACGCGGTTGTGGTGCTCCTCACAGAACCACCCGGGAAGGATCTGCATGTACCGGCAGAGGACCGTGAGTTCTCCCGAAACGTCGCAGATGGCATCGCTCACCCGACGGAACGCCGCTTCTTTCCCCGCCTCATCAGCGGGAATCGGAAGATGCAGGAAAGGAAGGCCCTCCTTCTCCACCGAGGCACGCAGGGAATCGTGATTCGAGATCACAAGCGGCACCTCGATATTCATTTCCTTGGAACGCCAGCGCCAGATCAGATCTGCCAGACAGTGATCCTCTTTGCTTACGAGCAGCACCGTTCTTAAAGGCTTGGAGCTGTCCCTGATCGACCAACTGGCATTGATGCTCACGGCAATCGGAGCAAATGCAGTGCGCACCGTTTCAAGCGTGACGCCCTCCGGCACCTCAAAGGCAAAGCGGGCCAGGAACCAGTTGTTGATCGTGTCGGTGTACTGGTTCACCTCGACGAAGTTGCCGCGCTGCTCGGCAACAAAGCCTGTGATCTTGGCCAGCAACCCCACCTGATCAGGGCAATCCAGCGTCATCAGAAGTGTATGAGGAGAAGGCATTGGTGGGAAAATATGAAGGATGAGTGATGAATTATGAAGGGTTTTCGGGAGTCTTTTCATACTTCATACTTCAACTTTCATCCTCTAGCCTTCTGCCATGTCCAACATCCATATTGCGCGCAACCACCAGTCCCTAGGCTCGTTCAGCGAAGCAGCGGTTCGGGAGGGGATTCATTCAGGACGCTTCGCGGCGGGCGATCTTGCCTGGCGCGATGGCATGGCCGAGTGGAAACCTCTCGGAGAGATGGCCCCACAATGGGGAATGGAGCTTCCCCCGCCATCGCTTACTCCTGCAAGCATGGATGAGCCCCTCACAGCTACTCTGCCCGTCGACGGGGAGGGCCCTGCTTGGGAAGAGCGTGAGAGGATCGGTATTTTCGCCGCACTCTCGCAGACGATCGGCGATGTTCTTTTACGCCCGACACAGACCTTCGCCACCATGAAGCAGACGGGAGGGTTGGCCAATCCCCTCCTCTATTTCGTGTTGGTCAGCAGCGCCATGTTTGCCGTCTCCGCTTTCTACCAGATTGCGATGACAACAATGAATCCTGCGCTGTTTGCCCCCAAGATCCCTCATGCCACATCCCTGCCCACAGGATCATCTTTCTCCGTGGCGCTGATAGGCTCAGTCCTCCTCTCCCCTGCTCTCTATGTCGTGAGCGCCTTCATCTCCTCAGGCATTACACATCTCTGCTTGAAACTTCTCGGCGGTGCCAACAGGCCATTTGAAACCACATTCCGAGTCATCTGCTATGCACAAGCCAGCGCGGCTGTCCTGAATATCATCCCGCTCTGCGGTAGCCTCGTTGGGGTCATCTGGGGCGCCTACGCGATCATCATTGGTCTGAAAGAGGCACAACACACCGAAGGTTGGAGGGCCACGCTCGCCATCACCCTTCCGGGATTGCTTTGCTGTGGCCTCCTTCTCTTGTTGGGAACGGCAGCGGGATTAGGCATCGCCGAGTTAAGCCATCAGATGGGGGGCGGTCTGCCGAGCCTGCCTAAGCTTCCATAAGTCATTATTCCTTGAGGCTCCCTCGATTCTACTGGAGACCTCTTTTTCCAGGTGAGCACGATCCTGAGCTGACTTGGGGACTAGTGATCGCACTTGGCGGCGTTCTTGCGATCGGCTGGCTCTCTGCAGGTTTACCAACCCCGCTTTGTCCGCTCCATACGCTGAGTGGTCTACCCTGCCCTACCTGCGGTATGACTCGGGGACTCCGCTGCCTGCTTCATGGGAATGTGGAGGCAGCTTTTCTGTTTAACCCGCTTGGGATTGCCCTCTTTTTAGGAATAACCATCTATCTCCTTTATTGCGTGATAGTTGTAGCCGCGGAGCTGCCTCGCCTGCGCTGGAAAAACCTTTCCCAATCAAACGCACTCGGCATCCGAATTGGAGTTGTCATGCTGATCGTGCTCAACTGGATCTACTTGATCGTGAGAGAGCAAGCGCACTCTTAATCAACAAAATCGGACGGGAGCTGATACTTCATCTTGAAGAGCGCAGAAGAGGTTGAGTCTACTCTCGCCGAGCCTCTGACTCATGGCAGCCAACGCTAACTCCTCACTGTTGCAGTCACGGCTGAGATGACCCAGGAGAAGGTGGGCAAGGCCATCATGGCGGATCCTAGAAACGGTTTTCGCCGCTGCGGTGTTCGAGAGATGCCCGTGGCGCGACTGGATGCGTTGCTTGATGGACCAAGGACGCTTCGTGTCGTTCTCGAGGAGTTGCTCATCGTAGTTCGCCTCGATCAGCAGACCATCTACTCCGCGTAGCGATTCGGTAACGAGCGTCGTGGCATGACCGAGGTCGGTGAGGAAGCCAAAGGAATAGGTCCTCTCCCGGATCACGAATCCGACCGGCTCCACGGCATCGTGTGGAATTAGGAAGGAGCGGATCGTCGTTCCTTCCAAGGCGAAATCACTGCCGCTTTCAAAGATTTTCCATCCGTTGAAGTCGATGACTTTATCGCGGAGAACCGCCGCTGTCTGACGGTTGCAGTAGATCGGAGTGGCATGTTTCTTCGACCACTGGGCGAGACCCTTGGTGTGATCACCATGTTCATGAGTCACCAGAATGGCGCAGAGGTCGCGCGGTTCCACGCCACATGAAGCCAACCGCAGCGTCAGTTCCTTGGTGCTCAGACCCGCATCGACTAGGAAAGAGGCCGTTTCGGTCCTGACCAGTGCAGCATTGCCACTACTACCGCTGGCCAGAATCGTGATCTCGAGCATGGGATGAAATTCAGCAGTACCTAAGGCTTACGAACGAGTTCTAGAAACGCGGCGGAAACTTCCTCCATGGAGATATCGGTCACCTCGCGGCTGGGCGGGTGCAGCACCACGCTCGGCACCTTCCACGGGCCCCAATGCTCCGGATCGGAATCACCAAAGAGGCAGACCATCGGTTTGCCGAGAGCGGCAGCAAGGTGCATCGCCCCACCATCGCTACAGATGATGGAGTCGCAGAGGGAGAGCGCGGCGATCAGGTCTTCAAGTCGTTCTGTGGGAATGGGGTGGAGTGGTAGGCCTGCCGTGGAAGTTAGCACATCGCGGGCCTTGTCATCATCGCCGGGATGGAGTGGGTTATCGGCGGAACCGGGAGACCAGAGCAGAAGAAATTTGGCATCGAGTTCCTCATGTAGCGCGCGGGCCAGCTCGGCAAATCGTTCCGCAGGCCAGCGCTGGGATAGTTTTCGTGAGCTAAGGTGCAGCGCAATGACCGGTCCGGAGTAACGACTCCACTCCCGAGGCAAGGAGGTCTTGAGTTTTCCAACTCGGGCTTTGTCAGGGGTCAGTCGAGCCTCTGGCGCCCCGAACTGAAGCCCCATCCGCACAAGCTGGTGGCAGCATTGCTCGACATGGTGCTCACCGCCCGCCGCATCCTCATCATCCCGAACCAGAATCTTCTTGGCTCCGATCCATTTGGCAAAACGTAGCGAGCTGCGTTGCGCTCCACCTGGCAGGAGGATCCAGTCAAAACGTTGCTGGCGCAGAGTCCAGATTGTCTTTAGACGGCTCCAGAGGATGCCAAAGTGGCTTTCCCCTTTCTCAAGATGCTTCGCTTTCGTGTAAGAGAAGAGGGCATCGATATCAGAGTTCCCTGCCATCACGGCCAAGTTGTATTTTGTCACCAGGGCGGCGATATAGGCCGTCGGAAGCTGCTCTCTGAGTGCGCGGATCAAGGGAGTCGTGCAGACCAGGTCCCCGATATTGTCCCGACGGATAATGAGGATGCGGGGTGATTTTTCTGGGGAGTCCATGGTGTGGAAACGTGGTGCGCCCGGCAGGAATCGAACCTGCTACCAAGGGTTTAGAAAACCCCTGCTCTATCCGATGAGCTACGAGCGCAAAGTCAACTTAAACCGCTGCGGGCATGCCCTGCTCCATGGGAGCAAGGTCGATGGCGCGGAGCAGGTCGAGATCGTCATTGGTGCCGGGATTGGCCGCCGTCAAGAGTTTGTCGCCGTAGAACACGGAGTTTGCACCTGCGAAGAAGCAGAGTGCCTGCCCTTCGCGGGTGAGACGGGTGCGCCCAGCGGAGAGTCGAATGCGGGCCTTCGGCAGCATGATTCGGGTTGTGGCGATTAGGCGTACAAGTTCGAAAATGTCGACAACCGGCTGTTCCTCCAGCGGGGTGCCGGGCATGGCCATAAGGCAGTTGATGGGAACACTCTCCGGAGGAGGATTGAACCCGCAGAGCACCTCGAGCATCCGCAGGCGATCGCGCTCCGTCTCGCCCATGCCGATGATGCCGCCGCAGCAGACAGCCATGCCGGCCTTCTGGACGGAGGAGATGGTGTTGAGGCGGTCGTTGAAGGTATGGCTGGAGACAATCTGCGGGTAGAACTCGGGTGAGGTATCGATGTTGTGATTGTAGGCGGTCACGCCCGCTTCCTTCAGCTGGCGGGCCTCTTCGTCACCAAGTTGTCCTAGCGTTACACAGACCTCCATGCCGAGCTTGCTGACCTCACGCACAGTCTCGAGCATAGAGTTGAAGCGGCTGTCACCCGACTTGACCCCCTTCCAAGCAGCACCCATGCAGAAACGGGTCGTGCCGCTTTCCCGGGCTTGCTTGGCAAGCGGCAGGATCTCATCACATCCCATGAGCTTACCGGCCTCGATGCCGGTCTTGTAGCGGGAGCTCTGGGCACAGTATGAGCAGTCCTCACTGCAGCCGCCGGTCTTCACGCTCAGCAGGGTGCAGAGCTGGACATTATCCTCATCCCAGTTCTGGAGATGGACCGAGCGGGAACGCTGGATGAGGTCGAAGAACGGGGAATGGTAGATTTCCTCCAGATGGTCAATGGAGATGGGGTGGGATATACTGCTCACGATCCCTAAAGACTATGACAAGGTAGCTCTGGAGTAGAAGTGTTTTGCGCTTGGAAAGCCTTGCTTGGGTCGTGCTGACCTTACCAGGTGAGCCCCTCCATGAAGTCGGCCTTTCCGCCATGCGCCCCGCGGGCACTCTGAGGCTTCGTGGATTTCCCCGCACGGGGTTCCTTGGCGATCTTGAAGTCAATTTGCTGTTTAAACGGGTCGACACGGGCGACCTGGACGCGGAGTTCGTCACCAGCCTTGAGAATTTTCCGTGAATTCTTCCCGACAAGTCGAGAGCGAGGACCGTCAAAAATGTAGAAGTCGTCATCCATGGAAGATACCGGCACGAGACCAGTCATCATGGCCTCGGGCAGCTCGACGAGCAGGCCGTAGTTGCGGGCCTCGATCACCTTGGCTGCAAAAGTGGGCGCAACGCCTCCCTCGGTGGCCCCCTCTGCAAGCTTGCCAAAGTACTCCAGCTTCTTGAGCCGGACCGATTCCTTCTCGGCATCAGCGGCGGTGCGCTCTGTCGTGGAGAGGTGCTCACTGACGGGGCCGAGGTCCGTAGAGAGTGGTCCGTGCTGCTTCGGATCGAGATCGCGCGCGAGCGAACGGTGCGTCAGGAGATCCGCATAGCGGCGGATGGGGCTCGTAAAGTGGCTGTAGTCAGACTTGGAGAGGCCGAAATGACCGAGCGGGTCGGGAGAGTAACGAGCCCGCTTCAGGCTCTTCAGCAGGCCTATCTTGAGGGCGCTTGCGTAGGGCTTGCCCTTAAGGCCATCGAGTAGTTTCTGCAGCTCTGCCCGGTTGCTCAGATCGCCGGCCTTGACCCCGTAGGTGGCGGCTAGCTCCCGATACTCGTCGAGCTTTTCTGGCTGGGGTTTCTCGTGGATGCGGTAGATGTTCGGCTGGTTCTTACGCTTGAGATGGCGCGCGACTTGTTCGTTGGCGAGCAGCATGAGCTCCTCGATGAGCTGGTGGGAGATGTCGTTCTCGACGAGCTCGAGCTTCACGGGATGCCCCTCCTTATCCAGCCAGACCTTCACCTCCGGCATCTCGAGATCGAGGGCCCCGGCGGCGAAGCGCCGCTTTCGAAGGGTTGAGGAGCAGTCCCATGCCGCATGGACGCGGCGGCTTACTTCGTCGGTCGGGGGGGATTCGAGCATCGCAAGTGCCTCACGGTAAGTGAGGCGAGCCGAGCTGCGGATGACAGAGCGCCCGAAGCGGACTTTGCGCACGCTCCCATCCCGGTTGATCTGGGCAAACACGCTGAAGGCCAAGCGGTCCTCATTGGGGCGAAGGCTGCAGAGGCCGTTGGAGAGATTTTCGGGGAGCATCGGGATGACGCGGTCGGCAAGGTAGACGCTGTTGCCCCGCGAGCGAGCCTCGTTGTCCAGGGCCGTGCCTGGTTTCACGTAATGGGAGACGTCGGCGATGTGAACGGCCACTTCCCAGCCGTAGTCGGTCGGTTGTACCTCGACGGCGTCGTCGAAGTCGCGTGCCGTGTCGGGATCAATGGTGATGATGCTATGGTCGCGAAGATCTTCACGACCGACGAGGTCGCGTGCCGTGATGGCGCTCCCAAACTTTTCAGCCTCGATGCTGACCGGAGCCGGAAATTCGCGAGGCAGGCCATGCTTGTGGATGACGGAGAGCATGTCGACCCCGGGGGCATCTGCTGCTCCGAGCACCTCCACGATGTGGCCCTCAGGATTGACCTGGCTGTTCTCCCAGCGGTCGAGTTGTGCGACGACTTTCTCACCGATTGTTGCGCCTTCAGGAGAAGGAACATAGAGCGTCCGGGGGAAGCGCGGGTCGTCTGCGACAACGTGATAGAAATTCGTCGTCTTCTGAAGGGTGCCGACAATGGGTGTGCCGACTCTCTCGACGACCCGGATGATACGCCCTTCCTGTCGGCCGTCGCGTCGTGGGCGCCCGTGGAAGCGGGGTTGATGGATAAGGCGCGCAACGACGCGATCGCCATGGAGTGCGGTGCCAAGATTATCAGCGGAGATAAAGAGATCCTTTCCCCCCTCCTGATCCGCAAGCACGTGGCCGGATCCGCCGGCATGGATCTGCAGTTTACCTGTGAAGAGATCCGCAGTCTCTGGCAAAATGTAGTGATCCTTGCGAACCCGAACAATGCGACCAGTCCGTTCCAGAGTAGCCAGTGTCTGATCCAAGAGAGGAAGATTACTCCGATCTAGTCGCAGTGCGCTTGCTATCCCGGCAGCCTGGAGTGGCTCGCCTTCCAGCAGCGGGATTAAATCAGCGACTAGACGTTGATTCAAGGGTTCCTGCCTGCGAGGTGCGGGAGATTTTCGGGGTGCTTGGGAAGATTTGGCTCCGCGGGGCTTCTGCGGTTTTTGACCGGAGCTAAGCCTAGGTGATTCCTTAGCGCCGCGAGCCGTTTTCTGTTTGGGCGCAGCAGTTCGTTCACCTCGTGGCTTCCCGTGTGAGGGCTTGCCGGAGGTTTGGGAATGCTTCGTTTTCTTGGGGCCGCGAGGGCTGTTCTTGGGCACGGGTTACCATCGGATGCTTTCTTCACCGAGCAAACAAGAAAATGCTTGTACGGGAATCGAGTCGGCAGAAAGTAGCGTGATGAAATTCCTTCCCACTTCCCCCTCAAGATCCAGCGCAACGGCTTCAGCATTCACACTGATCGAACTGCTCGTGGTGATAGCGATCATTGCCGTACTGATGGGACTGCTTTTCCCCGCTGCACAATCTGCCATTAATTCAGCCAAGAAAACCACGGCCAAGAACCAGGCGGTTCAGATCGCCACGGCGATCACGGCTTACGAGACAGAGTATGGCCGCCTGCCTAATTTCCCGACAACCAATATGGATACAAATGCTACGGCCATTCTTTGCACCACCAATGATGCCAGCAACAACCCCAGAGGCTTGATCTTCCTGGAATCAAGCCTCTGGAAGAACGGCAAAGGGGGAACGAATTCAGGAGGTTTCCTAGATCCTTGGAGCAACACCTATAGTGTCATGCTCGATACAAATTATACCAACGGCCTGAGCTTTGGAGTTGCTGGATCGACAACTAACCTGACCAAGCACATCGCAGTCTGGACTGTCTGGACGAACGGCTCCCAAACCAACATCATCAACTCTTGGAATTAAAACCCACTGCGGGTGTGGTTCAATGGTAGAATGTGGGCTTCCCAAGCCTGAGACGAGGGTTCGATTCCCTTCACCCGCTGTTTTACATGCCATCTTTTTTCCGGATCGCCCAAGTGGACAACAGACTGTGGTTTAAAAGAATTTTTATCCTGATGGCGATTTCGGCTATCAGTCTCCTGTCGCTAACTGGGTGTGCGCACATCGACACTTGTAAATACAGTGCGATTGATCTTGTTGAGAAAACCATCATCGTTCCTACCAATAGCTTTGGTCTCGATGCACGTTTAAAGAAGGCGCTCTATCGTCATGGCTGGAAGTTCGGGGGTGACCAGAGCCACTACACGCTCACGACAAGTTGGTCTTGGGATGGGTATTGCGTGTATGACAGCTGCCCGATTTATAAATTTAAAATATCCATCGTTGATAATCGGACTGGTGGCGTGGTGCTGAAAATGTCAGGAAGACATTCCCAGGAAGCCATTGTGCCCGAATTCAACAAGGCCCTCAAAAATGGTTCCTAGTGAAATCCCCCAAGCTAAAACCGACGGCAAAGTATGTGCCCCGAATACGGCGCGGATCAGTTTTTAAGCGGTATGGACGCAGCCTTTTCCTTGGCCTCCATCAGCTTCATTCCCTGCTTGGTATAGATATCGACGTACATCTTTCGGAGGTCGGCATTGCTGGTCTGAACGATTTCTTTAGCAGTCAGATGAGGATGAGACGGCTGAAGGTCTCTCAGGATATGCTGAACGATCGGATCCTTCGTGGGGTCGGGTGTCGGTTTTGAGGCTGGACTCGATGCCTTGGGTTTAGACCCGGCATGAACGGATGTCGCCGCAACAAAGACAGCTGTTAGGAAACAGAGAAGCCGTTTCATCGAAGCATCACTCCTTCTTCAGAGAATCGCGGATCTCGGTGAGCAGTTCCTCGGTTCTGGTCGGCTTGGCGACTGCCGCTTCGGTCCTCTTGAGGGTATTGATCGCTTTGACAAGGGCGAAGACGCAGGCACTGATAATCACAAACTCGATCACCGTGTTGATGAAGTTGCCATACGCCAGAATGGCGGCACCGTCTTTCTGGGCGTCGGCGAGCGTGGCGTAGTGCTTGCCGTTGAGGGGTAGGTAGAGATCCTTAAAGTTGATGCCTTTCAGAATCAGACCGATCGGGGGCATGATGATGTCGCTGACCAGAGCGGTGACGATCTTGCCGAAGGCGGCACCCATGATGACGCCAATGGCCAGATCGACGACGTTTCCGCGGCTGATGAATTCCTTGAACTCGGTGAGGAATTTCGTGGAGGTCTCAACGACCTTTTTTGGTTCGGGCACGGGGATCATGAAAAAAATACTGAAGGCTAATCGTTGAAGGCTGAAGTAAAAATATCAGGATTGCACTTAGCGAAGGGCGTGTTGGATCAGCTCCACCTCGTATCCTTCTGGGGCATCGATAAAAGCAATAATCGAGCCCGAGGAGGTGTGATGAGGACCGTCACTGAGAGGGTAACCCTTGGCAGCGGCCTCTTTCGCAAAGGCCACCAAATCCGTGACTTCAAAGGCGAGATGGGTCAGATCAGGACCAACTTGCACGGGGCCGCTGGCATGGTATTCGCAGATCTCGATCTCTTCTTCAGATCCAGGAGCCTTCAGAAAAACTAGCTTGGAGCCGCGACCACTTTCGCTACGGCGGACTTCCTGGAGACCGATCACATCGCGGTAAAAGGAGACGGTTTTTTCCAAATCTGAAACGCGATAACGGGTATGAAGGAGTTTGGTGATCATTGGTTTGGACTTTAGCGCTTAAGGCTTTGGGCTGTTAGGAGAAAATGAAGCTGCGAGGGAGAAGTTGCACCTGTCCCAGCAGTGATTTGGGAACATTCTTGTCTAACAGGCGGATCTTTTCCAACCTTACTGGAAGATGTCGTTCCTCGAATCCGTTTACGCAAAACTCCGCCGTCATCCCAAGAGGATTGTTTTTCCCGATGGCAATGATCCCCGCGTGGTCCGCGCGGCCCGGATGTTCAATGACCGGGGCCTCGGGGTGGCGATCCTTATCGGTAAACGTGACGAGATCGAGCAGGTCGCGTCAGCAAACGCCGTCTCGCTGGAGAAGGTGGCCATCGTCGATCCTGATACCTCGTCGGAAATGCCCCGCTTTCTCAAAATGGCCGCGATGCTGGAACGGTACAAGGGCATGGCCGAAGGGGATCTGCGCAACCTTCTCATCACTCCGAATTACTTTGCCTGCATGATGTTGCAGCATGGGCTGGTAGATGGTCTGGTCGGAGGAGTGGGATCCTATTCATCCTCCCTCTTCCGCCCTTTATTGCAGCTTATCAAGCCACTTCCCCACGCCCCGGTGGTTTCGGGCGCGATGGTTGTGGAGGTGCCGCGCCATGAGTTCGGGGACGAAGGAGTTTTGTTCTTTGCTGACTGCGGCGTCGTGCCCGAGCCAACGGTTGATCAACTCGCATCGATCGGTGTCCAGACGGGGCTTCTGGCGCGGCAGGTCTTTGGAAAGACCCCGCGTATCGCTTTCCTCAGCTTCTCCACGCATGGAAGTTCCGCCCATGCCTCCGCGATCAAAATGGCAGCGGCTGCCGCACAGGCCAAGGAGCTAGCCGTGCGCATCGGAGGTTCTGCCGGATTGGATTACCCGATGGAAATCGACGGGGAGCTTCAGGGTGACACAGCGATCGTGCCAGCGGTTGCGCAGATCAAGCTTCCGGATAGCCTTGTTGCTGGAAAAGCCAATGTCCTGATCTTCCCCGATCTGAATTCCGGCAATATCGCCGCCAAATTGGTCCAATACCTCTCCGGAGCCCGAGTCTATGGGCAGATTGTGACCGGACTCTCCCGGCCTGCTGCGGAGCTCTCCCGCGGCACCCTGAGCGAGGACATCGCCGCCGTTGCAGCCATCATCGGCCTTCAGGCCATCGAGTATCGTAAGCTCTACCCTCTGGAGGGCTCCGGGTTATGAGCGGCACTGTACGCCGGGTCCACTTTATAGGCATCTGCGGGACAGCTATGGGAGCGGTGGCTGTCGGCATGAAAGAACAAGGATGGAAGGTGACGGGGTCTGATCATCAGGCCTATCCACCGATGAGCGACTTCCTTGCAGCGCGTGGAATCGATGTGTGCGCTGGATTCCGGCCCGAAAACCTTCCCAAGGAAGAGGCGCTCATCGTGGTCGGCAACGCCATCTCCCGCGGCAATCCCGAGGTCGAGGCGGTCCTGAACCGCAAGCTGAACTACGCCTCGTTGCCCGAGGTGCTCAGGGCTCACTTTCTGCGTGGACGACACAACATCGTGGTCACAGGAACCCACGGGAAGACCACCACGACATCGATCACGGCATGGATTCTGGAACATGCCGGAAAGAATCCCTCCTATCTGATCGGAGGGTTACCCGCAAATCTGGGGCAGGGTGCCTGTCTGCGTGATCCTACGACCTCGCGGCACTTCGTCATCGAGGGCGATGAATACGACACAGCCTTTTTCGATAAGCGCTCGAAATTTCTCCATTACCTGCCCGAGCTCGTCGTGGTGAATAATATCGAGTTCGACCATGCCGACATCTTCGAGAACCTGGAGGCAATCAAACTGAGCTTCCGTCGACTCCTCAATGTCGTTCCCTCGGAGGGGATGGTCTTGATCAACGGAGATGATCCGAACTGCATCGATGTCGCACGGAACTGCCAGGCACCGATCGTCGAGGTGGGGTTCTCGGAAAATGCCGCGAACCGGATCCTTCATCCGTGGCAGAAGAATGGGTGCAGCGGCTTCGAGCTCTTCGGGGAGAAATTCGAGCTTCCGATGTCCGGGGAATTCAATATCCGCAACGCAGCAATGGCTGTCTCTGCTGCACACTTTTACGGGGTCCCTATCAAGTTAATCCAAGAGGCCCTCTTGGAATTTCGTGGCATCAAGAGGCGTCAGGAAGTACGGGGCGTGGTCGGTGGCATCACCATCATCGACGACTTCGGTCATCATCCCACGGCTATTCGCCAGACCCTTGAGGGGCTCTCTCATCAGTACGCCGGCTCCCGACTTTGGGCGCTCTTTGAGCCTCGTTCCAATACGACGCGACGCGCTATTTTTCAGGAGGTGTTTCCGAAGGCTTTTGCCGCCGCGCACGGTGTCGTTATTGGTGAGGTGAATCGCGCGGCCGATCTCAAACCAGAGGAGCGTCTTGATGCAGAGCGCCTCGTCGCCGATCTGGAACGGGCCGGCAAGCCTTCCTTCCATGAGCCTTCAGCAGACAGAATCATCGAGAAGCTCTTTCCGCAGTTGAAGGAGGGTGATGTCCTCGTTGTTCTGAGCAACGGAGCCTTCGATGGCCTCCATGCCAAATTACTGAAAGCCTTAGCCTAGCGCTTCCCGAAGGAAAATCTCACCGCCATGGCCGGTTGTCGCCTCGAGATCAAGGCTGTCCCGAATGCTCCTCGGAGCGAAGTCATTGGTTGGCTGGGACCAGCATTGAAAGTGAAGGTTCATGCTCCTCCTGTGGAGGGAAAGGCCAACGAGGTGCTCTGTGCATTTTTAGCCGAAACCCTATGCCTGCCGAAGCGAGCTGTTCGTATTGATCACGGGGCAACCTCCCGCAAGAAGCTACTGATCATCGATGAGTTATCCCTTGAAGAGGTCTATTCCAAACTACCCCCGAGATGTGGCTGATAGACATTCGGTTTTCACGCTAGAGTGATAAAACCACAGGTTATTCACAGAGTCGCCTTTCCAGGTTTTATGAGGAGAAGGGTTGCAGAGCCTGATTTGATCGGATGTTACAGAATCGCCACGAGGGAAACGCTGATCAGGTCGTGATCAGAGAGTGTTCCACGGCGTCAGGGCTCATGAACGAGGTAGAAAGCGGTATGGCGCATCGAAATCTTCCATCTGTTCCACGCTTGTCGAAAGGAGGAAAGATGCCACTTCCCACAACTTATTCACAAAACATCCCCATAGGTGGAAATCAAGGTTCAGCCTCTTGCCGAAGACTTCTGGCTTGGCGGACGATGCCCGCTGAGAAAGCATCGTTCCATGGCCAAGCAACGATCCAAATCTCAGTCAGACACCCGGAACCTCACCCTGCTGGGCGGTGGTCCTCTCCCGCAACTCTCCTCACCGGAGGAGGCTGTTTTGGAAACCTTTGAAAGTCCCTCCAAGCGCGATTACGAGGTGACATTTTCCACCAACGAATTTACCTCCCATTGTCCCGTGACTGGCCAGCCTGACTTCGCGGAGATCGTCATCCGATACACACCGGATCGTCGTTGCATTGAGAGTAAATCGCTCAAGCAGTACCTCGGGGCTTACCGCAACCAGGCGGTCTTCGCTGAAGGAATCACCAACCGGATCCTGGATGACGTCGTCCGGGCGATCTCGCCGCGTCGGGCCTTGGTAATAGGCGACTTCTCGCCACGCGGCGGCATCGGTATCCGTGTTGAAGCGATTTACGAAGGCTCTAAAGCTAAGACAAGGAGCCGGTGAAAGTCGTCGTCTTGGTGAGCGGCGGCCTGGATTCCGTCACGGCCCTGCACGATGCCAATCGCTCTCATAAGGTCGTGGCAGCGCTCAGTTTTGACTATGGGGCCAAACATCACGCAAAGGAGCTCCCCATGGCGTCTTATCACTGCACGCTGCTCGGCATTCCTCACAGCATCGCGCCGCTTGCATTCGTGGCGGGAGAATTCCGTTCGGATCTGCTGAGTAGCGGCGGCGCTATTCCGGACGGCCACTACGAGGAGCAATCGATGAAAAGCACAGTCGTTCCTTTCCGCAACGGGATCATGCTCTCCATCGCCGCAGGATTTGCCGAAAGCAGAGGAGCGGAAGCTGTCGTGATAGCCGCTCACTCCGGAGACCATGCGATCTATCCCGACTGCCGTGAGTCCTTCATGGAGCCGATGGCCCGTGCTATCCGAGAGGGAACGTACGCGCAAATCGAACTGCTCCGACCTTTTATTTCTGTGGACAAGGCCGGAATCGTTCGTCGTGGGGTAGAGCTGGGCGTTGATTTTTCCAAAACCTGGTCGTGTTACAAGGGTAGCGAGGTTCATTGCGGCACCTGTGGAACGTGCGTGGAACGCCGTGAGGCTTTCCTCACGGCCGGAGTGCCCGATCCCACCTTCTATACCTCGACTGGGCCGCTACCGCCCAAGCCGCAATGAGGATTTCCGAGATCTTCCACTCGATCCAAGGTGAGGGACTGCTGCTGGGTGTTCCCTCCGTCTTTGTGCGTACCTCGGGTTGTAATCTGCGCTGTCGCTGGTGTGATACTCCGTACGCTTCGTGGCACCCCGAAGGTGAGGAGATGAGCTTGGAGGAGATCCTCCGCCGGATCCGCGGGTACGACTGCAGTCATGTCGTGCTCACAGGTGGAGAGCCGATGGTGGCTTCGGGCATCGGGGAGTTGGCGGCTGCACTCCGTGCCGAGGGGAAGCATATCACGATTGAAACCGCCGCGACGGTCTCGCCACAGATCGAAGGAATGGCGATCCCGTTTGATCTTGGATCCTTAAGTCCAAAGCTTGCAAACTCCACGCCTGACGCGGGAGTCGCGGGTCCCTGGCGCGAGCGTCATGAGAAGACGCGGTTGAGGCCGGAAGTGATTCGTCAGTGGATGGAGGCTGGTCCCTGCCAGCTGAAGTTCGTGGTTTCCCAAGTCGAGGATCTCCCGGAAATCGAGGAATTACTCAACCAGGTGGGCGCAGTAACAGGTTTTACCAGAGATTGTGTTCTCCTCATGCCAGAAGGAACAGATGTAGAGAGCTTGCGTGAACGGGGGCCTGTCCTTGCAGAGATTTGTCTCGAGCATGGGTTCCGCTTTGCTCCGAGGATCCATATAGAGCTCTTTGGCAATACCCGTGGGACTTAGGCGGGCGCTTTTTGCGCGGTGCAGCGTTGCTGCTCGTTCGCTGTAGGCTTGCTACAGCTTCACTCGCGCGCCTAGCCCCGCATCAAAAATCTCCACGCCTAAAGCATCCAACATTGTAGACTTCTATCGATTTGGTTTGTGATTTCTAAGGGCGAGAGGCATTGAGAAAGGACATGTGGATCAAAAAGACACCTCGGGAAATCGAGGAGACGTTGAATGAAGAAGCCAACAAGCCACAGAGCAGTGGCAGATGGGTGGTTTATACTCTGCTCGGGGTCTTTCTCATGATCCCTGTGTTTTTCAATGTTGGCCGCCTCTCGTGGAGGCCTGGTCCGTTTGTCAGATCATTTGATGATGTGATGCAGCGCCTACCGATAATGGTTTTCTTCTTTTTAGCGGTTATCATCGTAATGCAAATCTTCAAAGTTCCTGTTTTGAAGCGGAAGCTAGTTCTGATCTGCCCGAAGTGCGAGGCGGCGAAGAACGATGATGGTGATTACCAGTGTCCGTGTGGCGGGCACTTTGTGGACATCAGGACGATGAGGTGGATTGAGGATAAAACTCACGATTGAGAAAAGCCGCACGCTTCAGTTCCGCATTGCACAAAAGGGCTATGAGATCTATCGACAATAGGTTTATGCAGCGACTTTTCATGCCGTTCCTTTATTCCCTCATGCTAGGGATTGTTCTTGTAGCTCCACTTCATGCTGAAAGTTCAATCATCGTCGATAACCAGACGGGCCGGGTTCTTGAAGGTATCGGCCAGAACCGGAAACTTCCGATCGCAAGTCTGACGAAACTGGCGCTTGCGATGGTGGCCATCGACTGGTCCCAGATCAAGGGAGGCAACCTCGACGAGACAGCAACTGTACCGGAGCAGGCGATTACTTCCACGGGAGGCATCAACCCATTAGGACTTCAGGCTGGCGACGTGCTGACCCTCCGTGACCTGCTTTATTCGTGCCTGCTGGCGTCAGATAACGTGGCTGCCGTAACACTGGCAGATCATCTCGGGCGGATCCTGCCGAATGCCACCGGCCTTGATCCCGTGGGCAACACCGTAGCCAATATGAATGCTCTCGCTCGTCAACTCGGGATGAGGCACACGCTCTTCCTGAACCCTCACGGCCTCGACACACCCGACGGGCAGGCTCATCCATACTCCTGCGCTGCCGACCTGGCGCGGCTCACGCGCTATGGCTATTCCAAATCAGGGCTTGAGTTCTATGTCTCCCAGACCACCCGCGAGATCCATATCCAGCGCGGCGCGGCAAATCTAGCCTTTCAGATCGCCAATACCAACAAACTGCTTGGCACTGACCATATCGACGGAGTGAAGACCGGTCGTACCTCCAGCGCGGGTGACTGCATTATTCTGACATCCGAGCACACGCCCGATGTCGTTCATCAGGGCGATACCGTCCTGACGACTCCTCGTCGCATCATCGTCGTTCTCCTCGGCGGAACGAATCGTGAGCAAGAGGGCCTGGGCCTTATCCAGCATGGCTGGGGCCTCTATAATGAATGGGCCGCCAAGGGCCGCCCTGCCAAGGCTTCCAACAGCCTCTAACACTCTATGTCTCCCAAGCGTATCGGCGTCCTCACGAGCGGAGGAGATTGTCCAGGTCTCAACGCCGTTCTTCGCGGGGTCTATTGCGCGGCGAAGGAAGTTGGCTGGGAGGTTCTCGGCTTCCGTGACGGCTTCGAGGGAATGCTTGTCGATGGGGGCGATACCATGGTTCTGAATCGGGAGAATACCGCCGGAATCATGCAGGTGGGTGGAACGATCCTCGGCACCACCAATAAGGGACATTTTACGTCCAAGGTTGCCGGAGGCGAACGCTCGAGGATTCCCGAGGAGGTGATTGCTAAAGCCTCCAAGACCTGCCGCGATCTCGATCTGGCCGCCATTATAGCAATCGGCGGGGATGGATCGATGAGCACGGCCCTGCAGCTCTACCGTGCGGGATTCCCGATGATCGGCGTGCCGAAGACGATCGACAATGACTTGGAGGCCACGGCCATGACCTTCGGATTCGATTCCGCCGTTGCGTGCGTCACTGATGCACTCGATCGGCTCCACACCACAGCAGCAAGTCACAAGCGTGCCATCATCGTGCAAGTGATGGGGCGTCATGCCGGATGGATCGCGCTGTGGGGAGGCCTTGCTGGTGCGGCCGATGTCATCCTGATCCCGGAGATCCCCTTCTCGTTGGAAAAGGTCGCCGAAGTTGTTCAAAAACGCGATGAAGCAGGCTTTAAAAGCACCATGATTGTGGTTGCCGAAGGAGCGCGCACTCATCACGGCCAGCAGTTTCGCAAGCAGTCTGCGAGTGGTGAGTGGAGACTGGGCGGCATTGGTGAAATGCTTGCCCAGGAAGTCGAGGCGCGCAGTGGCAAGGAGACCCGTGTCTGCGTGCTCGGTCATTTGCAGCGAGGCGGGGATCCGACGACCCTGGACCGCATCCTCGGGATCCGCTTTGGTGTGAAGGCTGTCCAACTCGCCATGGAAGAACGTTTTGGAACCATGGTGAGTTATCAGAACTACGAGGTGCTCGACGTGCCGATCGCCGATGCCGTGCATCGGCTGAAAAAGGTTTCGCCGGATTGTCAGCTCGTTGGGACAGCCCGCGCTGTGGGAATCAGTTTTGGGGACTAGCTTCTCTTAATCATTCAGAGATGCATACCGACGCTCTTCGTGGTGCGATCCGTTCAGTTCCTGGTTTTCCGAAGCCAGGCATCCTCTTCCGCGATATCTCTCCGCTCCTGGAGAGTGGCGAACTCTTTCATCACACGATTGATCTGCTGTCAGCCCAGTGCGACGGCTGCAGTCCTTCTAAAATCATCGGGCTGGATGCCAGGGGGTTCATCTTTGGCGGCGCCTTAGCCTACAAACTCGAGATCGGTTTTGTGCCGATCCGCAAGAAAGGGAAGCTCCCCTTCCGAACCCTCGTTCAATCCTATGAGCTGGAGTATGGCGCGGCGGAGTTCGAGATTCATGAGGATAGCCTCGCACCTGGAGAATCAGTCATCATTGTCGATGATCTCCTCGCGACAGGCGGCACTGCCCGTGCAGCGATTCAACTTGTGGAAAAGCTCGGTGCCCGTGTGGAGAGAGTACTCTTTGTATTAGAGCTCGAGGGTCTTGGTGGTCGAGTCCTCCTTGAGCCGGCAGAGGTTGGCTCCCTGATGAAGTTTCCGGCCTGAGTTAATCCCAGATTTTGCGATAGCGGCGGCTTAACAGAATTGAATTTCTCCCCTGAAAGGTGCGTCTCTGCCGAGTTAAAATGTGAATTAGTTAGAACGTTAAAATGGTCTGCAAAAAAGCCATTCCTCCATACGCTTCATGCTCTCCATGGTAAATTTCTCACAGGCTTGGTTATCTCACTTGGTTATCGGGCGGTCAGTGAGGCTCTAGAAAGGCGGTCGTAGATCCACTTTTTAACCTTGTAACGATTTTAACCTTTTAACCCATTTTCCATTCCGAGCGTCGTCCTCTAATGCAAATTTAGGTTTAATCTGCGGATCCGGAGTCGCGCGGGTAACGGATCACTCCATCCACGCGGCCTCGTCGGCCGAGGAATTCCCACACCAACCATGCGATGCCGAGGGCCACGGTGGCAGCTGTGATGATATCCGAAGGGTGGTGTGCGCCGAGTAGGATGCGGGAGATCGCAACGGCAGAGGCCAAGGCGATGGCGAGCAAGCCCCACTCCGGAGCCGCAAACAGGAAAACCGCCGCAAAGCCGAAGGCGGTTGCCGTGTGACCAGAGGGAAAGCTATTGAAGTCTGCTTCTCCGATGAGCCACTTTTCGCCATGTTTGGGGCCGTACCATCCCTGCTCTGCAAGAGCTCTGGGCCGGGTCCTTCCGGTGGTGAGACGAGAGAGATTCACTGTCATTCCAGCCAGCGTCGAGGCAATCATTGCCGCGAGAATCAGACGCTGCCAACGGACATTCCGCAGGCGCCATGCAATCACAAAACCGATGCCTCCCAGCAGCATGAGCTCGGGCCAGTCTCCGTAATGGCTTAACATCTCCGCAACGGGTTTGTGGCTCCAGTGCCCATGATTGGCTGCCTGCACCCATTGGGAGACAGGATCGTCGAGGAAGAAAGAACCGGCAATGGCGGCGGTCGCGATCACGAAGAAGAAAACGACCTTCAGAAGGAAGCTTTTAAGGGGGGCGCTTTTAGGGGTCGTGGAAAGCATATGAAGAAAAAGTAACCATGAGCAGTTCGGTCTTTAGGGGTCTTCCGGTCAAGTACGTAAGCGAAGGATTTGGATGGTTGGGATAGTTTGACTTGCCCATGCCGGTTTTGCAGGTACGGAAGAGGGGTGCCATACCGACGTTTCTTCTATCTGATGCCGCTGATCCTTTTGTTTGCCCTCCTTTCCGGATGCGCCGTAG
>CAIPWR010000125.1 GCA_903868795.1 uncultured Spartobacteria bacterium | reverse complement strand
GGATATTGATACTGCTTCAGGGATTCGTCCGTTGGCTGGAAGCGTCCTGGAGCAATCGGAGGAAGTTCTTTTGCGGCGACTGCTCCGAGTGCGTTGGTATCTTCGGCATGAAGCGACTGACAAAGTGAGGTTGCAGCAATGGCAACGATCGTTAGGAGTCTTGCGGGGGGTTGATGTGTCATGTGGGAGGTTATTGGATCAGGGATTCAAGAATGACTCAGCCTGCCTTGGTACGCATCACTTATTACCTATCGATTCTTGATAAAACCTATCGATTCTTGATCTTTTGACTTCCGATCGATCGTATGCCGCCACGGACGCGACGCTGAAGAGCACGCGGCGGGTATCCGAAGTGGCGCTTGAAGACCGCTGAAAAGTGGAAGGGGTTGGTGTATCCCAATTCTGAGGCCACAATCTTGACTTTACTTCCACCCGCGATGAGAAGGTCGGAGGCATGCTGGAGCCTGCGAAGCGTGATCCTTTTAAGTGGGGATTCATCCCCCATGATCTTAAAGGTCCGGGTAAGGTGCTCGGGCGTGACGTCAAGGCGTCGGGCCAGATCCGAAACAGACCTGATGCCTGCATAGTCTGCATCGATCATCGTGACAGCCCTCCTGTAGCAGTCAGAGGGATCCTTCGATCGCCGATTCAGAGGGACGGTCTCGGCGCAAAGTCGCAGAAGCGCCCTGAGGTAATCCGCGCATAAATTGTGGGATGCATCGGTGACCGACCCACTTCGCAAGAGCATGAGATCGATCAGACGCAGCATCGAATCGGGATCCCTTGCCATCGCCATCTTCCCCGGAAGCAATCCGGACTCCTTGAGTAGACGCACTCCTTCCTCACCGGTGAAGTCGACAAAAGACTTTACCAGACGGCTGCCGGCAACCGCCTTGATGGTGTGCGTGATGCCGGGACCATAAGTAAAGAGCATCCCGGGACGGAGCGGCATCGTTTTCCCGTGCAGCCTCAGCGTTCCCGAACCCTCAACCACGATCTCCAACGCAAGCGTCGGATAACCAGCCCTTCGCATCACGTAGTCCTCGCTGCAGACTTCGCGGCCCGCCATGAGCAACCTGAGGCGCTTTCCCGATCGGATGGAATCCGAGAGGAAGCAGTATCGGGATTCACTGACCTGAGAGGAAGGAGGTGGGAGGAGCGCTTTCTTGCCCATCCCATGACACTGCCTACTTGCCGGTAGATTGCAAAATGGGTTTTCAGCGTTTCTTATCTCCTTGCCGAGAGGGTCCCGGAGATTTCTAATCATTGCCCCTCCGATCATGCGCGATTAGCTCAGCGGTAGAGCGCTTGCTTCACACGCAAGAAGTCACAGGTTCGAACCCTGTATCGCGCACCACTTCAAAATCAGCCCCAATTACTCTTTCAGGCTGATAAATAAACGCTCTGCAGGCGATTGCCTCGTTTGCTTCATGAGCGCCAGAAAGCGCCCCGCTGGCCAAAACTTTGTTACCTTTTGTTACCTTTTTCCAACTCGTGACGCCAACCGGCGCTAGCTGACGCGCTATCCACAATCTCTGGGGAAGCCATTGAGCGCCATAGGTGCCTTCAACATACCGTTTCAGGGGCAAAAAACCATCGCCCCCTTTTCTAGTGCAGTCCGATCTCTGTATTGATCGTCGATAAATGCCATCTTGACCGATATACCTGTCAAATATTGACATAAAGCCGTCTATAGAAGACGTTATTTTCATGCTTCAGCAATCCTCCATGCCCTTACCTGCAAGCCACGCCCTGAGTAAGCTGGGGCGGGACTTGTCGATTGCCCGAAGGAAGAGGGGTATCTCGACCACAGACATGGCCTCCCGAATTTTTGTCAGCCGGGATACCTTGTGGCGTCTAGAAAAAGGGGATCCCTCGGTGAGTATTGGTACTCTGGCAACCGCCGCATTCATTCTACAGATGCATGATCGCCTCGCAAATCTTGCCAACCCATCGACCGATGCCATTGCCCTCGACCTTGATGAAGGCCGACTTGCCAAACGCATCCATCGCAACCGCCGCACTCCCTTATGACCATTGAGGTACACATTGCTTGGAAAGGAGAGTCTCTTTTTGTCGGAAAACTCCATTCATCGGAGCGCACCCCTTCGAGTTCCTTTGAATACTCCTCGGAATGGCTGGCACGCCCGAATGCTTTTCCCATTGATCCGACTTCACTCCCCCTTCGCGCCGGTCCCCATCATGCCCCGGTGCTTTTCGGGGCTTTTGCCGATTGCGGCCCCGACCGTTGGGGGCGGATGCTCATCAAACGCTCCGCGAGCAAAGGTCTTCTTGAGCGGATACCCCGACACGATCTGGACTATGCATTGGCGCTTGATGATGCCTCGCGGATAGGAGCTCTACGCTTTCGTTCCGAGAGAGGGGGGCCTTTTTTGGGTGAGTCTTCCGGAAAATTGCCTCCGATCGTTCAGTTGACGGCTTTGCTCAATGCCGCCAATGCGGTGCATGGGGAGAGTGAAACAGCGGAGGATCTCAGATTCCTACTGGGAAGGGGTTCCCCTCTGGGCGGGGCGCGTCCGAAATCGGCTGTCACGCTTCGTGATGGCAGTCTGGCGATTGCAAAATTCCCCAAGCCGGATGACATACTCGATGTGGCAGCCGGAGAGGTATTGGCACTGACCCTTGCACGTAAGTCCGGAATGACCGTTGCGGAGCACCAACTTCTTTCGGTCGACGGCAAGAGCATCTCGGTGATCACTAGATTCGACCGTCAGGGTGAACATCGAATCCCTTTCCTTTCGGCCAACACGCTGCTGGCCCTTCCGCAGGATGATCCAGGAGCCTACACGCTCCTTGCCGACGGCATCCGCCAACATGGCGATGACGTGGAAAAGGACCTGCGGGAGTTATGGAGACGGCTGGTCTTCTCACTCCTCGCCAGCAACTACGACGACCATCTGCGCAATCACGGATTCCTGATGCTGAGAGCGGGACGTTGGGCGCTCTCACCTGCTTATGATCTCAATCCGGTCCCCGAGATCGATCGATCACAAACTCCCAAGACTCCCATTTCCGAAGATCCTGGTGATCCAACAATTGCAGCCGCTCTTCGCTCCGCTCCACGCTTTGCACTGACTACGCAGGATGCAAAGACCATTCTGGGAGAGGTGTTCGAAGCGGTTTCCACATGGCGTGAAACAGGCAAGAGGCTTGGTATCAAGGCGTCGATACTCGCTGCCTATCAAACGGCTTTTGAGAATCCCATGGCTGATGAAGCCAGACGGATCATTGGGTGAAGTAGGTTCAATTCAGAAAGGATGATGGAGGCTTCCACTCGGATTGCTCAAATAGAGCAAGAACTCCAGAGTCTAGAATCCCGCCGGAAGCAGCTGCTTGCCGAAATGCAGATGCTCCAGCGAGAGGGAACGCCGCAAGATCTGCCTCTGGCAGAGTCCGTGCCTCAAAGCAGCGAGGAAAAGCTCGCTCTTTTCCTTTCTTTATTTGGCACACGCCGATCCGTTTATCCACGGCTGTGGAAAAATCCAAAGAGTGGTCAGAAAGGATACTCCCCAGCATGCCGGAATGAATGGGTTCGGGGCATTTGTGAAAAACCACGCGTCAAGTGTTCCGAGTGCCATCATCAGAATTTCCCCCCATTGGACAGAAGCGCGGTTTATGACCATCTGACTGGCAAACAGACCATCGGAACATACGCAATCAAAGAGGATGACACCTGTTGTTTTTTGGTAGCCGATTTTGACGGAGAGGGATGGGAAACGGATGTCACTGCATATCGTCGTTCGGCCGAGGAACTCGGTTTCGAGATAGCCGTAGAGCGTTCACGTTCGGGGAATGGCGGGCATGCATGGCTCTTCTTTCAACAACCAGTCCCGGCAGTCGTGGCGCGCAGGCTCGGAACACTGATTGTGGCCAGAGCTGCCTCCACAAACGCACGGTTCAATCTTTCCACCTATGATCGTTTCTTCCCCAATCAGGACACACTCCCCAAAGGGGGCTTCGGCAACTTGATTGCCCTCCCATTGCAGGCCGATCCAAGGAGATCCGGAAATACAGTCTTTCTGGATTCAGAATTGCAACCGCTCACCGACCAGTGGGCCTATCTGGCAAGTGTGAAGAAAGCCGTGCTCGCTGATATTCAGCGCATCATAGAATCAATCACTGGAGCCGTATCCGCGGAAGAAGATGCCAAGGAAGAGCCGTTTTCCCTGCTTTTTGACGAGTGTGCTCTCGATAGCATTCCAAAAGCCGTAACCCCAGGAATCTTTACAGGGAACCTTGTGGTGGAAAAAAGGGCTCAACTCAGCGTTTCGCTGGAGGGAGTTCCCTCGCCATTGGGGGCGGCATTGAGGCGTCTTGGGACAATTGCCAATCCTATCTTTTACGAAAAGCAGCGTCTGCGCTTCCCTACATTCAACATCCCACGATTCATATTTTGTGGTGAAGAGCATAAAAACCGCCTGATTCTTCCACGAGGCACATTACCTGAAATCGAGAAGTTGATCCTGAAGGCAGGAGGGAACCTCGTCGTGAACGATTTACTCCCCTCTGCCACCCCGCTTCACGTCCAGTTTCATGGCGTACTTACTCCGGTGCAGGAGAGAGCAGTCGATATCATGATGAATTATGACAACGGCATCCTTGTCGCGCCCCCGGGAGCTGGAAAGACAGTCATGGCCTGTGCTGCAATTGTTCGAAGAGGCATTCCTACATTGATTCTTGTTCACAGGAAGCCACTCATGGATCAGTGGAGTGCTCGGCTTCAGCAATTTCTAGGCCTCTTGAAGAAGGATATTCATATTATCGGGAAGGCACGTTATCGGGATGCAGCCGTTGCGATCGGAATGTTTCAGACTCTTGCCAAGGCAGATTCTCCTGCCCTGCTGATGGAAAAATATGGGCAAGTGATTGTTGATGAATGCCACCATATTCCTGCAACTTCGTTTGAGGCAGCGATGAAACAATGTACGGCTCGTCATCTGCTCGGACTTACAGCTACTCCAATAAGAAAAGATGGCCTTCAAAAAATCCTCTATCTTCAGTGTGGTCCTATTCGGCACAAGATTGAAGACACTCATGCGAGTAATACCACCAGAAGAGTCATTGTTCGGGAAATCTCTACATCCTTTCCAACTGATACAGAACGTCAGCCAATCCATGAAATATGGAAGTTTTTAATAGAGTCAGAGGAGCGGAATCGCCTGATTGCATCGGATATCGCGGCGGCTTACCAGGAAGGCAGATATTTGGCGGTTCTAAGTGATCGTAAAGAACACCTCAATCGTCTCGAATCAGTCACTCGGGGAATATTGCCCGAGGAGGCCATCTTTCGTATTGATGGTTCCACAGGGCGGAAGCAACGGATGATTTTAATCCAAAAGTTGACTGTGAGAGCTACTTCTAAAACCCCTTTTGTTCTATTTTCCACCGCCTCATTGATCGGAGAGGGCTTCGATCTGCCTTGCCTCGACACGATGGTGCTGGCCATGCCGCTCTCGTTCAAAGGCCGGCTTACCCAATACGCCGGTCGCCTGCATCGCTTCGCGGCCGGCAAGGGAGATGTTCGAATCCATGATTACATCGAAACGAATCACCCGATGATGATGCATATGTACCGCAAACGAATGGTCGCTTACCGGGAAATGGGATATGTGGTTCAGGGGTTAGGGGATGCTTTTGTCATGTAGGAGTAGAGCATGCGCCGACTACAAATAGGCTCGTTCAGCTGTCCATATATGGATGCCGCGATACCCTGTGGTTGATTGATGCTCATAATGCCCCGTTGGATCTTACAGGATCTTTCTTTTGAAATTGCTCCCAATTGGGAGCAACATGTTCGAACCCTGTATCGCGCACCACTTTCCTACCATGGCTACTTATCTCTACGAGACCATCCCTTCCAACGCGGGAGATCAGACCGAGACCTTCGAGTTTCAACAGAGCATGAAGGATGCTCCTCTAACCCTGCATCCGGAGACCGGGGTCCCCGTGCGTCGTGTGATCACCGGCGGCTTTGGTTTTGTTTCCAAGGGAAGTGCAGCCCCTACACCTCAGCGGCCCTCCTCTGGAGGTTGCGGTTCGGGATGCGGCTGCCACTAGGAAGGCGGGCAGTTAAGAAAAGTCAGCGGGCAGGTTGGCTCCCTTGAGTCGATTGTTGAGTCCTTTTACTCTTCATAATTTCTCTTTCATCCTTCATCCTTCTCCCCATGGACTCCTTGATCCGCCTTCTCAAACAAAACTCTGCGATCCCTCGCACCGATCTAGCCCGCCAACTCGGACTGAGCGAGGCGGAAGTGGCTGCGAAGATTGCGAAGCTTGAGGCCAACGGAACCATCCTCGGCTACCATGCCGTCATTAACCGCGAGAAGTGGGACACCGACACCGTGACCGCCGTGATCGAGGTTCGCGTCACCCCGGAGCGCGAAGGGGGGTTCGACCGGATTGCAAACAGGATTGCCGGATTCGAGGAAGTCCAGAGTGTCTATCTAATGAGCGGCGGCCATGACCTCATGGTCGTCGTCGAAGGGAGCAACCTTCGCGAGGTCGCCTCCTTCGTGGCTGACAAGCTGAGCACCATTGAGGCGGTTTTGTCATGCGCAACCCACTTCCGTCTGAAGACATACAAGGAAAACGGCATGCTCCACGCCATAGAGGATGCTCCCGAGCGTCTCTCGGTAACTCCGTGATTTAACGCTATTCGTTCATGAGTAGTTCCCGCATCGCGGAGCATGTCCGCAACATTCCCCGCTCGGGAATCCGTGATTTCTTCGAGATTGTTCAGTCGATGAAGGGAGTCATCTCCCTCGGCATTGGCGAGCCCGACTTTGTCACCCCGTGGCATATCCGTGAGGCAGCCATTTACTCTCTCGAGAAGGGGAAGACCGGCTACACCTCCAATCTCGGCTCCCCGCGTCTTCGCCGAGCGCTCGCAAAGTATGTCGAGCAGCACTTCGCCGTGGAGTATAATCCCCACGACGAGATCATCGTCACGGTCGGCGTCTCCGAGGCGATTGATCTGGCGCTTCGTGCATTGCTCAATCCTGGCGACGAGGTGATCTACCACGAGCCGTGCTACGTCTCCTACAGCCCGAGCATTCAGCTGGCAGGCGGCGTTCCCGTGGCCGTGGCCACACGGGCCGAGGATGAGTTTTCACTCAAGGCCTCCGACCTGGAAAAGGTCGTCACGCCGAAGACCCGGGTCCTGATGCTCAATTTCCCGACCAACCCCACAGGCGCAGTCATGCCGCTGGAGGAGTTGAAGAAGATCGCGTCATTCGCAGTGACCCATAATCTCGTCGTCCTGACCGATGAGATCTACAGCGAACTCACCTACGACGACGTTCCCCATCACTCGATCGCCTCCCTCCCCGGAATGAAGGAGCGCACACTCTTTCTGCATGGATTCTCGAAGGCCTTCGCCATGACCGGATGGCGCATCGGTTATGCCTGTGGTCCTGCCGACATCATCGAGGCGATGATGAAGATTCACCAGTACTCCATGCTTTGCGCCTCTATCATGAGCCAAGAGGCAGCCTGCGAGGCGCTCGAACGCGGCCAGCGCAGCATGGAGCGCATGAAGGAGGAATACCGCCTCCGACGGAACTATATCGTCTCCTCGCTGAACGATGCCGGCATCCCGTGCCATTTGCCCAAAGGGGCCTTCTATGTCTTTCCTGATATCCGCGGCACCGGACTCTCAAGCAAGGATTTCTCCCTCAAGCTTCTGGATGCGAAGAAAGTCGCCGTCGTTCCCGGAACGGCCTTCGGCCCGAGCGGCGAAGGCTATGCTCGCTGCAGCTATGCCACCGGAATGGATCAGATCAAGCTAGCGTGTTCTCACATCGCCGACTTTGTCCGCGACATTCCAAGGAGCACCTCCTAACTTCTGCCTCCTGTGAGCTACCGCGTCTTTGCACGAAAATACCGACCTCAGAAATTCGAGGAGGTCGTCGGGCAGGAGCACATTACCCGGACGCTCCAGAACGCCATTACAGGGAATCGCCTTGCCCAAGCCTACCTCTTTGTCGGGCCACGCGGCGTCGGCAAGACCTCCTCGGCACGCATCCTCGCTAAGGCGCTGAACTGTCAGGCCAACAAGAACGGCCCCTCGGACAATCCTTGCGGCATCTGCGATGCCTGTGTCGAGATTGCTGAAGGACGCAGCCTGGATGTCATGGAGATCGATGGAGCGAGCAACAATAGCGTCGAGAGCATCCGTACCTTGCGCGAGAACGCTGCCTACGCCCCGGCGCGCGGCCCCTACAAGGTCTACCTGATCGACGAGGTTCACATGCTTACGACGGCGGCTTTTAACGCACTGCTTAAGACGCTCGAGGAGCCACCTGACCATGTGAAGTTCCTTTTCGCAACGACCGAGGCTCAGAAGGTGCCAGCCACGATCCTGAGTCGTTGCCAACGCTTCGACCTCCGCCGACTCACGGCAGAACAGATCGCAGGCCATTTGCTCTATATCGCGAAAAACGAGGGCATCTCCCTCGAAACAGCAGCCGCCGAAGCCCTTGCCAAAGGAGCCGATGGGGCGATGCGCGATGCCGAGTCGATGCTCGACCAGGTAGTGGCCTTCTGCGGCAACACTATTGTCGCGGCCGATGTCCACAGCGTTTTCGGATTCACCCCTCGGGAGACAGTCCTTGAGTTGGGAGAGGCTCTGGCCTCCCGCGATACTCCCGCCGCCCTCGCCGTGGTGAAAGCCCAGGCCGAAGCAGGAAAGGATCTCTCCCGATTGCTCGGTGACCTGGTGAGCCTGCTGCGCGATGTGCTCATCTCCAAGGTTCACCCCCCGGAGAGCGCAACGGACGAGTCCCGGCTGGGCGATGCGATCGCGCAGGATAAACTCCTCGTTCTGCTTGATCATTTCGGCGAAGCCGAAGGGCGCCTCCGCTGGGCTACCGATAAGAAGCTCCAGCTTGATGTGGCCTTGATCAAGGCTGTTCATTTGCTCGAGGAAACCAGTCTCTCCGAGGTACTCGATACCCTCAGCGCACTGCGCAGCGGTGCTCCCCTTCCAGAGCGTCAGATATCCAGGGCGCCTGTGGCAGCACGACCACCTCGAGCCACTCCCGTGCCGAAGCCCGTGGTTGCGGTCGCACCCTCGAAAGCAGCTTCCCATCCCGAGCCTGCCGAGCCTCCCCAGCCTGCTGAGGTCGCATCCCCTGTAACCGAGGTGCTTTCTGCTTCTACCTCGACGCCCGAGCCAAAAACAGAAGTTGCAGAAGTCGGACCAACCCTGTCCCCCGTGCCATCAGAGACTCCAAAACCTGAGCTGATGGTTGCTTCTCTCTCTGACGAATCAGTTGCCAGCTCCCAAGCTCCAGCTTCCATCGAGGATCCTTGGCATATCGTCTCCATGAAGCTGGCCGGGGACTCACCCCTGAAGTTCGGCTGGGTGGAGGATGGGCGTTTTGCGGGGCGCTCGGGAAATGCGATCACGGTTGAGTTCCCTCCGTCACTCGAGTCGCACACACAGACACTCTTCTGGCCTCAGGCCGTGAAGAAGATCGAGGAGCAACTCTCCACACTGCTTGGAGATCGTATTTCCTTCGTGCCGCAATTCACTGGCGAGGAACCGCCGCCGATCCCCGAACCAGAGCCGGCAGCACCTCCTGTTGCCAAACCTTCTTCAGCCGCTTCTGCTGCTTCCCCAGCATCCAAGTCGACTGCCGCTCTAGCTGCGCCGCCGAAAGCTGAGGAGCCCTCCCCTGGCCTTTCACCCGAGGAGATGGAGGCCTTCAAGGCGGATCCACTCATCAAAAAGGCTCTCGAGATCTTCAAGGCTGAGATACTAGCTTCACCCATCAATACAAAAACCACCTGACCCACATTCTATGAATATTGCAAAGATGATGAGCGCTGCCGCGAACGCGCAGAAGAAAATGGCCCAGATTCAGGAGGATCTTGCCAAGCGCGAGGTCGAAGCCTCGTCGGGCGGCGGTAAAGTAATTGTGAAAGCCTCCGGTGCCGGCGATATCCTCTCCATCAAGATCGCTCCTGAGGTCGTCAGTGCCGATGATGTGGAACTGCTCGAGGATCTCGTTCTAAGCGCCGTCCGTCAGGCCTCGAACGATGCAAAAAAACTAGCCGCGGATGAGATGGGCAAGCTTACAGCCGGACTCGGCATCCCCGGTTTGCCGTTCTGAGGATTCTCGCACGGAGCAACTGTGGTTTTTAGCAAGGTGAGAGTTGTGATTTTTTGATGAGGCATTGGAGGTGGATGAGGAGCTTGCGCATGGCTGCGACGATGGCGCATTTGTAGGGTTTTCCCCTGTCTCGAAGACCTTGGACATAGGC
>CAIPWR010000124.1 GCA_903868795.1 uncultured Spartobacteria bacterium | reverse complement strand
GAATGCTGGAGTCACCGATTTCGGGGGCATCACCCCGGAAGCATCCGCGAGAGACTCCGTGTAGATCCGTTCATCAAGCCTTACCGCCAGATCCTGCGGCTTGTAGTAGATCGCCTGGTCGGTCTCATTGACCAACTCCAGACGGAAGATAAGCGTGTCATCCTCCTCGAACCTCCAGACATCGAGGATACGAACGCTGAAGTCCTTGTAGTAATTGGTGATCGAGGGGGACGCATGGAGTACCCCTGCAAGGCCATCCCGGTCTGCCTTTATAAGCAGCGGATAGGCTTTGGCCTTGTCCATGAGTGTGAGGATTCGTTCTGGGACGACATTGATTTGCCCCTCCTTCCCACTCCGTTCCTCCTGATAGAGCGTTACGTTGTAGAAGGGATGATCGGAAGCCGTTAGGTGGAACACATAGGCCTTCCGGTTGAAGATCACGGTCAAGTGATCCTCTGCATCCTTCTTCAGCGCCCGGATCGTGAAGTAGAAATTTCCCGGCGTGAACGAGATCAGGAACCCGGCGTTCTCCTGATCCTGAACCGCCACCGACTTTGCAAAGAGACCCGAGATCTCCGAGGGGAAGATAACCGTCGTGGTTCCCGACTTCGAGGCCACAGGGATGTCGTAGATGATGAACTCGTCGAGGGGCTTCTGAACGATGGATCCAGCGTGTGCGAGAGAGCCTGCGAGGATGATCGAGGCGAGGATTGGGAGCTTCATGCCCCCGACAATTTCAGAAAAAAAGACCCCTGGTGCTCCCGATCGGGAGCAACTTTTCAGAACGGCTTATCGCCTCAACCGCTCTGCTTCGGCCAACTCGGGAGACCAATCGACCGCCATTTCCTCAGCCACGAATCTGGTGAAGGGGATGATGTTGCGTCGCACCGAAGCTTCTTCAAGGGCTTCCATGTAGGCCTGCCTTCGTGTGACGCGCAGAATCGTCCAGGGATAGCCACCGGAGGCCAGCATGGCATTCATCAGGAATCGTCCGATCCGTCCGTTCCCATCGGCAAAGGGATGAATGTAGACAAAGAGGAAATGTCCCAGGACCGCCCTCACCGAGGCTTCCGGCTCCGAGGAGAGAGCCGCATGGAATGCCTCCATGCCGTCGATGACGCCCAGTCCGGGCGCAGGCGGCACATGGCTTGATCCCCTGATATAGACGGGCTTTTCACGATACCCAGCCAGATCGGCTGCTGAGAGCCGTCCAACCTGCACGAAGGGCTTGTGCAGTTCCGAATACCAGTACGGGAGATCCGATCCGACGGTTTTTCCCGGGGCCTCCCCGTCGAAGATCTTGCCGATGCTTTGAAGCACGGCCTCATGGGCCATGCTGTATCCTTTGGCCGCGAGCCGGTTGTTTTCCTCCTTCAGTGACGGATCTTCCGAATCGTTTCCGGCCGCGATGCGGGCCACGAGTTCCGGAGTAACCTGAAACCCCTCGATGGAAAGTGAGTGATAGGCGTCGTACTGGTAGAGGTGATGAGCCTTGTCCAGATAGCTCTGCGCATCAGCTTTTCCGGCCGATGAAGGAAAGTGCTCCAAGACTGTGGGCCGCAGTTGCTCCCAAAGAAGTCGGATCCGATCCGCAGAGGGGCTCTTGGGAATCAGGCTGCTCGAAAGCAACGGCTGACCGTCAGGGAAAGGATTGGTAGCCTTCTTCCAGCCCGTCAGGGCAATGAGTCCCCTGACTTGGTCCGCCTTGTCATTGAACCCGAGTGTCTCCAGTCCTCCAAGAACTCTCATGGATCCCGCCTCGTTGTCCGCCTCGATGATTCCGGAGGCAAGTTCTGCCGCTGAGGTGGTGCGCAGGAGAACTTCGGCCTGCGGCCGGTTGGTCCGGAAATAGGTGGGGGAGACCCTGGCCAGCGCATAGCCGACAGGCATCAGGTTCAGCCCCCGGTACGTGGAGCGCTGGGCCGGAAGCTTACCCGTGTAGGTCAGCAGGGAGCAGGAGATGTTGGTTTCCGCAAACCGGAGCGTGACCGTATTGTTCCCGCCTCGCGCCAGAATGGCGGCTGCCTGCACTGGGGTCGCCGTCTCCCCGCTCTGGAGATCCAGAGAGATTTCCGGACTCAGGCAATAATCATTCCCCACCCGGTCCTCGAGATAGAGACTCAGGAAAGCCCAGAAGTTTCCATGCCACAGTGCCGTCTCACCACGGGGTGCATGGGGAGGAACCAGAAAGTACCATCCCTTCATGATTTCCAGCAGACACCCCTGCTGGATCAGAAACGTCCTGACCCCAGTAGG
Organism: uncultured Spartobacteria bacterium; assembly: GCA_903868795.1. Classification (GTDB taxonomy): domain Bacteria; phylum Verrucomicrobiota; class Verrucomicrobiia; order Chthoniobacterales; family UBA6821; genus UBA6821. Next base: position 37,576 of record CAIPWR010000124.1, on the reverse strand, counting down.
GAGATCCCGTCCACGCACAACCTGCTCCCGCGCAACTTTGAGAGCGGTCTCCAAGGCTTTGGCCAATTTGGCGTGTGTCTTCATTTCCTATTGAATGCACAATGATTCTTTTTATTGAATCCGCAATGATATTCTTATTGTTCATGCGCTTTGCGCTATTGGACAGGTGGTTGCGCATTCCAGAAACCCGCCCCATCCTCTAAAGCGGGTGTTCCTCGTACTTGAAGTCCTGAACCACGAGCGGAAGACGCCCGTTACCCATGAGGTCGGGATTACGAACGAAGAAGAAGGTGATCTTGAACTTCGCCACCTCACGGAACTCGATTTTGTTGAGCGTTCCGGTGCGGATAAGGTTCCCCTCCGCTTCAACATCAACCGCCTCATAGGAGACCCCCGCCCCGTCCTTCATCTTGCGGGTATCAAGAATATCCAGCTTCGACACCTCCACCTTCTGGTGGATCTCCTTCTCTTTGAACTCAGGATTCTGGGTCTTGTAGAGAGCCGCTGCCTTCTTGCGAGCGGGCTCCTCCAGATACATCCGCTTCAGCAGATCAGGGAGATCAGGTCCGATCGGATTGCGCTGAAGGAGGGCCAGACAGGCAAGGCGTACATGGTAGGCCTGGAGTCCTGCCGCCTCTTCAAAGCCAAGTAGAGGCGAATAGATCAGCGTCCCTCCCTGATCGAGGATGACGACCTTCTCCTTCTGTTTCATTGCTTTGATGGTCAGGTACGGAGATCCCACCGCCAGAGCGGCGCAGATGAGGGCGATCACCATCCAGAATCTGGCGGCGACGATGTTGTTGGTGATGGCAGTGACGGCTGTGAGTTTCATGGGTTGGTGTTGTCGGGTTCGGATGAAGAGGGTTTTGCTTTCGAGGCATGTGAGTTGAATGCGGCCTGTGCCGCATGAGGGGTAGCGAGACTCCCCCGGTGACGAGACACCGTTCCCTTGGATTGATCGGTTACGGTGAAGGACTCGGGTGATGTCTGCTGGGCGACCATGGCGGGGTTCTCGGGATTGAAGATCGAGCCCCCGCTTTCCTCCGGGGGAGGAGGAACCGATCCTCCGGAACTTGCTCCCCCAGCGCTTCCGGCAGAACTCCCTGCCAAGTCAGTACTAATACGTGTGGAGGAACTCGCTGCACTGGCTGCCCCTGCGGCGGCCTTTCCGCCAGCTACTGCTGCTTGTGCCGCCGCTGATCCCCCGAAGGTGGCGGCAGCCCCGGCAACAGTCGCCCCAGCTCCGACTACAAATCCCGCCGCCTGTAGCGTGTTGCTGATCCCGGCAGTCAGGGCCGATGTCGTGCCACTGGCTCCCTTCATGATGGCCCCGGCCACGAAGGGAACCGAGAGGTAGAAGAAAAGCGTCACGATCGACGCGAAGGCCATGATGAAGGGGAACAGTAGCCAGTTCTGAACAACGATCGCGTTCTGCGCTACCTGGACGATCCCGCCGGCTGTGATCGGGGCGAAGAGCATATCGCTGATCGCCACGATCACGATGTCCACGAGGCAGATCCCCAGATACCAGAGCATCACGGTAAAGGAGGTCACCGCGAACTGGATCCCGAAAGACTGGGTAGGCGAGAAAAACAGGAACCCCAAGAGCAGGGGCGAGATAGCAATGAGCCCGGCGATCGCGAACTGCTGAAAGAAGTTCAGCACAATCATCATGAAGCGCCCGATGCCCTGAAAGAAGTACCCCACGGCGGCTGGGACGATCTTCCCGAGATCGGTCCAAGAATCCGATGGCTGGTTCTGAATCCTGGAGGTCAAGAGCTGGATGAACTTCGCATCCTGCGCATTGGTGAACTTCTGGCGCATCTCCTGAAACGCCTCCATCCCCTTATTCATGATCGTCGGGTAGCCCGCGATCAGGGCCACGATAATCGTCACTTTGAGGATTACCCCGAGGATCGCCTTGGTATCCGATCCCGCCCTCCAGGCCATTTCCCCGATCCCGAGAATGCAGAGCACAAAGGCAAAGGGCATCATGTAGGTGCGGATCTGTCCCGCCGAGTCGAACAGATTGGAAAGTACCGGCATCATCGATCAAAAGCCGGGAGGCATGTCGCTTTGGGAGCCGGACTTGGCGGCAGAGGCCTCCGCATCCGACCCCATCTTAGCACTCTCCCGATTACGAGCCCGGCTGATTTCCTCGGCTGCGATTGCCTCGGTGGCCGCCCGGTTCTCGTTGAGCATGTGGAGCAACTTCACTTGGTGCTCTGCCCCATCCATGATCCAATCGAGATCCTTGAGCGATGTCTGGGCCGTCGTGAGTGACCCCTGGAGCTTCTGCACCTCGGCATCATCCTGGGCATTCTTCAACTGGTCGTTCAGGGCAGCGATCTGGGTATTGAGCTCCTTCCGTTTCGACTGCGCCTGCTTCAGCATATCCTGAAAGTTGGAGTAAGCGTTCTCTACTGACCGGAATTGCTTCAGCGGATCCCCTTCATCCCGGAATGAGGCCGTTCCCTCGAACGGCGTCTCGATCCGCTTGTAGGCATTCAGATCGATCGGGCGATACATCTGCTGGATCGCCACGGACTGCTTGGCTCCCTGCTGGGTGATGTTGGAAAGGTCGCTCAGCGTGTCGGTGATCCCCGAGTTCCTCAGATACGACGAAAAGAGCCCGCTCTGGATCGCCCCGGAAATCGCCGCCGGATTACCGATGGCCTGCTTCACCTGCTGGGCCACTTCCAACTGGCTTTTTACCGTATCGAGAGTCTGGGCAAGGCTGGATAGCTGCTGCGCCCATTGAGTCTGCTCCCAGGCATACTTCAATTGGTCGAAGGCGTTCTTCGCCATGGTCGCCTGCTCTACCACGGGATCGGAGACAACCCATTGCCCCTTCACGGGGAGCGTCACCATCACAAAGAGAAGAGGAAGATACTTCTTCATGGTCAGTTCACGATGGGGATCGCGATCTCATAGGGGACCGTCTTCACCTTGGCGTCGGGATCGGGTGGGACCGTCAACTTGTAGACCGAGAGATGTCGCTCGGGGTTCTTTCCCGGCTTCTGAAGGGATTGTTCGATCCAGTACTGCCGCTTCACCGTGTCAGCGGCACCGCGTTCATAGCCTTTTTGGAACTGGGATCTCCCAGCACAGCCGGTCGCAAGGATACAGAGGAGCAATAAGGGACATTTCATGGGTGTTGGGTGGTTTCCCGGAGGATTCCGGCCACGATGTCTTCGTGACTCCGGAGCTTCCGGCTGCGTTCGTCGAAGTCCTGCCCCGTCGAGGAGGAGCAGAAGAGCATTTCAGGAGAGACCCGGTTATGGATCGTCCCGCACCGCGCCTGCTGGACATCCAGGTGGTAGTAAGTGAGCGCGGCGTACTTGTTATGATCGGGAAGATGCTCCGGCAGCGGATAGCGAGAGACCGCCTCCTTGGTTGCCTCCGAGAGATCGATGTCCCGGGCGACATCCTCAATGTCTCGCCGGTCGTTCATCCGGGTGAAGAAGAACTGTTTGGCGTTACCGAAGACGATGGGACGGATCCCCGAGTTCTGGAACCGGCTGTACTGCTGGACGATCGAGATGATCCAGGTGGAGAACTTGGAAAGCTGCGCGTAGAACTCGCTCACCAGTTGCTCTCCTCCCGGAACATCCAAGGTTCGCGCTACTTCCTCGAAGATCACCCGCTTCCGGGCTCCTCTGGGGAGAGTGATGATGTGCTGGCGTCCGTAGTTGGCGATCAGGAATCCGGCCAGCTCCTTCAGCTGCTTGTTCGACTCGGGGATGTAGGTCAGGTCGAAGTGAGCCACTCTTCCGGTCATCGACAAGGTGGAGTGGCCGCAGAGAAGCCTCTGCTCGTTCCACGGGGCCAGCAGGGTTGCAAGATGGTTGATTTCATCCCGGTTATGCTCCGCAAAGGGTGCCACCAGCATCATCTGCTGGAGCATGTCGTGGGTCGGGTAGTCCGTTGGCCCGAAGAAGGCGAAAGCCGTGTTACGGACATGGCGTTCCATGTCATGGGATTTGATGAAGCGGGAAACCTCCTCGGGTTTCGGAGAACACAAAAGCTCCTGCCGCTCCTCCTCAGTCGCCGTGTGCTTCAGTTCCGTCCAAGCCTCCAGGAAGGTCGCCGAGAGCGGCATGTGACGGGATTTGTATTCCAGGACGGCCATGGCGTGCCTTGCCACCATGTCGAGCCGACCGGCATCCTCGGCAATCCACTCCTCGAAGCGGTCTGTGTAGAGCTGCTCAATGTATTGGGTGATCTGAGCGAGCCTCAGATTACGCCTATCCTCATCGGCGGGATTTCCCGCCATCTTGGCCACCAGTGCCGCAGCTGTGGTGATCTGGAGGTTGGTCAGCGGAGCCCCCTGGGTATCGAGGTAGTTGAGACAGAGATCCCCATCAGGCTGGATGACGATCGGGGTGCTCCCCAAGGCTTGAGTCCAGATTCCGTAGGAGAGTCCCTCCTCCACGATGAGGGTGAAGTCATAGTAGGGATCTGTCTGCGACAGGAGATCGCACATGAAGGCCGACTTCCCCGCCCGAGTCATTCCCAGCAGAACCGCGAGCTGCGGTGTTCCGGAGAGGAAGTTCCTCACCCCGACAAGATTCCTGTTCGATCCGTCGTAGAGCGCTTCTGCTCCTTCCAGATGCCCCGTGAAGGTCGAGGAAAACGGCAGCATATCAGCCAGCCATTCATCCAGGCCGCTATCAGCATGGTGGGTGTATTTCCCCCAGAGCCATCCCGGCCAGGTCTGATACCAGATATTCTTGGTGGTGGCTGCCGAGGAGAGGTTGCTCGTCCAGCACTGGGCATCCTCCATCTGGCCGAAGGCCGTTTCGATCTGTCGTGTCTTCGACACCAGCCCCTCCTCTGTTTCGTCCCAGACATGGACGACGTAGTCATAGAGGAAGGGAACCGTGTCTCCCTGGGCCAGATTGCGGATGCGCTCTTCCTTCACTTCCTTGGAGGTCAGCAGCGAATGCTTCCCCTCTGCCGCATAGTCTCCACGTACCCGTTCGAGGGCTTTCTCCGCTTTGTTGATCTCTTTACGGACGTTCTGGGGGTAGAGATTAACCGTGATCGCGTAGTCCAGGAAGGGAAGCGAAGTCAGCGCCCAGAAGATCCCTCGCCTCGTCCGCTGGGGACGGCGCTTGAGAATTACCAAGTTGTGGTAGAAGCCGTCCGAGTAGAACCCGAAGCTCTTGCCTCCCTGCACCCCTTGGTGCCAGCAGTTCTGATGGATCGTTTCCTCTTCACGGAACTGACCGATCGGATCGTAACCATCCCGGCGCAGGTAGGAGGGATTGAAGAAGGTGGCGTAGTGACGGTAGAGATCCTCGGTTCCCATCGCCGTCACCCGGCATCCATGCCCCTCGAAGAGCGAGGCAATCACCCTCCCATGCTGGGCGAAGGCCTCGTTGTATTGGGCAAGGATCCGCTTGTAATGCTCCTCCAGTCCCTTCCTCGATGGGGAGGAGGGAGGATCGGCATCGATCTTCTTGGACAGAAAGAGCAGGAGCTTTTCACGGCGGAGCCCCCCGGTCTGCATTGCCTTCCAGTAGCGGTTGAACCGTTCGTTGCGGGTGATCGCCGCCCAGGATACTGGATCGCACCGCGAGTCCGTCACCTCCTTGTAGGCAGTCAGTTCCTCCCGGTAATCGGAATCGACCGACCAGCGAATCTGACAGCGGGTCGATTCATCCAACGAGTGCAGGAATTGCCGCACAGATTCGTAGAACTCATCGAGCGTGTGATCGCTCGCATGCCGCAGGTCGGGAGCCTCGATCACATACCCCTTGGATACCGCTCCTCTCCGATCCAGTTCGTTCCAGATCAGCAGGTCTTGGGAGATCCAACCGTTAGGAGCCTGCATGGAGAAGTGGATTGCGAGGTTGCTTGTTTGGAGCTGTCCAGCCGCTCCCGCAAAGGAGGCTCTCGAGCAGATCCGTGTCGAATGACTTCGGCTTCCCCTGACGGAGGCAGAAGATGTAGAGAGCCGTCACCACAAAGGGCATGGCTCCGATTCCCACGCAGACAGCCGGGGGATGCTCGTGCGAGAGCATTAGCGCCAGACCGAGGCCGATCATGCCGCTCGCGAGCAAGAAGAGGATGTTGATCCCCTCGATCCCCCAGATCTTGCCGTCGCTGTCATCACCCGCATGGGTGGGAATCACGCCCCGGCTCATTGCCCTACGCTAATAGTGGGCATGCCACCCGCGTTGAAGAGCGCCTGGGCGATCAGGACAGAGAGCCCTAGGAGGAGCCCCCCCACGATCGACATCTTGCCCATGTCGGCATTACCACTGCGGACCTGCCATCCGCCATGGGCAATGACGATGACCGCGATGATGTAGAGGAACTTCGCAATGATCCCAAGTCCTTGGGACAACGCGCCGTCGAGTGAGCTTGATTGAGCGAGGATGAAGTAGTGCATAGGAGCCGCACCATAGAGGGGAAAAATGCGGCTGGTGCTCCCGATCGGGAGCAACTTTTCAAAATCGTCATTTTTTTACGGAACGCCGTTCCCTCAGTTCCTGCATATTGTTTGCGAGCATCCTCGGATTGCGGAGACTCTCGGGGTAGAGATCGTCGACACCGATATTCAGGACTTCCGCGAGGTAGTAGAGATCACCGTCGGAGACCCAGATGATCTGCGCCTCGATCTTGGAGACCTTGGCTCGGCTGATCTTCTCCATGCCGAGGATTTGGAGTTTCGCCGCGAGCATGTCCTGCGACCACCCGAGACGGTTGCGATGCCAACTGACTTTTGGCCCGATGATGTTGCGTGCTTTCATAGGGCGTCAGCAAACGACACCCCGAGGCTTTTCCCGCTTTGGTAAAACGGTGAATAAGCCTTCAGACAATGACAGCAATGGAAGGGACTTCTTTCCTCCACGCCGACAATTCTGACCGCTCTATCAGTTTTGGTGCTCCCGATTGGGAGCAACTTGCATGATTAACAAAAATATATTTTCAGCAGGTGGACACATCCTGTCTATGCGCCTGACTTATACTGAAATGGTTTGCCCTTAACGTATTACCTAAAGCACTCTAAGCTCATGAATATCCTCTCATCTCTGACATCCTCTGCTCTCAATCAGCTTTCCTCTCTTGTGGATCAGAAAGAATCCCTTGTGAAGGAGATTGAGCGCATCGAGTCTCACATGCAGAGCATCATCTCGGGTAAGCCCGTTCGGGCGACCAAGGGGAAGCCTGGTCGCCCTGCCGCCAAAGCCAGCAAGACTGCGAAGAAGACCACCAAGCGCGCCTCCCGTGGTAATCTTGCAACCAAAGTCCTCTCTGCTCTTGAAGCCGCTGGTGATGCCGGTGTGAAAGTTGCCGATCTCGCTGAGAAGCTCCGTGTGAAGGGAACCAACCTCCATGTCTGGTTTGGCACCACGGGCAAGAAGAACAAGGGGATCAAGAAGGTCGGCAAGGGTCATTACCGCCTGCAGAAGTAGCTCCCCCCTGCCGGGAGCAAACTTTTAGATCTTCGCCTTCTTACCCTTCAGCGGGTTTGCCCGGACGTAGTCCCTGGTCGCTCTGACCACCACATCGCTCAGCGTGAGATCAGCGACCTCAGCAATTTTAAGGAGCTGCTCCTTATCCTCTGACGAGATTCTGATCGTCATGACACCGTCGCGTTTCTTTGGCATGGGAGGGAAGGTAATCATCCCATCACTGCATTCAATTCATTCCTTCTCGTCTGAGTCCAATAGGGCGGATACCCTCCCGTTGCTGTATGATCTTCCACACCACCCTCAAAGACCTTGAGCTCCTTGCTATAGAAGCAGGAGTGTCATACGTCGCGGGGGGGGGTATTACAGATAAACTCCGGGAGATATTCTCCTTTCTCCCTGAGGGGACGGATTTCTCGGTCGAAGGGGAAACCGTGACGATTACGGTCCCTGACTCCGAGGCCACCCGCAAAGCTGAGGCTTCGCGCCTTGCCGAGAAGGCAGCCCAAAGAGCCCGTCAGGGCGAATACGAGAAAGCCAAGGACATCTACAGGCGTGTCCTGGAGTTGGATCCCGCCCATCCCACCACCCGCCGTGATCTGGCCATGATCTGCGTGGAGACTGGGGACAATGACGAGGCCAAAGACTACCTCATCGAGTCCCTGCGCCTCACCCCGGACGATCCTTGGAGCCTCGTTGTCCTCGCCAATCAGTATGCCAAGGAGGATGACCAGGAGACTGCGGCCAAGTTCGTTCGTCGAGCCTTGGAATTGAAGCCCGGTGACCCATGGGCTCTCAACACCCTGGCCACAGCCCTTATGGAGCAGGGTAAGCAGGAGGAAGCTCTCAAGACCTATGATGAGGCCATTGCCAGCGACGCCTCCTTTGCCAATGCCCACTACGGACGCGCCATGGCACTCATTCGCATGGACCGTTTTGATGACGCCGCCAAGGCTCTCCGGCAGATGTTCTCCAATGGAAAGCTTCAGGATAGCCGCACCAAGATTGTCTTTGAGAAGGCCCGATCTGCCTACATCCACGTTCAAAACATCATCGCCAATAACCATCTCTCCAAGACCGATAGTCTGGTGGAGCGCCTAAGTGCTGAGGGAGAGACCCTCTCAGGGTATCCCGTGCAGTTTGAGGAGGGACCCCTCGACGCCCAGATCGTTGCCCGAATCAAGATGGCATGGAGGCATGATGCTGATCACCACATGGTGACATTGAGGGAGGGAGATTTTCCGAAACTGCTGAAGAACTACCATAGCGTCCATGAGTTGATGCATCTCTTCATGGAGAGCGCTGCCAGAGATCAGGGAACCAACCGCTGGTTTGTGACCACTCCTGAGACCAGAGCCAACTCATCCATGGCCCTGAAAGCCGACCTTCGTCGTCTGGAGAAGAAGGGCTATCGCGATGACCAAGTCGCAGGGCTGATCAATGAACTGGTTACGGGGGTGAATCTCTTCCTCTTCAATTGCCCCATCGACATGGTGATTGAGCGCCGAATGTGTAGGGATTATCCCGAACTTCGCGAGTCCCAGTTCTGTGGATTAGCCTCCATTGCCCATAATTCCCGTAAGGTCACCATGGATCCCAAGATCCGTGATTTTGTTCCCCCGACGCTCCTCCGCATCAACGACATCCTCAACGGAGTCTTTGCCCTCTTTGTGGACGAACTCTTCGAGGGAGCCACTGCTTACGCAGATGCCTATCGCAAGTTTCCGACGTTCAAGGATTCCGAGAAGCTCTTTGCTCTCTGGAAAGAGAAGAGCTCAGATCTGACACCGGGCTCTGAATACAACCTTGTGGATGCCTTTGGTGAATTCCTAGGGATCCGCGATTGGTACACTTGGAAGTCTGACAGAGGATTTCTCCCTCCAGATGGAATCCTGAATGATGTCGATAAAGAGGGAGCGACCAACCCAGAGCTCCTGAAGGCCAAAGCTCCTGCCAGTGTGATGTACCTATTGGATGCACTTGAGCGATTCAGTTCCCTAGAGCCAGATGAGGTGAAGAGGATTGCCTTTGAGATTGCCCTTATGGGACAAGAGGGAATCGACTACTCCTCCCCGGAGGATAAATACCGGCTCAAGAGCCTTCCCGGGCAAGCCATGAGCGGACTCCAGCTCATGTGCCTGATGTATGCAGGGTTCAAGCAGGTTGCCCCTGACATGGATTCGGGAATGGATCTTAAAAAGGAATACCAGCAGGCCTTGGCTATCTGGAACGCAAAGAAGTAGGTGTTTGATAATCTCTGGGGGTAGGACGCTCTGCGTCTGGGTTCCCGTGGGAGGATTGGCAGCATGGAAGCTACCGATATCCGCATACCACCTGAAATCTTTGCCCTTCTGGAAGCCACAGCTATTGCCAATGGGTACAATTCTGAGGAAGTAGTCCTCGCTGCCATCGAGGCCTTTCTCCAAAGCGACAGGGAGCCTCATGCCTCCGCTGATTGAGAAATGACATTGAGCTTACCTGGAGGCTTGGACATAAAGAGTCCCATGGTCAGCAATTCTCTTAAACGTTCGGTCAAACCGAGTAAATCCGGACAGAACCATGGCCGCTCCGCCCGCCTGCCGATGTATCGTATGCTCCAGATCCATGAGCTTTTGAAGGAGGGCAAGTTCCCCAACTGTCAGGCCCTCTCCGATGACTTCGAGGTCTCGTACAAGACGGTTCAGCGCGACATCGACTTCATGCGCGATCAACTGCAGCTCCCGATTCAGTATGACAGCACCAATCACGGTTTCATCTACACCAAAGAGGTTAAGAATCTCCCCACGGTTGCCCTCCAGGAAGGAGAGGTCGTGGCACTGCTTGTGGCCCAGAAGGCAGCAGAGCAATATCGGGGCACCCCTTTTGAGAAGTCACTCAAGAGCGCATTCGCCAGACTGGTCGAGGGCATGCCGGCTCACAGCGAAATTTCCTTGAGTGACCTGAGTGCTGCAGTCTCCTTTAGGCCGTCCGGCCCCCCATCTTCGGATCTTGAATCCTTTCAGATGCTCTCCAAGGCACTGCTGGATTCTCACGAGATCTCATTTTTCTACAAAAAGCCGGGTGACGGCAAAGGCACGGAACGAACGATCCAGCCCTACCATTTGGGATGTATCGGAGGGGTCTGGTATCTCATTGGTTTCGATCTGGCTCGTTCCTCGATCCGGACATTCGCATTGGCGAGAATCTCCTCCCCCAAGAACCTCAGAAGGAAATTCACACGCCCAAAGGACTTTTCCTTGGAGAGCATGCTTGGCGACAGCTTCTCGGCTTTTGAGACCAGAAATGCCCAGCAAATCCGTATCCTGCTCGATCCACTTGCTGCAACCCTGACAGGGGAGCGCCGTTGGCATCCCTCCCAGAAGCTTGTTTTCCGAAAAGATGGTTCTGCCGAGTTGTCGTTGAAAGTAGGTATGGCCCCTGATCTGGAAGCTTGGATTCTGGGTCTGGGATCTCATGCCAAGGTGCTTGCTCCCATTGCTCTGCGCAAGAGGGTCAAAGCCACCGCACAAGCGATCGCGGCTCAATACCGCTGAGCTGATAGTTGTTCCAACTGAGGGGGTAGGACTCTTGGTGTCTATTCTCCTTGCTAGGGTATGGAAAAATGAATCTCCACACCCGCATTCTTCTCCTTTTCTCACTCGCTCTGCCAGTATCGGGTTGTGACTCGTTGGCCGATAAGTTTACTCAGCATAAAGCAGCAGCTCTAGGTCAGTCCTACGAGCAAATCACGAAGGAGTTGGGTCCGCCTACTGCTCATTACATGAACGGCTATGATCTCTTTCATGATAGTCAGGGCAATGAAGTGCAGGCGCATTTCCAAGGAGGCAAGGCCGACTCACTCTTCTACTACACATTCAAAAAGAAGATTGATGAAACCAGGCTCTCCTCAGTCCTTAGTCTGAACTCCCAAGGTGCTCCCTGGGTTCTGGAAGAGAGCTCAACCTCTGGTCGGCGGATTTACCGCACCCAGAATGGAAAGTTCCATGCCTTTGTCAGCAAGGGGAACCAGTTGTTGGTTGATACGAGCGCCTTCTTCCAGAAGTCACTCCATCAGCCCGGTAAAACTATCCAGGTGGATAAATTGCCGGAGTGCATCTTCGCTCCAGACCATCCAATTGCTAAAATTGGTGATACTGAATCATTCATCGTCAGTAATTACGGGCCAGAACACAAAATCAACAAGAGTGATTGCGCCAAACTCTACTTCGATGGATGTCAGACGATTTTTGTGCACTACAAGGCGGGTGTAGCTGATGCTGTTCTTTATGAGGCTGACAATTACAAGACACTCAATGACTGCTGGGTATCACGAGTTCTAGCCATCAACTCGGGAAATCGGGCCTGGATCGTCCCATCATTCATTAGGCCCAACCGTAACTACTACAGGACAGCCCACAGTGACCTTTTGGCCGACATGAGAGATAGAAAGACATTGCTCGTTTATAAATGGGATTACGACCCCAGTTCTATCTCAGGAATTGGTAAAAGGGAGGTGCTTAAGAAGCCTCCTGCGGCAGATATCTATCCATGTGCACCCGTCTGGCTCGGCGAGACGGAGGTAGGCATGACTAAGAAACTGGGATCACCCAAAATCGAGAAAGATGTCAGGGTATATTGCGACCATGGGGTTCAGATTAGAGCCACCTTTGATAAGGGAGTTTGTAGCAGGATTATCTATATTTCGGATGAGGGTAAGAAATTCACCGACCATTGGGTCTCAGCCACATTGGGTCTGAATTCAGGTGGAAGTGCATGGGTGGTTTTTGAGGACGCCACTCCTAAAAAGTCCTTCTTCAAGACACCTGACGGTAAATTCTACGCCCTCCTGAGGAACGGGACAAATCTCGGGATCATGACGGAAGCGGTCTACAAGCAAGCAGCCCAAAAGCCTGACGATGCCAAGCCGGCAGCCAACCAGAACTCAAAATGAGTGACCTCGAGGAATCAAAAGAGGGGGATGATGCCATGTCTGATCGCGAGAAGATCGACTATCATCTGGAGAACCTTCGTGAGGGGTATAACGATCAGCGAATCTTCGACGCTGTCGTCTACACAGAATCGGTAAACATCATAGACGAGACCCATGCAGACGTTGAGGAGTGGTTCCTGATGTTTGATGACGATCAGCCGATTCTGCGCCTCGAACATGCCACTTGGAAGGTAGAGAAGGGAGATGGTGAATGGGATGACTGGTCATGGGATCCGGATGGTGATCTGTTCAAAGTCGATGTGACCAAGGAACCCATTCCCTGGGAGATTCTTGAAAAGGAAACCTACTACACAAGCAACGATGTCATCAACTCCATGGCGGAGAAGTTCGTAGAGAGGTTCGCGGATCTCTTCTTCAAGGGTGATGATGGGATACCTGATCCAGCCGTAGTCGTAGATCCGATTCTACGGAAGGAACTGGCCACCTATTGTGACTGATACCCAGTGGCCTAGGACACTCAGTGTCTTGATCGAGTGGTAGGCTGTGCTCATGAAACTACGACCACTTCTCCTCATAGTCCTCATCGGCGGCGCACCTGCAATCTCCCATGCTCAGGAATACCTCGGTCAACTGAGTGCGAATCCCTACGCCCCCCAATCCACCGGCAATCCCTATGGCCAGTATGGGAGCCCGTATGCTCCCAATAGCATCAACAACCCCTATGGCCCCTACGGCAGTCCTTACTCCTCCACCAGTGTGAATAATCCCTACACCACGGATGCTCCCAGGATCATCGCTCAGGATGGCACCTATCTCGGTCGTGCCAGTGCCAACCCCTACGCTCCCGACTCCACTGCCAACCCGTATGGTCCTTACGGGAGTCCCTACAGTCCCACCAGTATCAACAACCCCTACGGCCAGTACGGCAGCCCCTACTCCCCGAGCAGTGCTCATAACCCCTATGCCACGGAGGGACCGGAGATCGTCAGCCCATGAACCACCACGACACATTGTTACTCTTCCTTTTACTGACCATCATCCTGAACATTGCGTATATCGCCCGCACCGTCCAAGAGATCGAAGAGAATGGCGGGCAGATCACCTTTGAAGAACTCCAACTTGCCGTTCAAAGTATTTGCAGGGACATAAGCGAGTATCTACAGCGAAAGAATTGAGATCCTCACATTGATCCCATGACTCCCATCGCCAACTGCAAAGTCGAGTTTGCCTTCCAGTGTCCGAAGCTCTGGTCAAAGTTAAAAAAGACCAAGGTCAGCGACATCCGCTTTTGTGAAATTTGCAGCCGGAATGTCCACCTCTGCAATTCATGGGAGGAGATCTGGCACCATGCAAAAGAAGGGAACTGCATAGCCATTCCACCCCATGATAATCAAAGAGAACACCTCATGGGTGAGCCACCTCCCTCGTACTCTTACCCCGCATAATCCATGGGTTTTTTTCGTTTTAGAAGATCGATCAAACTCTTCCCCGGAGTTCGTTGGAACTTTGGGAAGAAGAGCACATCCCTCAGCATTGGCCCTCGTGGGGCTCACTACACCTTTGGTACTGCCGGCAGCAGGACCACCGTAGGGATCCCCGGCACGGGACTCTCCTATACCGATATCCATAGCAGTCATACGCGGGTCTCCCAGCGCCATGCTGGCATACCTGCACCCTCGGAGGATTGGGTGAACTCCCACATGGTGGATCAGACCCTTCATATCTCCGATCAAGAGAAGGATGAGCCTCCCATCCGCCAGGATCAGATTGATCATTTGAGTAACCTCCAGAACGTCAACCTCCACGGTTACGACATCCATTCCCTTGGTTCCGACCAGGCCGCCAATCTCATCCAGCAGATCAAGGAACAGCAGAAGGAGGCATCCAAGACCCTCATGAGGCAGTTCTACGCCGGCCACGGCCATGCCATTCCGGATGACTTCATCGACCACTGCTACGACCATCCAGATCAGCCTTATCAGGCCCCCAAAAAGTGGGGATGTTTCAGCATCCTGATAGCAATCATAGCCATCTATTTCTTCATCATGGCGATGATCGGGATTGTTCAGCAGAACCTGAAGTAATCGACCATGAGCTCACCCGTTGAACTCTCCGATTTCCAGCAGGACATCCTTGCATCTGAGGAAGTCCACCAACTCGTTTGGAAGGAGTTTGGTGAAAAGATAGCCCCCAAGAAGTGGGAATCATTTCAAAGGGGGGAGGATCTGGAGGACTTGTTCACCCTGCTTGAAGACAACAAGTGGTCGACCGGCATCGGCGAGATGGTGGATGCTATTGATGGAGCAGCTCCGGACAATGACACCTTCCAGATCGAAATCTGGAGACTCGTTTCAGCCTACTGGATTCGTGCCAACGAGTTTGATGACATCGGCTATTTCCATACTCAAGAGGAAGCCTATGACTACGCCTGCATGGAGTTTACCAGCTTCATCGATGAATTAAACGAGAGGCAGAAAGGAGAAGCTGCGGATGATGGATGGGAGAAGATAGCTTCTGCCGACGACGATGTTTCCCAGGAACTCCTCGAATGGGCCGGCTTGGATAAGATCTGGGACAAGTACTACCTGGAAGAGTTTGAGCGCTTTCAAGACGTCGCTGAACAGGCAAAGCATATCTACATTGAAGCTGAGGAGTGGGGCGGTGAAATGCCGGGCCGAAGCGGCGTGTGGCAGACAGCCAAAACCGATAACGGCGAGGCCCTGAAAGAAGAGCTCCGCAATCTGATTGCAGAACTGATTTGGGAGAACCGAAGTCAGATTCACCAGTACAGAAAAGAGTTTGGCAAGAAGGGGTAATTTCATCCCGTCCTTAAATCTCATGACCCAGTGCGAACTCTCAGAACGACTAGGCCGGCCTGCACCCTGGATCAGCCGCATGCGGAAGCATTTCGGATTGCCGGCCCTTGAGGAGTACCCAGAGTGCTACGAGACATTCCTCAGAAAGGTCAGGGATCTCAGAAATCTGGGGGTCTCCGAAGAGAAGCTCGTGAATCTTTGGAATCTCGAAAGGAAGCTCATCGACATTCTGCACCTCGACCTTGGTGACGGAAACCTTTCCCATATTCAGGGGTGCTCTGTAGAGGCCGATCCAGAGAGAAGGTTATTACTTTCCAACGCAGATTTGGGAGTCCCATTGATGGCTAAAGATCTGCAGGCAGGGTTGGATTTTCAGCAGCGTCCCCCGGAACTCTTTGAGGGCAAGGAAATGGGAGAGGACGCCCTGCTTTTACTCCGGGAATACCGGAAGCTCCTCAAGAGTTTGCAAGAGACCATCTGTTGGGAGCGAAAAATCCTCACCGAAGGACTCCGTTGGCAGAAATCAGTTGGACTCGACCGCGTCAGATAAAGGGCTTTTTTGAATTTGCGGAGACACCTCCTGTCAGTTCAGTAGAATAGCTTCCTCCCATGCGCAAACATCCCCTTAGTGGAGACCTAATTTTTTCTCCCAGCGACCTCGTTCGCTATCTTGAATCCCCGTTCGCCTCGTGGATGGATCGCCACCATCTGGAGAACCCTGGCCAGCTCACTCCAGATTCTCAATCAGAGGATATGAAGCTAATTGCCGAGTCCGGCATCACCCATGAAGCTGTCATCCTCAAGGACTGGAAACTCAAGGAACCGGCACTCGTTGAAATCCATGACCGAGATCTTGATGCAGCGCACCAACATACCCTTGAAACGATTGCCCTAAAGGCTCCTGTCATCTACCAAGGAGCCCTCCGCCACGGGAATTTCGCGGGTTTTACTGATTTTCTGGAACTAGATCCAAGCACGGGCACTTATCTCCTGTGGGATACCAAGGTTGCGCGCTCTATCAAGCCCTACTACGCCGTCCAGCTCTGCTGTTACGCCGAGATGTTAGCGCACACGCCGGGAGCAGGCATGCCAGAGTTCTTTGGCATCATTTTGGGTACGCTTGAGCGCCCCCAACTTCGAATCTCCGAATACTACGATTACTATCTCTCCATCAAGGAGGGCTTCTTAAAGCTCCAGGTAAGCTACGACGGCGATTTCGCCAAACGTCCTGACCCGGAACCTAGAGCGGATCATGGCAACTGGACATCGGAAGCCGAGGCGTTCTTTGACCGCACGGATCATCTGGTCAGGGTTGCCGGTATTTCCGCGAACCAGATCAAGAAACTTCGTTCAGCGGGAATTCACACTTTGGAGAAACTCGCCAACTCCTCGGGGGCACGCGTTGAGAAGATGCGGTCGGAGGCACTTGAAAAGCTTGTCGCTCAGGCACGTCTTCAGCAGGCCACCCGCGAATCGCGCAAGGATGATCCCACTGCCCTCGCCGCTGTCGAGGTCCTGCCGCAAGAAACTGATAAGATCCTCGGGCTAAACAGTCTCCCTGCCCACGACCCTGCCGATGTCTACTTCGACATGGAGGGTTACCCCATCGCGGTCGGCGGCCTTGAATATCTCTGGGGTGCCGGATACCTCAAAAACGGCAGTTTCGTTTTCAAGGACTGGTGGGCTCATGACAGGGACGAGGAAAAGGAAGCTCTCCGTGGGTTCATTAGCTGGGTTCATGCCCGCTGGAAGGCAAACCCGTCAATGCACATCTATCACTACGCCCCTTATGAAGTAGCGGCGGTGCGTCGCTTGATGTCACGGCATGATACCTGTCAGGACGAGGTAAACGAACTGCTGCGCAATGGGGTCTTCGTCGATCTCTACCATGTCGTTAAAAAGGCACTTCGGATCGGCGACAAGAACTATTCCATCAAGACAGTGGAGAAGATCTACCGCGCCGGGCGCAACCGTGACACGGAAGTCGCGACATCCATCGGATCGGTCGTCCACTACGCCCGGTGGCTCGACAGCGGTGAGGCAAGGGATTGGACCTCCAGTCCGATTCTCAAAGGAATCCGTGATTACAACGAGGATGACTGCAAATCGACCCAGGAGCTGGCTGACTGGCTTAGGGATCTTGCGTCCAGATATGGTTTTGCGCCACTGCCTCCGCCGCAGCCTGAAGGGGAAGTCGAGGACGAGAATGACAAAGCCGAGGCAGAGCAGTTGCGAATGGAACATCAGGGCATTGTGGATGGACTCCGAGCCCGCCAAGGCGATTCTGTCGCTTGGACCCTCGCCGACTTGATGGACTTTCACCGCCGCGAGGCATTACCCGTGTGGTGGCGACTCTTTGAACGCGAGAAACTTTCTGAAGAGGAACTTCACGATGACCCTGCCTGCATTGCAGGAATCTTCGCCCAAGCCCTCCCAAAGGCTGACAGGCGCTCCCTCATTCAGGAATACCGCTTTGATCCCTCTCAGGAGTGCAAGGCCAAGTCAGGAGATTCAGTAATGTTCCAGGGACATCTGGAGGCAAAGTTCACGATCCATTCACTCGACCTCAGGAACGGCACCTTGGAGCTAAAAATCAGCTCCAAGAAAATCACCGATTGCTTCGGAGGGATCTTCCCGTCTGCTGGGAGCCTGGTCCCCTATGAAATCGTTTCATCCAAAGTGTTACAGGATGCTCTCCGAGACGTCGCCCGCTCCTACCTTGGTGAGAATCTGCTTCCAGACTCTCTCCGCTCTCTTCTAGGTAGGATTGCACCCTCTCCCCAAATGGCAGTAGCAGAGGAGGCTCCACTCGAAGCAGCTCTACGAATCTCCCCGGCCATGCAAGGTGCCTGTCTTGTGATCCAAGGTCCTCCGGGCACCGGAAAGACCTACACAGCCTCGAAGGTCATTGCCCGACTGCTCGCAAAGGGCAAGCGTGTCGGAATCACCTCCAACAGCCACAAGGCCATTGTTAATCTTCTCCAAGGCGTTGTCCGTGAATCCAACGGAATGGTTACTGGACTAAGGGCCGGAGGTAAACCCGAGGAAGTTCCCGAGATCCCCACCACGGACAACACCAAAGCGATCAGTTCCTATCATGGAGGGATCATTGCCGGAACCGCATGGCTCTTCGCCCGCAGCGAATGGGAAGGGAAGCTCGACTACCTCTTCATCGACGAGGCTGGACAGGTCAGCCTGGCTAATGCAGTCGCCATGAGCCGCTGCACCGCAAATCTCGTCCTCATGGGCGACCAGATGCAGTTGGAGCAACCAATTCAGGGAACCCATCCCGGCGATGCAGCACTTTCCGTCCTGCAATACTCCCTCAAGGATCCCGCCCGCAGCCTTCCCGATGCACCGGTCTTTCACCCCGTCGTACCTGCTGACGCTGGTATTTTTCTAGGCGAAACACGCCGGATGCACTCCTCGGTCTGCTCATTCATCTCAGAGAGCATCTACAATGGGTGCCTGACGGCTCATCCCGAATGCGACCGTCAGCGAATCGCCCTCCCCCTCAACGCCTCCCTGGTCACCAAGGAACACGGCATCCTCTTCTCCCCCGTGGAGCATGAGGGCAATACCCAGCGCAGTGAGGAAGAGGTTTCCCGCGTGAAGGAGATTATCTCTGAACTTCTTGGACGTGACTACAGAGATAAGAGCGGAGCCGCCCGACCGCTCGGAATCGACGACATTCTGATCATGAGTCCCTACAACGCCCAAGTGAGTGCCTTGAAGCGCTCGCTTCCCGACGGGGCCCGTATCGGTAGCGTCGACCGATTCCAAGGGCAGGAAGCTCCCGTCTGCATCTACTCACTTAGTTCGAGTTACGGAGAATACGGCTCCCGTGGACTTGGCTTCATCCTGGATCAAAACCGCATCAACGTAGCCATTTCCAGGGCACAGTGTTTGGCGATCGTGGTTGCCGATCCACGGATCTCGCAGACCTCGGCCATTTCGCTGAAGGAAATGTCTCTCCTGAGTCTCTTTTGCAAGGCTTCCATTTCCGGAAAGGTAAATTGAATCAATCTTACGGATTTCAGCCTCGCAAAATTCCGTAAGATACAGCCTGTTCTGCTGTTTCAGTCCTGCCAGCGGTGATCCGGACAGAGTTGATCCGCCTCATAGCCCAGCGTAACCAAGGCTTCTTTCTGGTCCTCGGTGAGGTGCCGTTTCCAGGTACAGAAGGCGTCATAGGACCAATCCCGGAGTTCTTCCGCATTTTCTGAGGTCAGGGTCAGTTCAACGTTATCGATGATCAGGCGGGGATGCCAGTAAACGAGGGACTCGGGTGGGTCGGAATGAATGTCAGGATACCCTTCCCAAATGGCAATCTCACTCTCCCTGTGCTCCACCCACTCCATGTGGAGTTCCAGCATCTCCAGGTAGTAGTCGTGCACCAAGGAATGGACATACCTGTAGAGAGCCTCCAATGCCTCGCAGGGAAGAAAAATACTCCAGAACCGGAACTGACCCTCCTCATCAGGCAGCCAGGTCGCCCAGCGCCCCATCCACTCGTGAAGATCACGGGCATCGGGTTTCCGATGATCAGGCCAAAAGGCCTCTTCAATAATTTCATCTCTCGTGAGAGCCTGCAGCAGGATATGGCACGCCTCGTCCGTGAAGCGGCGCATATCGTTGCTCCCCGGCTCAAGCAGCTTCAGAAAGGGACAGCAAGGGTAGGGTTCGTCGTCCCCATTCCAGGATATCTCGCACAGATCCTGGGCCATCGAGATGGACTGGTCCACGAGAGAGGCGATCCGTGGACGCCAGTTGTTGATGATCCGATCCGTCTCGAACGAGGATCCGGCGAATGGCTCCGAAGGTTGAAGTCGGATCGGAGGATTCGCCCCCCAAGACTCGGGCCACTCCATTTCACAGAACGTTTCTTTAGGAGGAGGAGGGGCCACGGTCAGAGGCGAGTCGGCGGCCATCGCAGGTGCAAGAAATCGGTGCTCATTCATGCGACCAGTCTCTTCCGGAGGAGCGACATCAAGTGTCATCCCCTTATTTTCTTAGCTAAAATCACACCCCTCCAGGGATATTGCTCGTATGGCCCGCAGCGAAAACTCACATTTTGCGCGTAGACGCGGTGGCTATGATTTCCTGGCGGACATCGATATCCCTGCCAAAAAGACGTTTCCAAAGCAGGCGTGTATTCGTGATCGGATCTCCCGGAGCCGCCTCATCATATCCCGGTCTATAGAGATGGACTGCTCGAATCAGGGAAACCAAAAGCTCCCCCTCCGTAGGGTGACCCGTTCTATCAATCACCTCCTCGAAAGCCTCAAAATCCTTCTCCTCCCCACGGGTGATCTTGGAGACAAGAATATCAATAGGATGAGGGAAAAGGATCTCCAGATTGCCAAGCATCTCGGCATGAGCTCGGGTACGCCAGTCCAGCGCAGTTCTGAAAGTTCCTAAAGGACAGACCTCCACATACGGGGAGCTCAATCCCTTGGTAAGTCCCGCTGCAACCAGAAGCCCCTCGATTTCCTCATCAGAGGCAATGTCCAGATCGCCACTCATAATAGCATTGGAAACTCCCATCTGGAGTGGAGATGATCCGAACACGACGATCTGTAGCGACCGTGATCCAAGACCCGATGACAAAACCTCCGCCGCTTGGCGTAGCAGTTCAGCTCCGGGCGTGCTCCAGTCGAGTTGAGGACGCCACCTTGTCCTGTGCCACTGCTCGTTCATGGTCATAATTCAGCCCCTTATAGGCACAGAGACATGCCAAAGCCTGATCCCTCAGCCTTGGAGTCACAGAGGGATCTCCCTCCAATTGCTTGACCAAGGACGCCCAGCGCGCCCCTAGGCGCTGCCCCTTTGTCAGGACAACAGACTTCCTCCAGCTCCTGCTGGTTGAGATTCTGGACGGGTTGATCTTCACGCCTATCCATTCGTCCAAAAACCCTCTACTGACAAGCCAATCCCGTGTCATCTCGATCGGCAGGTACACTGGCCCAAGACTCGGGCCACTCCATTTCACAGCACGATTCTTTAGGAGGAGGAGGGGCCACGGTTAGAGGCGAGTCGGCGGCCATCGCAGGCTTAAGAAATCGGCTGGAATGCATGGCTCAGAGTTTCTTGCGAGTGATGACACGAAGTGTCGTTCCAATCTTTTTTCCTCACAAGGTCTCTCTCGCACTTTGTCGTGCATCCCTTCTACGATTCCTTTCAGAGCATCCCAGAACCCTCGTACACTAACCTCTCCCATGAACGTCATGAACCTTATCAGTGCCTACCGCACCCCTGCCGACCACAACTTCTGGTGCTTTGACGAGCCTCGGTTTGGCCTCGTCCAGGAACTCTTCATGCATGGTGCCAGCGACTTGATTTCCGCGATTGTAGGCGATGATTGCAATCGTGCTGAACTCATCTTCTCCACAGTCCGCTTCCCCGGGGCCAACTGCATTCTTCACCGCGTTTGGGATGGCACCCGCGTCGCCGAGGCAGGATGTGAATACACTGCACGCTACCCTCTGGAGGAGAAGGGCGACGAACAAGGCCGTATCATCGAACAGGATGGCGTCTGGCTCTGCCCCGCCATGACCCATTACTTCGGCAAGGAGCAGGCTCCCGAGAACATCTACGGCAAGATCACTGCCAAACCCTAAGCACCATGAAGATCCACAAGGCAGAAAGAGCAGTCACCAAGGCTCGGATGATACCTGCAACTAACGGGAGGGAGTCGATCCTTTGCAGGCATCCTCTGAGCAAATTCCATAATTGTTTTCCATGGGGCGGGCGGCGTGGCGGCGCCCTGGTGCCAAAGCTACTTCTCACCCTGGCATTCACCCTGACGGCTTGCTCATTCATAAATCCCCCCTGCATCAGGGTTGGCGCCACGCGCTCGCAGATCCAACAGGCCATTGCCAATCCTCAGAGCTGGTTTGTTCAGACCAGAACCCATCCACATGACCTCCGGATCCATGCCGGTTTCGAAAAGAATGTCTGCTGCAGAATCAAATACATCTCCGTTAATCAGCAGAGGATCTCGGATCACTCTATTGCGGTCATCCTGAGTCTGAACTCACGAGGCGTGGCATGGATCGTTCAGCAGACACCTGTACACGAGGGCAAAGTCTATTATCGCTCCGCCGATGGGAACTACCGGGCTGTCCTGACAGATGGAAAAGAACTCTTTGTTATCACAGAGGCACTCTTTCAGAAGACGTATAACGAGCAGTCCAATTGAATCAGACTGCTGGGAATTCCCCCACTCAATCACAATTCATCATTATTCTCTCCCTTCCCTCATAACTTCACCTTCAGTCTTCAGTCTTTAGGCTAATCGGCTAGTCTCTTCTTCCATGGCCCGCTGGTTCATCACACGCTCTCCCGAGACTCTCGACGAAGAGAACGAGGGAGAACTCATCGCCTATCAGGCTCTCAAGACCCTAGATGATTCTTGGACGATCCGATGGTGCTACGACTACCTCGACGGAAAGATTGAGAGGGAAGGCGACTTCCTCATCCTTGGGCCTGACGGCCGACTTCTGGTGCTTGAAGTCAAGACAAGGGCCCGAGTCTTCACCCCCACGGGGCAGAATGACGGCACTTCGGAAAAGCGCCCGGAGGATCAGGTTCAATCACAGAAAGCAGGCGTCCTGAAAGCTCTCCAAGAGCGCCTCGAAAAAGGAGGTGAAGGCCTTGAGGTGCCGTGGACTGTCCCGGCGATCTTCTCCGCCAAGGAACACGGGTACCAGCCCAAGACCCATGTCTATCCCTTCACCCTGATCGGAGGTCCGGACTATCTCCGCAAGCTCCCCCAATACTGGGAAGAGATCACCTCAGGAGGATTCCGCTCCCAAAACCCCGAGGCGCCACGAGACCTCTTCCACCTAGTCTACGGCGACGCCTCACCCGAGGCCGAGGCGCGCTTCATCTCCGAGACAGACCGTCTCATGCATGACAATGCGGCGGCAGACTTTTCGCTCCTCGAGGCCCTCTCCGAGAATAGCCAACTCCTTGTCCACGGCGGCCCCGGCTCGGGCAAGTCCTGGATGGCGGAGCGCCATGCGCTCATACTCGCCACCCAAGGGATGAATGTCCTCTTCCTCTGCTTCAACAAGGCTCTTGGAGCACACTTCACCCAGACCATGGCGCGCCAGCGGATCAAGGGTAAGGAAGACCTGATCGGCAAGATCACCGTCCGGACTTGGGAGGCACTCTGCGAGGAGATGGGCAAGCGCTTCGCCCCTGGGGAACTTCCGGAGAAACCACAGCAGGGAGCTCCGGATGCCGATTTTGACCAATACTACACCACCCTCCACTCGGCACTACTGGCGGCCGTCACGGCCGAGGGATTTGAGGCGCCCTACGACGCCCTGATCGTCGACGAGGCACAGGATCACCGCAATGAATGGTGGGAGATCTACTTCGCCCTGCTCACCGGAGGAGCGAATTCCCAGATGGGCATCTACTACGATCCCGCCCAGAGACCCTCGTTTTTCAGCGGAGAATTCAGCATTACCAAAATCTCCGAGGGCCTTCCGGGGAAGGCCCACCTCCAGCTCCTGGAGACACGCCGCTACACCCGCCCTATCTTCGAGTACCTCTGCAGTCTGCAAAGTGAGGAAACAGATCGCCTCATCGGCGGACTCCGCAGCAGCTACCTCCTGGCCGGCCCCGAGGTGATCGTGAAGGAGGCCCCCAATCCCGACATGGCCAAGTCAGCCGCTGCATCCCTGCTCAAGGAATGGTTTGATGAGAAGCTTGTGTCTCCCGAGGAAACCCTTCTTCTGTTTCCGAAAGATCCCTTCTCGGACAGATACCACCAGTTCGCAGAGGACAGCTATTTTGCTAACTGCCAGATCGTCCCAGCCGATTCGCCCGATGCCGTCCAAAAAGGCTTCCTCCGCGCCACATCTTTCAACAAGTCCAAGGGCCTCGACGCGCGCGCTGTCATCTTGGTCGGCACATCTGCATGGGAAGACCTCGATGCCGACCAGCGCCAGCCCTATTGGATCGCCAGCAGTCGTGCCAGACAGCTGCTGGCGGTTTTGAGCTGCTAGCAATTTTTAACTTTGGATCTTGTCCAGCACCGCGTGCTGAAACCACGCCGGGATCCGGTCCGTCTTGAGTTCCAGCGTCCTCCCGTCGGTGATCTCCGCCAACCAAGTGTGCGTGCCATCGGCATTGTTCGTCGAGTTGTCGAAGATATAGGCCCGGTTGGTGGAGCGAATCGCCGAAAGTAGCAGATCAAGGGACTTATGATAGCGGTCCACGATCTTATCCTCGGGGACAGGAGCCCTCCCAGAGCCACCCGGTTGGCGACACGGGAGACATTGATAGCGGGATCATCCGTGGCGACATAATACAAACAGGTCCTATATCCGGCCTCCTGGGCGTCTTGCAGAAGCGCCGCCTTGCCCGGATGAGACATCACTGTTTCAAACGTGAACGTCCTCCCGTGTTCCAAAAGCTTCCGGCGCAGGAATCCGGCCAGCACACTGGCAAAGTAGGAGTTCATGACTCCGGGAGGAAATCCCAGTTTTTCGTCGGTGAAAGTAAGCCTTCCCGCCACTTTGCCAAAGCCCTCGTTCCTTAAGAACTCCGAGCCCGTGAACACGATAAGAACCTCATCAGCGGACGACTCAATTCCGAAAACGCCGAGATCGACGCATCCCCGCTCCTTCACCTCCGCCTCGATCTCGTCGGGATTCAGATAGACTCCTAGGAGCGGTTCCGGGAGGTACGATTTTAGAACACTCTTCCCAGATCCGTTCGGACCGGCGAACACGCGCATCCTCGGCGTGACCCAAATCACTTGATCGAGTAGATCGTGCCTGGGCTCACAGAGATCGGCGGCTCGATCGGCTTCACGACTTCCGTGTGTCCATCTGGGAAGACCCGGAACACAAAGGACCCAACGGTTTGCAGAACACTCTGACCGGAGGCCAGAACCCGCTCGCTCGCGGCAGCAAAAGCCTGTCCGGAAAGTGCCGGAAACTGACCTTCAAGCTCTTGGATATCCTGATCTGACATTGGGTTACCTTAGAATGAATCCGCCTTGAGATCAATCACGACCTACCGAGTATTGGGATCAGCCCAAGGTTTGACGATGGCGTCCATCTGCGTTTGAACTCGGGTATGCCCAGCACAGTGGATCGTCGCTCGACTCGGTTTTTGCCCTAAAAGCCTATTTTCTGCCGGTCGTCCCCGACCAGACATCCTCATCCACTAGCTCGTGTATCGGACTACCTACAGTATGATTAAGCCTGGTTCCCACGAGCCTTTTGCCTATACTCCTAAAGCATCGTTCTCACACCGGCACGTCCAGTGCTCTCGCAGAGTTCAGATGCTCGATCAGGGATGACATTACCTCGTCAGGGATGACATCGGAGTCGATCGCGAGCGCAAGTTCATCCGCAGCGGTCTCCACCTCATCGAGGGTTGCTTCGAGTTCAATCGTACCCGACTCATTCTGCAAAATCATCGCATCGACGCCCGGGCCATTGCTGCGCATTTCATCAGCATCAGGAAGCTCTAAAAAGGCCTTGGTTGTATAGGTTTGCATGGATTCTGGTGTTAGGCCGCCACCTCGCGGATCAGCACCTCCGCAGGGATGCCGAGGCCTCTGTGGAGGGCTCGGATCATTCCGATGCTCAGAGCGCGCTTGTGATTGAGGATCTCAGAGACGCGGCTCTTGCCGGGGAAGAACTTCTCCAGATCCTTCTGGCGCAGGCCCTCCTGCTCCATCCGGAACTTGATCGCCTCCACGGGATCGGGGAGATCCATCGGGAAGTTTTCCTCCTCATAGCGCTCCACGAGCAGCGCCCACAGCTCCAGCTCCTCCTCCTCTGGCGAACCGGGGGCGGCGTCCATTAGCTTCTCGATACGGGAGAGCGCACCGGAGTGTTCCTTCCTGTTCTTGATGATCTTGGGTTTCATGGGGTGTTTTAGATGACGGCCGCATCGATCTTGTCGTAGTCGGCGTGAGTTCCGACGAACCGGACGAAGACGATTGCGGTGTTGTAGTGGATCTTTACGATAAGACGGTAGGTGTTCCCCTTGATATTGAAGACCACCCGGTTTCCGGGCAGGACATCCGCCGAAGGGTAACGGCTCTTGATGTCCCGAGGGGATTTCCATGCGGCGGCGACGGTTTCATGAAACCACGCCTCCAGAGGAGCCTTGGCATCGGAGTGCTTTTCATAGAAATCGCGCAGGGTTTTCCGGGAGATGATTCTCATGACAAGGGTAGATCAGAGAGATGGGGAATCAAGCATAATGTTCCCATATTGGGAACATGGTCGATTGCTTCCTCAGCCGCATTAAGAACGCTACTGCAAGGATAGCGCCCTCTCAATCCGGGAGATCAGTCGCTTGCGATCTTTTTTGCGCAGGAAGTGCTCTGCGATACGGAGGACGCGCCAACCTCGCTTTTTTAGCACCCGGTTCACTTCCCGGTCGCGTTCACGGTCACGGGCGATCTTGGCCTCCCAAAATTGCTGCTCTTGCATCCCGCAAGTAGCACCCTTTGGGCTACGCTGTTGCATGGGCTATCCGAACCTTCCCCAAGATTCCGTATTTCCGGTTCCACCTAACAGTCTTCAGCCTTCAGTCTAAAAGACTATCTCCCCACCCCCTCCGTCCGCTTGTTGCCCTTACCCCGGATCCGGGACATCACTTCGGACCGCTTGGCCTTGGTGAAGATATCGGGCACTAGAATAGCTCGGCTTTTATTTTGAGGCCATCCAGCGGGCGGCGTTCATGATGCTTCGGACAATTGACGCTTTCCCTCTGCCCGTGCATGGGAACCAAGGCTTCGTGTCATCGCATTCCTTACGGATGCTCCTTCCCAACTGCGTCCTGACCAAGGGGCTCAGCACGACCGCATTCACCTCGGGCAATCTGTGGCGGATATCATCTAGATGCTTGTTCCAGTTGGAGCTCCAGCCTGGATTGATGAACTGAATTTCAACGCCGGGACACTCTTTCTTAACGTCATTGATCACCGACGCATTGTACTGCGCCTGAATCTCATTTCCGCCGATAAACAGGATGCTTCCTTGCAGACATACCAGCCTGTCTTCAGGTACGGCGGATGCATTATCGTCAGGCCGAATAAGGTGACCCAAGATCTCCAGCTGGGCATCGTCCTCGTTGAGATCTTTCAGCCAATCGAGAATACCCTCCGCTTCCTGAAGATCAGTAGGGTTTCCGCCAGTTCGCTTGTCGTGAAAGCGATTGATGAGAAGCCCGCGCGCCTCCTCAGTCCTGCCATGCTTATCGGCAAGATTTATCCTGCACAATTCCGCGTCAGAGTGTCCCCAAGCAGGGAAAAAATTACTCTCGTCCTCCAGTAATTTGATGAATTCATCCGCATTAGCCGATCGCCGCATGGCCATCACCTCCAGCTCATCAAGAATGGACTCCGCATCCTCATTCATTCCTTCCTTGAGCATGAATTTAAGGAGGTTTTTGCATCTTAACCACTTTGCATTGACCGACATCTCGACACGTTTCATCCAATCGCAGTATTTTGCTCCCAGTTCCGGTATCTGTAGAGGAAGTCCGCTTTCCCAGATTGCGTCGAAGGCCGTTTCCCCTTCTTGAGCGAGCATAAGCTCAGCGATTTCAGCGGCGAACGACCTGTCATCGAAGACGCTGGCTGCCGCGAGCATCTTACCGAGAATCCAGGATGGGTATTTCTCCCCCTTGTCACGGATTTCTGCCAACACCGCGCGAACTTGGAATACTCCTGATTCGTCCGAGTTTTCGAGAATCGAAAGAACGTGGAGAATCCTTGTCCATCCCATGATCCCTCCCACTTCATACAGGGAAGCCCTGTCCATCATTCCAGCCAAGGCGCTACTAAACTGATCGGATGACTCCGCCGGGTTGCTTGCATTACCAAACAGGGCGACGATGCCCAAACAGAGACGTGCATTTGAGGAACCATGCCCATCCTTTGAGATGGACTTGAGAAAATAATCCTTACCGACCTGAAGCGCCCGGGCTTTCGCCTTGGCATCCTCTGGCGTCATCAGGGGAAAAAGCGATTGGAGTGAGCGAAAGCTTCCCTTGACCAATGCAAGATCACCGGCTGCCTCGGCAGCCAATTCGTCATCTTCAATATCCAATAGTGGTTGAAGCAGGCGGGAGGCAGCAGGCAGCTCTCCACGCAACATGAAAACCTGGGCTCTGCGTCTGTCGTTCCTCGGGATAAAGTAATTCCTGAATTCCTGAGAAAAGTTTTTCTCTACTTTCACTAGTCGGTCCAAGAGGTTTAAGAAGTTCCCGGATATCTCGGCATTTCCCCTTCTTAAGAGAGCGGTAGCATTCGATGAAACATCGATAGCCATCCTCATCCTAGCACCTTCAGAAAGTCTTGGAAGCTGCCCCCTAAGTAATCTAAATGACATCTCGTTTTCGGCGCACTCCCACAGGATTGGGAATAATCTAGGCAGCAACATCACTCCGCAACGACTGGTCTCGTCATCGCAGATATCTTGGAACACTCCCTCTCTCTGTTTAAGGAGAGCCAGAATCTCTGCCGTTTTGTCCCTTCTGAGCATTCCCATTAGGAGACCGGTGAGATACCACTTTCTTCTCTCGTCGTTTTCAGCGGCGGATCCATATTCGGTTGCCGTTGTGAACAAAGCATCATAGAAACCCCTGTGAAATACAGTGTGGCTTCGGGCCGAATTCAGCCGAACCGCCTCCTCAATCAGTTCTTGGAGCTCTTCAATGGACAGAGAGCCCAAGTCATCGGCAGCCGTCGCAACGGCTGAGCGGATCAGTATGTTATCCAAGGGCGTGAAGCGATCGGATGTTTCGGGAAGGTCATCCCCCTCTCTCTTGGGGGCATCATCTGGATCGGCCTCCTTTCCGGCAAATCCCAGTTCCGTTGCCTCCTTTTCTCGCAAAGCTCTCAGAACATCTTCGCTGATGTGATACGCAGGGGGAATCTCCTCCCAGAAACCCGTCCCCCAGACATAAAAATATCCGAGGTAAATTATCACGGGCCTGTACGGGTACCGCAAGGCGATCACCCTAATCCCATGAACCAAGGATTCCCCCGAAGGCGATTCGTCATACTCATCGGCAACAAATCCGTCGTTGTGGGGTATGCCGCACGCATCGAGAAAATCCACGAGCATTTCCCGATGGCATCGGATGAGCCAATGGCAAACCACGTCATCCCGATAGATCTCGAAGTCCCTTGAATGGATCCTTTTCCTGATTTTCTGAAGGTTCGACTCCGCTGATGCCCTGATAAGCGATTCAGGCCGGAACCCCACCAGCGGCGCCAGTTTTTCGAGCAGCTGCTTCCTTGCCTTCACCGCCATTTCGTAGTCCGCAGACAAAATCTCCAGCAGGCCCTCCTCGATATCCTCCTGCTTCATCAAACCCCAGACACTGGATGGAGTCGGAATAGCGGCGGGGTCAGGAAACTCAATTTGCAGACGGCCGTTTTCGTGGCGGGTCATCTGAAACTATGAAAGATTTTGGCTGGGGGGGAGGGGTTTTTTTTACTGAAACCCCTCACCTGTCCTGCGCGGCGATCTCCAGCATCTCAATCAGGGTTCTGATCTTCTTGAAGGCGATCCCCTCGGCTCTACAATATTTTCTTAGTTCAGTCCAAGACTTGGTTGCAAAACTCGGAACAGACTTCCTTCGCTGTTTTTTCTCCCATTGCATACTTGTGTTTGCCTCGAGTCCTTCAATCGTACGCGAATCATCGAGAAAATCTCCCCGCACCCGGTTCCATGCCGCTTCAAGAACTTCCTCTTCACTGTTCGCTGTTACAAATGACGTCTTAGCCAGATCTTGGTCCCAGTTTCTAGGAAGGGCTATGTCCTTGTCGCGGAAGCTCTCCCAACATGCCAATTTTTTGGAGGCTTCGTTTTGATTTCCACCCTGCCTTGAAATATGTTCCCAAGCTAAGTTGCAAACGACTTTGATGGTTTCACACATCAAAGCGGTGAGTCGTTGATCTTTCCAAATCTGGTCGAGATCAATCCTCCGTTCTGATTTCTCGGCAAGCCATGAGATCGAATAAGCCACGCTGTTCGATCTGAATCCATCGAGCTCTAAAGTATCAAATAATTTTTCGGTGGCCCTCCAGAGGATGGCCTTTGCTATCAGATGCTTAAACGTATCAACACTTACCTGAGGCTCTCCTTCAGCTTCCATTCTCTCCGCGAATTTCGTGAAGTTCTTCTCCGCGCCTAGACATACTAGATGGGGCAATCCAGCCCATGCATTTTCATACTTGGCTAGGTCCGTCTTGGTGAACTTCCGTTCAATGGGATATAACTTCTCCCATTCCTTCCTAGCCTTGTCTCTTGCACTCCCCTTGTCCGCCCTCTCATCTTTATAGGAACCTCTTGCCCTTTCGTAGAACCAATGGCTAAGCCCCTGCAAACCAGCGGCTGGAGGCGCGGGGATTTTTCGCGATAATTGTTCGATGTCTCTGTGAAACGTTCCGTTTGCAGCAAGATCGGCGGCATTGACCTTGTTTTGGGAATTGGCGTACTTGGCAATCAAGGGGACCATTTCATTGAGGTCATCCTGTCGGTTGAGTACGGTCAGTTTCACCTGTACCATGACCTTAGTGACATCCACTCTGTTTTTTCCACCCGCTCCCTTGTGAGCATGATAAATGCTGGCCGTCGTCTGTCCACCATTGACGATCTGAAGATCACTCGCCGCCACCAATCCCAACTGCCCATCGGGCCTTTGTTCGAACTCCACGCTTGCAGCCGTGCAGCAGAGACCGTTGTTGTAGGCAAGGAACCGTTCCGGCTCCTCCTTGATCGTGGACTGTAATCCCTTGTTGATTTTACCCGTGGGGGACAGGAAAGCCCTGACATTCCGCTCCAGCAGTCGCTGTCCATACTTTCCATAGATACGTGCCAGCACTTGGCCGGGCATGAAGGCCAGATAGGTTTTGTAATGTTTGCTGGTCCCACCGATCAGGCACGGGATTGAGTCACCCGCCTCCTCCTTGAAATCCAGTTCGATTTCACCTCTTTCGTCCACGCTGAGTTGGGAGAGCTTTCTCAGATCCCAGAGCACATAGCGCACATCCAATCCGGAGATACTTTCCTCCTCGATAGCTCCGGTGTTCGGTACAAGGCAATCTGTCAACAGAAAGACCCTTACCGTGCTGAGTGAGTCGGCGGCATCATTAATTCTCTTTGCCACTCCGAACACCGCATTTGTGGAATCAGATTGGGCATAAAATCCCTCACGCACACGCTGGAGGAATCCGAGTAATTGCTTATAAAGCTTCTTTATTTCTGTCTGCCCTAGATTCGAAATTTTCTTTCCTCCATCATAAAACGTGACAAAGAGATCAAGCGTTGCGCCATCACCGGATAACGCCCATGCATTGATTTTTGCGGCAGGAGCCCCCTTTTTTCCCTCGGCCTTATAATAGAATAAATCCCAACCGTTGGCCTCGTTACATTCAGCGAGAAGTTCCAGAACCCATTCCGTGAAAGAGCTTTCAAGATACTCTTGGGGCGCATCCTCTCCACTTTTGACCAATACCTCCTGGCGAATATCCGCCAGCAATTCGTTAAGTTCTTCCATAATAGTGTTTATTCGTTGTTGTTGTTGTTTGCCGCAACTTCAAGCATTGCAAGTAGCATTGCTCTTTTGTCCGCGCTTATCTTTTCCTTGCCCAGCTGATCCCAAGTCAGAGCGGCAAGCTTCGAGATCTTTTCACTGCGGCGCTTCCTGTCCCAGTCCATACCGGTGGCAGCCTCGATTTCGCCTAGAGCCCTTTTGTCTTTGAGGAACTTTTTCCTGATTGCATCCCAGCGCTCCTCACCGCTTTTCGGCAGATCAGCGCCGCGGAAAGGTTTCTTAGGCCTGCGGTCGGGGACGTTAGCCAAGTTATCTAGGGTTGCTCCGGCTCTCGAGCGGACTCCGGCTTTCTTGTCGGGCTTCCACTCGCTGACCTGCTGCATGAAATTCTCATCTCCGAGATCCGAATAGATGAGATCTTCGTCCATCTTGATTTTAACGAGTAGAGGAAACCTTACTGCCTGTCCGCTGACGACACCTTGACCGGGCCCAAAGCCTGGAAGCATCCGGGCGTCCTGTTCGCTCAGGTTTTCCATGATCTGCTTGACGAAGTTCTGGTCCCTTGGATTTACAAGGCGGAGGATCAGGAATGAATTGCACTGCGAGAGGATGGTCTCGTCGACACGGCTGGGCCGCTGGGTCACTAGTAGGAGACCCGTTCCGAATTTGCGTCCTTCTGTAATGAGCTTCCTGAGAGTTTCCAAGGATGGAACATCTCCCGTGCCTTCCCGTGAAGACGGGATGAAGGTATGAGCCTCTTCAATGAGAGTTAGGAAAGGCGGAATGCGATTGGACAGATTGGCCCGGTGCTCGTAGAGCGCCTCCAAGAGGATCGAGGCAATCGTCGTCTGGGTCAGGTGATCATAACCTCCGAGATAAAGAATGGAGACTGTCTTTGGGGCAATAATCGCATCAGGTCGCCCTTGGGGATCCTTCATCTGCTCGAAATCCAGCTTCTTCATTCGGCGACGCATACGATCATTCGTCTGCTCCATGCGCTCGAACCGGCTCTCGACGATACTCAACTGCCGCATGCAGACAGAGAGAGTCTTCCTCTTGTTGCCATCGACCCTTCCTATCTTGTCTTGGATAGCATCCTTAAGATTTCCAATATAGCTCAAAACCGACTCTCCTTCATCCGGATCCGTCTCGGCCAAAATGGTTCCCATTTCATCCTTCTGTGGCTCGGTGAGACCCTCCGTCATCTTGCCAATCAGTACCTCGATGATATGACGGTTTTGGTCAGTCATCGCAATGTGGGGATAAAGTAGCTGCACCTTGGTTCCCGGGAAGAGATGACGCTTCTCCCAGAGTCCAAGGTAGTCGCCGTGGGGATCTAGGATGAGCAGCGGATAGCCGATCTCTATCATCTCTCTGATGATGCGCCTGGCCGCAACGGTCTTTCCACCACCGGTCATTGCAAGGATGGCCATGTGCCGGGACACAATCCTATCGGCAGAGATCGCGATATCCACATCACGACGCGCAATGAGGGTCCCAATATGCATTGGCTTGTGACCGGGGATGCCGCCAGCCAACAGCTCTTTGATGATATCCGCCGGAGGATACAGCACATTGGCAGCGGGTTGGACTGGGTAGGTCAGCGGAAAGAGATTCTTGTATTCGCTACCTACATTAGTGCAGCCGAGGATGATGACCGAGGCCTCAAGCTGGTCACGGCTGTTGGACAGGATTGTGTCCTGTAGTGAAACACCCTCCTCGGAGAGTTCCTGCGCGGCCTCGTAGGGAAAGAAAGGATTGTAGCGGCTGATGCCAAGAACCCGTCCCCAAACATAGATCTCATTGGTTCCGGCGTAGTTTTCATCCGGCACCTTCATTTTAACGGCAACGAGATCCCCGACGCGGGACTTGAAGCTCTTCAGGATGAAGGTGAACTCTCCGGTGCTGGCGTTACCGACTACCGTGCCGATCGGTGTCCATGCCGCAGCGCTTGGTTTTGGTTGGGTGGTGTTTTGTTTTTTAGCCATTGTGTGTTGGGCGGAAAAGCCAGTCTCGACGCGTCCCGCAGACCATACGTTTGGCTGCGTCGATTGTCCTAGTGTTGCCAGTCTCCAGGGCCTGCTGGATCAGCTGAACAGACATTGAGGAATGAATAGGCCTGTTCATCCAGGCTGGCACCTTGGCGAATTTGTCAACGATATCTAGACCGGCGGGGAAGGCGTAGTTAGGCATCAGCCTGCTCGAGTGGATCAGAAGCCTGATGCATTCCGCATAGCCAGCCGGAGGTTCGGGCCCGTCGAAGAATTCCACACGGATCGGCTGGGAGAATTCCCCCACTCCCACGTAGGTCACCTTGGGATAGGGATACTTCGCGATGATGTGACGGGAATAATTGGGGCGTTTTGAATCAACATTCCTGTCTACCTCCGTTGGCTTGAGATATTCACCTTCTCCGAGGATCGCATGAAACAGGACACTGTCCGAAATCCTGAAATCCCGTATCTTGTTCTTGGTCTCCTTGATTGCTTGGGGTCCGGGCGACGAATCCGTACGCTGCAGCTCATCGAGCAGTGTCATGGAGACTAGCTGTGACCCAGATGCCCTCTCAACGACTGAAGCGATGTTGGCCTTGGTGTGCTTAAGTTGATTAAGAAGTTCCAGACAGACAGTTACGAACTTCGCATCACGTCCCTCCCTTCCCTTATGATCATCGGGCAGAAGCAACTCCAGCCCCTTCTTTGAAAAAGCCGGGAAACTCTCGTCTCCATAGGCTGAGACGGGATTGATCAAGGCGCCGTGCAGGAAAAGGAATTGTGGTTTTGGTTCCTGCTTCAGGCTGGAAACTCCAGCCGCAAGCTCCAAGGAGATACGGACCGCATCGCGAAGCTTCGAGGTATCTTCGTACAGATCCTCGTACACTCCATCGGGACTTGAGCTGTCGAAGAGTTCCGCCACCAGTTGCTTCTCCATACGGAACGTCTCACGCTTTTCGGAGGTATCCCCAGGAATGACCGTATAACTCCCCACCCGAACACCGATAGGCTCGGCTCCCAACCCTTGGGCGGAAGCCACTCCTCCATCCACAAAACAAATCGGCTTCCCTGCAAAATCCTTCCACGTCTTTGCGTGGTCGATGGGCACAGAGTATATCCAGCCTTCGGCGTCCAGCATCTCACGGATACCACAAGCCAAGCCTTCGAGAACCTTGAGAAAATCCCTCTGCGCGCCCGCCGATTGACCTAACGAGATTCTCAGCATCTCCGTCATGATGTGGGGATGGCGTAGCCTTTCACTCACCGGAATCTTCTTCCGATTAGCTCCCTGCGCGGCTTTACGCGGCTTTTCTTTTTTTGCGGCTGTTGCCATGAGAGGAGAAAGTCACCTTTTGTTAGTCGCTACGATGGCGGTCGGAAAGCAATAAATCTCCTCCACGGATATTTGTCCTGCGGAGCATCTTTTCCACGCCTCACGGCCGATCTGTACCAACCCCACAGGCCATCCAGTACGGGCATACCTTTTTGAAGAAATTGCTTTGATCCAAGAGGGTCCGGTCGTAGTGCCCTTGTCTTTCACAACACGGTCACCATGCTCCCGGGCATTTTCCGGATGCAATTCTGGGAAGAGAAATAGAAGTGCACTCCATGCGTTGAGAAACTCACCTTTCGACATGGCTCTCAATGATCCGACGTCAATGGAAAGCGCCCTGTGGAGCGCAGACTCCGCATCCCTCTTGGATTTGAAAAGCAGGGGTGTCTGCTCCTTGGAACAAGAATCGAGGTAATTTTTCAAAGCCAGCCCCAAGGACTCTGCAATCAGAGGCGGAACCGCATTACCGATCTGGCGGAACGACTGCGTGCGAGCCTCTGGGAATCGGAACCAATCCGGGAAGCTCTGGATACGGGCAGCCTCCCTGGGAGTCAGGGATCTGTTCTGCGTGGGATGGATAAACATCAAACCGTCTTTGCCCAGGTGAGCCACGATCGTAGAGCAGGGAGCCGTCCGACTCTGACGCGTGTAGCGATCCTTGAAGCTCGACTTGTCATAGGGAAACTCGAATTCCACTCCCCGGTCCCGCATCGCCGTGGCACTGTTCTCACCCTCATTCAGCCTCTTGAAATCCCTCAGATCCCGCTCATTGTGTGGACGGGACACATGATTCGTGAGATCAGTCGCCTCATCAACCTCCAGCACATTAAAGAGGTAGTTGCGGGCTTTATCCCCTGCTTTTTCAAAAAGCTGATCGCGCCGCACCAAATCATACTCACGTTCATTCACTCCCTCCCCTGCAGCCAGTGGAGGCAGATCCCAGAGAGCATCACCCAGCATTGTGCCGGTTTCGGCCCTTGGAGCGGGCTTGCAGGAGGGAATAAAGTAACCGGGCAGATCAAGTCTGACTCCCACGATCAGCTGGCGGCGTCGTTTCTGCGGAACTCCCAGCGCAGCGGCATCCTCCACTTGGGCATGTACCCGATAACCGAGGGCACGGGCCTCCCTCTGAACCCTAGTGAAGTACTCCCCGCCGGCTGCCGATCGTAGCCCCAAGACATTCTCCATCAGGAATACATCAGGTTGGAAAAACTTCACATACCGCAGGAACTCCCGGTAGAGATACCTGCGGGGATCGGCCTTCAGCCGGTCACCGTGATTAGCACCGTCCACCTGACGAGCCGTGCTGAAGCCTTGGCAGGGTGGCCCACCGACGATCACATTCACATGCTCCACCCTGAGCAACTCAGCAAGTTCTTCAGGCCGGAACTTTGTCAGGTCACGCACCAGCGCTTGGGGAACTTGGGGTAGGTTGTCCGAAAGCGTGGAAACCGCAGGAGCATTAAAGTCAATCGCCGCCAGACATTCAAAGCCGGCGCGTTGCATACCCAAGGTAAATCCTCCGCATCCGCAGAAAAGATCGATGAATGTATGCGAAATCATAAAAAGAGAGTCAGAAATATCCGAAGCGCTAGACCAAGCCAACAGCAGATCGGGATAGGTAAATTAATGAGTCAGTTATCTTACGGTATTTTGTTCAGCCACTGATTACATCAGGATGTTGAAGGAAAGAGCATCGGTACTTAGCTTTGAAATCTTATAGAGTAAGCAAATTTTTAGAATTTTGCTTCCCCCTGTCCTTTCAGTCACTAAATACCCATAGGTAAGACGTTAGTACATGGCACTTGGTCTTACTGTAGTTTTTTGCAGTCACTGAATAGATCTTCCGTAAGATATAATTTCCCTTCTTAGAACCTCAATACCTCTCCAAATAGAAGGTTCGATGGGATTTGATCTCCTGGATACCTATCGGTTCGTCGAATTTGGATCCGAAGCCCCAAGCGCAGCTCCAACCCTCTTGCGTCCGTTTCTGGATAGGCCCCCTCGGTGCCATAATCCCTTTTTGAGGATCATAAGCGTGGTTCATGTAGTCTTCATACATCCGGCTGCGCACAGCCACCAGAGGGAATTTAGGTTTCGGAGTCGCATCCTCCCCATCCCAGTCACGGTCAGTTTTTGCAGCCTCCCGGTAGCTCGATGGAGCCCCCCCCAAGTAATCGTTGATCAGATCCCTGGCATTCTTGGAAACACCTTTTTGCCGATGACTTCCTTTGAAGTGTTTCATTGTGAGAACCGATTCCCTAGCAAAGCTCTCAGCACAAGTTTCCTCATAGCACCACTGCAGAGGATTCCCTTGCGGATCCTGCGGACCGTGTCTCCCCAAGCTCATCAACTCCGAATATCTCGGTCTTTTAATTGCCAAATAGAATCACTAGCGTCCGGTTATAAGTCCCACAGCATCAATTGGTTATTTTTTTGAGGCATATAAGATTTGAGGTCTTCTTCTGTAAGTAGTTCATGGATAGGCACCTTCTCAAACGGATGAACACTCAAAAGCTGGAAGGTTC
>CAIPWR010000123.1 GCA_903868795.1 uncultured Spartobacteria bacterium | reverse complement strand
GAACCTTCCAGCTTTTGAGCATTCATCCTTTTGAGAAAGTTCCTATCCATGAGCTACTTACAGAAACCGACTTCAAATCTTACATGCCTCACAAAAATAACCAATTGATGCTGTGGGACTTATAACCGGACGCTTGTGATTTTAGAAAGGAAGATGTGATCATGCAACCTCGAGATAAGCCCTGTTCTTGATTGGTAATCTGATTGCATGGAGAAGGCGTGCGTGATGAGATTATTCTGTTTTTCTCTAACACCCATGCCTGAATCATCCCATCCATCTCCTGCGATCCTAGCCCTTGAAGACGGACGCATCTTCCCTGGATTTTCCATCGGTGCTTCGGGTAATGCCATCGGGGAGATTTGCTTCAATACCTCGATGAGTGGATATCAGGAGGTACTCACGGATCCCTCTTACCGTGGTCAGATCGTAACGATGACCTACCCGCTGATCGGTAATTACGGCACGGGTGCCGAAGATGGCGAGAGCGGGGTTCCTCAGGTGAATGGATTTGTCATCGAGGAACTCTCTCGATTGGAAAGCAATTGGCGCTCCTCGGAGAATCTGCAGTCCTATCTTCGCCGTCACGGAATCCCTGCGATTTGCGGTATTGATACCCGCTCCTTGACCCGTCATCTCCGGACCCAGGGTGCCATGCGAGCCTGCCTCAGCACGGATGGAGCCGATGAGGCAACTGCTGTGGCTCGTGCCAAAAGTGCGCCTGGGCTCGAGGAACTAGATCTTGTGGGGGAGGTCTCCACCAAGGAAACTTATGAATGGGATCCTGAATGCAAGGAGAGCATCCAGTTTGGAATGACCAGAAATTCAGCCGGTGGAAAAGAGCCTCTTGTTGTCCTCTATGACTTTGGAGTGAAGCGCAATATCCTGCGACTCCTCCGCTCCCATGGGGTGCGCGTCATGGTCGTCCCCTCCACGACGTCGGCAGAAGAGGCTCTTGCTCTGAAGCCTGATGGTATCTTTCTCTCGAACGGCCCCGGGGATCCGGCTGTTCTGACCCAGGCGCACGAGACGGCCCGCCGGCTTGCTGAAGTGAAGCCCGTTTTCGGCATCTGCCTTGGTCATCAGATCCTTTCACTCGCGTTTGGTGCCTCCACATTCAAGCTCAAGTTCGGCCATCGCGGTGCTAATCAGCCGGTACAAGATCTGAGAACAGGCCGCGTGCTTATTACTTCACAGAATCACGGTTATGCCGTGAAAGAGGAGGGGCTTCCTGCCGACTTGGAGATTACCCATCGCCATCTCAATGATGGAACGGTTGCGGGAATCAAGCATCGCACCAAGAATGTGAGCGCCGTCCAGTTCCATCCTGAGGCATCACCAGGCCCTCATGATTCTGCTCCCTTTTTCGAGGAGTTTGTGCAGGCAATCAGGGGCTGATAGGCTAACGCCTTAGGTCGATAGCCTGACGGCTTTTAGACTATTAGGATTAGGAACTGTCAGAAGATTTCTGATGGCGGTGCCAAGTGATCGGCTAGCTTTCACTGACCCAGCAATCCAGCATTCTAAAGTATGGAGGAATTTTCCGCTCCTACTCTCCGAGTTCGACGTTCCAATATGCGAGGTCGATGAAATGACTCCAACTGTCGTCGACGCCGCCTGCAAAGGTAATATTCACGAAGGGACGCCATTTCGGCCTTTTGGGCTTTTTGAGGAGTTGCATCTTTGCCTCATGCGGAAGTCGATTCCCTTTGCGGGTATTGCAGGTTATGCATGAGCACACGACATTCTCCCATGTTGTCTGCCCTCCTCGATCCCGGGGTAGCACGTGATCGATGTTCAGATTATTACGCTCAAAGTGATGTCCGCAGTACTGGCATGTGTTTTTATCGCGCTCAAAGACGTTGAGACGTGTGAATTTGACTTCTTTCTTGGGCAATCTGTCGAAGAGGCAAAGGACGATGATGCGAGGAATGCGGATCTTTAATGAGATGGTCTGCAGCATCCGAGGTTCCGGATTGGAGAGAGAAAAATGCCTCCAACTGAGAAAATCATGTGTTGAAAAATTTTTTTCACCGTCAGTGGCAACAACTTGGGCATGACCTTGGTAGAGCAGAGTGAGGGCTCTGCGTGCGGAGCAGGTATTGATTGCCTGCCACAATCTATTGAGTACAAGCACGGGTTGGTCTAGCGGGGTATCCATGATCTTGTGGTTGTGTAAGTTGACACCATGTGATCCCTTGCTCATTGATGTCAATGTAGTAGGTGCGACATTCTTGACACATATCTCCGAGGATCTCCCTCCGGCAATGCTGTCTCTGAAAGGGAAGTTTGCTCTTCATGAGTAAAACAGGTAACATCACGCGCCCTTCACGGTACTATCATGAAACGATTCTTTTTCTGCCTTTTTCTCCTCTTCGTGGGGGTGCGGGGACTCTTTGCAGTGGACTCCGCAGAACAATTTCTCAATGCCTACCAGGCCTACCAGCAGGGAGAGAAGTTGGAGCGCGACGGGAGTGCTCCCGAGTCGCTCAAGAAATACAAGTTTGCCCAGAGTCTTCTTCTCGAGATCGAGAAGAACGATCCTTCATGGCAGAAGGCTGTCGTGGAGTATCGTCTGAAGAAGACGCAGGATGGAATTGATCGCCTGCAGGGAGCTGGAAGTTCCAATAACGAGACGATGGCACAGTCTCCGAATCCTCCCATTGACTCGGAATTGCCGAAGGCATCGCCTGCCACACCGACCGCGCCCAGCATTTCAATCGTTCCTCCGGGAGCCAAATCCTCGAGCGGAGGAGGACTTTCCTCCTCAAGAGATTCATCATCCGAAGTGCGTCGTCTTAAGCGCATGCTCGAAACACTCCGCGGAGAACTCAAGGAGGCCAAGGATGCCATGACCTCTGAAAAAAACCGAACCAAGGATCTCGAGAGCATCAAGTGGGTGGAAGAGCGCTCCAACTTGGAGAAGGAACTACAGGCCACAAAGAATCAAGTCTCCGCACTGACTGAAAAGCTTCAAAAGCGCGATTCCTGGGAAAATGACTTGAAGACACTTCAAAAGAAATTGGACGACACCGTTGCTGACAAGGTCGCGGTTGAAGAGGAGTACCAAAGCAGGGAAAAAAAGAGAGATGAGGCAGAATCTTCACTGGTAAAGCAGCTTGAGGAGGCGAGGCAGAAGTTATCCCAAAGTTCCGCTGCAGAGCAGAAATCGCAGCAACTCAGCGCTGATTTGGAAAAAGCGAAGGGGGAAGTTGCGGGCATGAAGGAGCAACTTGCCCATGCCTCGCAGATTACAAAGGATTTTGAAGCCAAGAACGAAGATCTCCAAAAGCAGATGGCAGCTGCGAATGAGCGGTTGAGTACCGTTCAGAAGCAAACAGAAGAACTTGCTCCTCTAAGGACTAAGTTTCAGCAACTCCAAGCACGTTTAGAAACATCTGACGCAGAGGCAAAGGTATCCAAAGAAAAGATGGTATCTCTTGAGAAAGAATCACTTAAGGGAAAATCAGATTCGACTAAGAGAGAGTCAGCATTGAGGGCTGACTTGCTGGCTCTGGAGGAAGAGAGGAACACTCTTTCGGGAAAAGTTGCCCAGCTTTCGGAAGCTGCAACCGAAGCGGGTAAGGTCAAGGGATTGGAGTCTGAGTCTGAATCCCTGAAGAAAACGGTTGCACAACTTAAGGAAAATGCGGCGAGTGCGGGACGCGAACTCGCCAAAGCTCGGGCGGATTCTGAGGCTTCAGCCAAGGCGGCTAAGGCCTCTGAAGAGAAGCTTTCTGCAATCGTTGCCTCCGATGCCGCCGACAAGGCTGTTCTTGAAGAGGAGAGGCAGAGACTTACGGCTAAACTCAAGGATGCCACGAAAAAGGATGCAGATCTGAAGAAGATTGCTGACACTGCGGGTCCTCTTGCCAAGCAAATCGAGGAACTCAAGTCGAAAATATCTGCGGATAATGAATCTTTAACTTCTACAAAGAGTAAACTTTCGCAAATAGAAAAAATATCTGAACAGGATAAAAAAGATTCGGCTGCTTTAATCAAGGGGCTTTCTGCTGGAAAAGAGACTGCCACTAGAAATGCACTTGCTGCAGAAGCTGACAAAGCTGCACTTGAAGAGGAGAGGCAGAGGCTTATGGCGAAACTCGAGGACGCCACAAAAAGAAATGTTGAGTTAAATAAGATGGCTGAGACGAACACTCCTCTTGCCAAGCAAATCGAGGAACTCAAGGGACAACTGTCACAGAATGCTCAAGCCTCATCTGAGGCAAAAGCTCAATACGAAAAGACATTACAGCTTGCTAACGATCGCCAATCAGAAGTTCAAAAAAACCTCGATGCATCAGTTGCGTTCAAGCAGGTGCTTGAAAAACAGAATTCTTCCCTTCAGGAGCAACTTAAGACCGCTATGGGTCAGATGGCCTCTCTTGTTGACCAAGGTCAGGATTCATCGGGACTTCGTGAACAAATTAAGAAGATTCAGCAACAGATGGATTCAAGTGCGGCAGACTATGCCAAGTCGCAACAGCAGATTGAGGAACTGGCTAAGGCTCGCCCCGAACAGGAGAAACTGATCCAGCAGAAAGAACAGGAGTTATCTGCCGCCAAGCAAGATGCCGAAAAACTTCGGTTAGAACTTTCGGCCGCCAACCAAAAAAATGCTGATCTTCAGCGCCATACAGATGAAGGTGATGATCAGCTGAAAAAGCTTCAGGATCAGCTGGCTGCTCTTTCAAAGACGATGCCAGAGAAGGATAAACAACTTTCCGATGCCAAGGAGGAGGCTGGCAAACTTCAATCTGAACTCGCTGATGTGAAGGGCAGGCTTTCATCACTACAAAAAAAGAATGGTACTGGTGACGATCAGCTCGCAGAGCTTAAGGAACGCCTTCAGCAAAAAGAGGAGCAACTTGCCCGATACAAAAAACGTAAGAATAAGTCGGGAAGTGATGCCAATCTTGCGGAAGAAAACGACCTTCTCCGTGGAATTGTTTTACGTCAGGTCAAGGATGAGGCAAGGCGGTCCCAAGCACGTCGGCTTCTTGAAGATGAAATGAAGCGATTGAACGTGCAGTCCCAAGCCCTCGTTGATCAGGTCACGGTCCTCTCATCCCCTTCTGCGGAATTGACTCCTCAGGAGAGATCGCTCTTTAAAGCCGGTCAGCTTGTTGTAGCCGATTCGGGTGATGGTAAAATTCAGGCTTCCCTCTCCATACCGATCAAGAATGAATCGGATAGTGCTTCGGGTGCCCTCAATCCATCTGAAAAACAGAACAAGGATGCCACTTCCGGAGCACTGGAGACAACTGTTCCCACGACGGCTTCCTCGCCCGCAACAAATGGCACTCCTACTTCCGCGAGTAATAACACCTCTGCAATGGAGATCCCCTGGGAAGGAAAACTCAAGGAGTGCTTGGCAAAGGCCAAGGATGAATTCGACAGGCAGGATTATCTCCAATCAGAAAGCACCTTTCAGGAAGCGTTGAAGATTTCTCCAGATGATTATTTTGCACTTTCCAATATAGGTGTCGTGGAGTTCCAGCTCGGCAAGATGACTGAGGCCGAGGGATATCTCAAGAGAGCCTCTACCAAGGGAACCAATAGTTCCTTTGCTCTTACCACTCTAGGGATCGTGCACTACCGTCAGCAGCGTCTTGATGACGCACAAAAGGTTCTCAAGAAAGCGGTTGAGATCAACCCACAGGACTTTACTGCGCACAACTATCTTGGAATCGTCTTGGCGGCCTCAGGGAATGGAAAGGCCGGTGAGGGAGAAATCATGAAGGCGATTGAGATCAACCCACAGTACGCCGACGCTCATTTCAATCTTGCTGTGATTTATGCCACAGGTAAGCCTCCGGCAAAGATGATGGCGAAGAAGCACTATGCAAAAGCCATCGAGCTCGGAGCTCCACCCGATCCCTCCCTGGAACGTCTAGTTCAGTAGTCTGGAGAGTAAAACAGGATTTCCTTAGAGCGCTTCCTGGATGATCCTGTGAATCTCTGTCAGGTCGATGAATCCGTGGAGCTTTTCCGATCCTGGGCCAGTTCCCAAGGAAAGCACGTCTCCAGCCGTCCCAACTGAAGAGGGTAGTCTGAAGGCTGGGGGTT
Source organism: uncultured Spartobacteria bacterium (assembly GCA_903868795.1). GTDB lineage: Bacteria > Verrucomicrobiota > Verrucomicrobiia > Chthoniobacterales > UBA6821 > UBA6821. Next base: position 1,928 of record CAIPWR010000123.1, on the reverse strand, counting down.
GAGTCAGGATGCCAACAGATGAAGTGTTCGTTTTTGACGAACTGGATGAATGAGTCACTTTTTCAGGAGCGAAGCCTGGCCCGGTGGACCAGCAGATGGAAGGGTATCCGTCATTATTCAGGGCAAGTACCGAAACTCCCTTGTCCCTAAGAAACGGATATCCGTTTAGTGACATGCCGCCGATGTTTTCCCTGCCTGTCACGATCACAAGGGCATTCTCTCCGGCATAGCGCCGCGCTGTCGCAACAGCTCGATCGAAAGAAAGAATACGTCCCAGCATGGACTCAGCATCATTGGAGAGTGCTGCATCACCGATCATTGGGTCGTCTATGACTAGGAGATACCCCTTCCCATTGGATTGTAAATTTCTGATTGCGATGCGGACCAGATCGGAGAGTGATGGGGCTTCGGGATTTCCCTCTCCAAAACCACTTTGCGAGAGTGCGGCAATTGGAAGGATACCCAGGGTTGGTACTTTTTTCCAAAAAGGTTGATTTTCAAGTTCCGCAACCGAGCGAATGATGCTGTAGGAACGGACTCCAGATAGCGTCAGGTCCGTAGTCTTTAGCCCCTTCTGGGAATTATGATTCTCCAAGGAGGGAATTGTCTCCTCGCCTCCGCCTCCCACGACGAAGTCGAAGGGTTGATGATTTGCAAATTGAGTCAGAATGCCGTTGGTGTCACTCGCATTGAGTGTTTTGGAATAATAAACAGCCGTTGTAGGAGTCGTGAGTTTTCCGGTACTGAGAAGTCCCGTAGCGCGTCCCTGAGACATTGCCTCTTCCAGAAGGCTGGTAAGTGAGGACCCCGAAGGCATCATGCAGAGGGCTCCCCTGTTGACTCTTTTTCCTGCGGCGATAGCCGTTGAGGCGGATGCGGCATCCGGAACGGAATAGTCGTTTGCGGAATTGCGGGATATCGCAGTATTTGGGAGATCCTCGATCTGGAGCCTTGCATCACCACCGCCAGAAAACAGTCTGGCTGCCGCCACGCTGGAGGGGGAGATATTGTCCGCAACAAAGACGATGACAGCAAAGGGCTTGCGGTTAGTGGTTGTGAGGAAGAGTGCCGCTCCAATGGAAAGGAAAAAAATCAGGCAAACCAGTGCGATCAGCCTGTTACGAAGTTTCATGCTCATGATGTCTTCCTATGAATGAACAAGAGTGGAAGCCAGTTGAGAAGGCTATTTGACTTCCAGATCATTCATCATCCTTCAAAAGTTCTGGATTTCTCGTTGCCGTACGAACGTCTCGGAGATTAAATAAGAGATTCTTGCCCTGTGGTGTAACGGTAACACAGTGCCCTTTGGAGGCATTATTCATGGTTCAAATCCATGCGGGGCAGTTCTACTTTTTTGTCAGTGTCTAGCTCTTAGTGTAGGGCAGTGTGTACGAAACAACGGATCTCCTATTTGTTTTCATGGTTTAAATCCATGCTGGTCACTTCGGTTAGTTGTTCGATGTATCTTTGAGGTGAATGCCGAAGAGGCACTAAAAAAGCCGGACCGAATCAACGGCCCGGCTTTTAAGTGAGATTGAATCATCCGGAATCCGGATAACCTCCCCCTGTTACAAGTTACTTGCTCTTGCCGACGGTGGCGGGAGCAGGTGCCTGCTTCTGGGCGCAAGCGCCGAGGGTGAGAGTAGCTGCCGCGAGAGCGACGACTGCTGCGATCTTGGTGATGGTCATGATAAATTTCGCCTCCTTTCTAAGCTGGTTGCTAAAGGGTCATTTTAAGGTCTCGAGTCTCTCTCACAAAGCAAATTCCCACGGAATTTTTTTTCTGCTTTATCACAAGCGTCCGGTTATAAGTCCCACAGCATCAATTGGTTATTTTTGTGAGGCATGTAAGATTTGAAGTCGGTTTCTGTAAGTAGCTCATGGATAGGAACTTTCTCAAAAGGATGAATGCTCAAAAGCTGGAAGGT
>CAIPWR010000122.1 GCA_903868795.1 uncultured Spartobacteria bacterium | reverse complement strand
GGCGAACTCTTCTGCCTGCTTGGTCCCAATGGGGGAGGAAAGAGCACTCTCTTCCGCATTCTGGCGACCCTCTCTCTTCCTGATTCCGGGAAGGCGGAGATCGCCGGTCATGATGTCGTTTGGTCAGCAGCCGAAGTCAGGGCGCGGCTTGGGGTTGTTTTCCAGTCTCCGAGCCTCGACGGCAAATTGACCATCCTTGAGAATCTCCGCTGTGGCGGAGCCCTCTATGGACTGACAGGAGCGGAGCTCGAAAGCCGAATCACCGAGGCCACAAAGGCTCTCAACCTGTCGGATCGTCTTAACGATCTCGTGGAGACTCTCTCCGGAGGCCTTCAACGTCGCGCTGAAATCGCCAAGTGCCTCCTGATCCGTCCCGAGGTGCTCCTGCTCGACGAACCCTCTACTGGGCTTGATCCCGGCGCCCGACTCGATCTCTGGGCGGCTCTCGAAAATCTCCGCAGCCAGCATGGTGTCACCGCACTCTGCACCACTCACCTGATGGAGGAAGCTGCGCGCGCCGATCGTGTGGGCATTGTGAGTGCTGGCAAACTTGTCGCCCTGGGCACTCCCGAGGAACTCACTGCAGCCATTGGCGGCGATGTCATCAGCCTTGGAGTCTCCAAAGAAACGGGAGCCGATCAACTCGCCAAGCTCATCTCAGAGAAGACAGGGGTCCCGGCGACAGTCGTTGAGGGGGAGGTTCGTATCGAACACGCCGAGGCCTATGCTTTGGCCGCACGTTTGGCCGGGGAATTTCCAAAAGAGATCACCTCGCTGCGTATCGCCCGCCCCACTCTCGAGGATGTCTTCATTGCCCGGACGGGGCGACTGTTTGCCGATCAGGATCTGGAGCCCGACATGAATGCCCCTGCCAAAAAAAAGAAATACTGAGTTGCCAAAGAAGATCTCAATGAAACCCACACGCCTTCTCTGGACTCCCGCGATCGCCTTCTGGTGGCGCGATGTCATCCGCTTCCTGCGCCAGCGTAATCGCATCATCGGAGCGCTCGCCACGCCGCTTGTCTTCTGGCTGCTTGTCGGTTCCGGCTTCGGACCTTCGTTTCGCAATCCCGGGGCCATTGCTTCGGCGACTGCCGCCGGCAGTTATCTGGCCTATTTCTTCCCTGGCACCCTGGTGCTCATCATGCTCTTCACCGCGATCTTCTCAACGATCTCGGTCATCGAGGATCGTCGTGAAGGATTCCTTCAGGGCGCTTTGGTCGCCCCGCTCTCACCAGCAGCGATCCCACTCGGAAAGTTCCTGGGAGGAACCACGCTCGCAGTGCTTCAGGCCGCCCTCTTCTGCGTGCTGGCGCCACTTGCCGGCCTGCCGATCGGCTGGCATCAGGCTGCCCTGCTGCTGCCGGCGCTCATCGCAGTCGGCTTCGCAATGACAGGAATGGGCTTCCTCGTTGCTTGGCCGATGGATTCCACCCAGGGATTCCATGCGATCATGAACATCTTTCTCATGCCTCTCTGGATGATGTCCGGAGCCCTGTTTCCGATGCCGGTCGGCACGGGCTGGCTCTATTGGGCCGGGGCTCTCAATCCGGTCAGCTACGGAGTCACGTCAATTCGCTCTGCCTTCGCCGCAACGAGTGGAACTGGGTTGCCTACTGGATATCTCACCGGCATCGTCGTGACAGCGCTTTTTGCAGCCGTGATGTTCGCTATCAGTGTGAACCTGGTGGCGAAGCGCTCCAAACGCAACTGAGCCACACTTTCGACCGATTTCCATGGGGAACGCGCCCGAGTTACTTGAAGAACTGAAGTCAGCCGTACTCTGCGGAGACGGAGCGATGGGAACGCTTCTGGCTGAGCGCGGAATTCCCACGGGAAGCTGTTTTGAGGAACTCTGCCTCTCACAACCAGAGACCATCGGCCTCATCCACGGTGAATACCTGCAGGCCGGCGCGCGGATCATCACCACCAACTCCTTTGGAGCAAATGCACGCAAGCTACGCGCCTTCGGACTCGAGGCGCGGGTAAGCGATATCAACAGAGCTGCGGCCCGCTTGGCACGAGAAGCCGTCGTTGCATCCGGAAGGAATGCCCTGGTTGCCGGCAGCGTGGGCCCACTTGGTGCTCAGAAGGGGGAAGCCGAGCTGATTCCAGAATCTCTTTTCCTCGAACAGATCAGCGGACTCCTGAAAGGGGGTGCGGATCTTATTCTGCTGGAGACATTCCAGAATCCCGAGGAACTCTCGCTTGCGCTACGCGTCGCCAAGTCACTTGGCAATAAGCCAGTGATCACCCTGATTGCTTCTCCAGAGAGTGGCCGCCTCCCCGGCGGAGCCTGGATCGGCGATGTGTTGGAATCCCTCGGTGAACAGGGAGCCGATCTTGTGGGGTTGAACTGTGTGAACGGACCCCAGGCGATGCTGCGCCTTGTGGAAAAGATCGCTCCCTCACGTCCCCTCGCCGTCTATCCGAACGCCGGACGCCCCAATTATCAGGAGGGGCGCATTGCCTACGGAACTTCCCCCGAGTATTTCGCCGATCTAGGCCGCAGGATGGCTGAGGCAGGCGCCGCCTTGGTTGGAGGTTGCTGCGGAACCTCTCCATTTCATATCGCGGCACTTTCCAAAGAACTGCAAGGCCTCAAGCCGACCAAGAGAAAGTCATCGGGAATCGTCACCAGTGTGGAAAAGCCACAAGCCCCGGAAGTCTCCGAAAAAAGCATTCTCGATCTGATCGCGGGGGGGAAGACTGTGATCGTCACGGAATTGGATCCACCCAAGACACTTCCGTTAGAGAAATTCTTCCAAGCCGCCGAAGCACTCACACAGGCAGGAAGTGATGCAATCACGCTGGCCGACAACTCGCTGGCCATCCTGAGGGTCAGCAATTTCGCCGTAGCCGCAATGTTGAAGCAGCGAGGAATCACCCCACTCCTTCACGTCAGTTGCCGCGATCGCAATGTGATCGGACTCCAGAGTGAACTCCTTGGCATGGCCGCCATGGGAATGCGCCATGTCCTCGCCCTGACGGGAGATCCAGCCAAGGGTGGAGATCATCCTGATGCAACCTCCGTCTATGATGTGAACTCGGTCGGCCTTTTGGAGATCATCCGCAGACTGAACGAAGGGTACACACTCGCGGGGACTGATCTGCAGGCTCGCCCTGATCTCATTGCAGGATGCACTTTCAACCCCAACGCCCGCAACCTCGACACCCAGATCCAACGCTTGGAGCGGAAGATCAATGCCGGTGCACGCTATGTGATGACGCAGCCCGTCTTCGAGACGGCGCTCGTCGAGGAGACTGCTAGGCGAACGGCCAGCTTTGATGTGCCGGTCTTCGTTGGCGTCTGGCCTCTACTGAATGGACGGCAGGCCAAGTTCCTGCATAACGAGGTGCCTGGCATCACGATTCCTGATCCCGTGATGGCGAGAATGGAAGGCCTCGAAGGCACCGAAGGACGCAAGGAGGGTGTGGCCGTAGCCAAGGAGGTCACCCGTGCTGTTCTGGATCATTTCCCAGGGGTTTACTTCATGACCCCCTTCCTCGCCTATCAGACGACCGAAGAGCTCTCTGCTTTCGTTAGAGGGCGCTGACCTGCATGGGCGTCAGCGGAGAGGAATTCTCCAATAGAAATAGAAAAGCCCCTCCGCTGAAGCAGAGGGGCTTAAAATGACGAACGAAGACTAGAAAGCGACTTACTTCTTCGGCTTGAGCTTGGCCTTGGGCTTGGCGACAACCTTCTTGACCGCGGTCTTTTTCTTGGGGGCTTCGACCTGCTTGGCTCCGCCAGCAATACGGGTGTTGAGACGGCTCTTCTTACGGGAAGCCACGTTCTTATGAATAACCCCTTTCTTGGCAGCCTTATCGAGCGCGGAGGTAAAGCTCTTGTAGAGAGCAGTCACCTCATCGACACCTGAATGAAGAGCAGCGCGCAGCTTTTTCTCCTCGGTCTTGAGGCGGCTCAGGACGCTCGTGTTGCGGGATTCACGCTTGATGCTCTGGCGCTTGCGCTTGAGTTCGGAGCTGCTTTTTTTGACTGCTGCTTTGCTGGTTGCCATAGGAAAGGTGGTGTTTGTCTAGTGGGTACGGTGGATAATCGAATGGTGCCAGTAGCAGGATTCGAACCTGCGACCAAGGGCTTATGAGTCCCCTACTCTACCGCTGAGCTATACTGGCGATGAGGGCGAAGCGTATCAATTCGTCGCATCTCTTCAAGGGAGAATGTGAGATGAAGGAGATTGCTCACCGTTAAGCAGTGCACTTATTTCGATCAAGTGCCTGAAGAAGATGGAGAAAACAGACGACTATCGTATTGACAACTTTGTGAGCAAGTCCTACTACACACCCTGTCAGTATAACTACAAACCAACACTACATGAATAAAACACTTACACTCCTCGCAGTTGTGATTGCTACCGCCGCGACCTCGTTCGCAGGTGAAGCCGTCTCCTCCAAAAAAGTCGTCGTCGCTCCTCAGACGGAAGATCTCTTCCGCGCTGGTGAAGTCCAGGTCGATGCTTTCGCAGCCGGTGCAGCCGGTCGCTACAATGGTCAGTCCGTTAACGGCTTCGGCGGCGGTCTCGGTCTCAGCTATTTCCTCACCAAGTACTTTGGTGTCGCTGTTGATGACACGCTCACCAGCCTCAACGGCAATGGTCACACCTACAACAGCACTCAGGCTGACCTGATCGGTCGTCTTCCCATCGAGAGCCTCCACCTCGCTCCTTACGCCCTTGTTGGCGGTGGCGCAACCTGGGGAACCAAGAGCCAGGGTGACGGCAATGTCGGCATTGGTGCAGAATACCGCATCAACCGCTCCATCGGCCTCTTTGCTGATTCCCGTTACCTCTACGGTAACCACGGCCTCAGCGAGAGCCTGACCCGCGCCGGTCTTCGCTTCATTTTCTAAGAATCTCCTAGATTAAGAACTCTTCAAGAGGCCCCGGAGGAAACTCCGGGGCCTTTTTTTATCTTCCGGGCATTCCCAGTGAAGCCCCTTCGTTGACGCCCCTTCTCTGAGCAAGTAGCTTTTTGCTTTCGCAAAGTCTATTCCATGAGCACACCCAATCAATCACCTGAATCCCGACGTGTCGTTGTGGGAATGAGTGGAGGCGTGGATTCCAGCGTGGCCGCCTATCTGCTGAAAGAGCAGGGATGGGAGGTCATCGGAGTCACCATGAAGCTCTGGCCACAAGACTGCATGTCCCGCGCAGAGGACAAGTGTTGCGGTCCCCAGGCGATCGCCGATGCCCGCGGGGTAGCCCACGCTCTGGGAGTACCACACTATGTCATCGACGAGGCCGTTCCCTTTGAGCGCCTAGTGATCGATTACTTCGCAGACGAGTACAAGGCCGGACGCACACCGAACCCCTGTGTCATGTGTAACGAGAAGCTGAAATTCGGCAATCTCTGGGACAAGGCAACGGCCCTCGGCGCAACCTTCATCGCCACGGGACACTATGCGATCGCGGAGCATCCTGCTGATAGCACCCCGATTCTCCGCAAGGGGCTCGATCCGAAGAAAGATCAGTCCTATTTCCTCTTCAGCCTGCGAGGGGAGCAGCTCGCAAGGGCCCTTTTCCCCCTCGGCTCCCTCACCAAAGAGGAGATCCGGGGCATTGCCCGCAAACTCGGCCTGAAGGTGGCTGACAAGGAGGATAGTCAGGAAATCTGCTTCGTCCCTGGTAAGGATTACAAGGCCTTCCTCAAAGATCGCTTCACGGATCGTGGAGAGACCTTCCAACCCGGCGGCTTTTACGACCTGCAGGGCAATCACCTTGGCCCCCATGACGGCATTGAACTCTTCACCATCGGTCAGCGCAAAGGTCTTCCCGGAGGCGCTGGCACCCCCCGTTATGTCATCGACATCGATGCTGCAAGCGGTCGTGTCGTCCTTGGGGGCGAGGAGGATCTGCTTTGCGAGGAATTCACTGTCAATCGAACCAACTGGCATGGAGAACCCCCCTCTGCTCCTCGGAGAATTACGGTGAAAGTCCGCCATGGCCACACAGGAGATCTGGCCGACGTAACCGCCGGCTCGGATGACAGTGCCATGATCAGGCCACTGGAACCTCTGCGCGCCGTTACGCCGGGGCAAGCAGCCGTCTTCTATGATGGAGACCGAGTGATCGGCGGTGGCTGGATCGCGCGCCGCACGATCAGTTCCGCAAATTCGACATCACCGCACGAGATCGCTCTCTCATGAAAAAGATCTCCCCCTCAAAGAAAATTGCTCCTGCGAGTGCGACACTCAAACCGTCCAAGACTTCCAAACGTTCCAAGGCCTCCAAATCTTCCACTCATTTCG
>CAIPWR010000121.1 GCA_903868795.1 uncultured Spartobacteria bacterium | reverse complement strand
TCCGACGATCGAATCGCCGATCAGCAAGACCCGCAGGAGAGCTGTGTTGGTGTCTGAGCACTGATGAAATCCCCAATTGCCGTTGATGGGGTGAAGTCGAGGATCGGTCTCTTCTACTCCTGATAAGCGAATAACAAACGATGCAAATAGGAACAGAGTGAGTAATTCCAACTTCATCGACTTGATGACAAGGTTGCTATCCTGGCGCTTTTTTGTATTTATGGCGACTTCGGATCGCAGATCGCCACACCGACACAGCTGTCGGCGCAGCCGTAGTAAACGAACCACTTTCCTTTGAAGAAGACATTCCCCTCGGTGAAGGTTGTGCCGTCCTTGTAGAGGCCGGTTTTTTCCATCGGGAGTTCTGGTGTGATGTAGGGCTTGTCGAGACGAGCGAGATATTTTGTCGGATCATTCTTATCAAAGAGTGCCTCTCCTCCGCTGTAGGTAGAGATATGGTAGGCGGGATCACCATGGTCGTTGGTGCCGTTGTAGAAGACGACGATGCCATCCTTGGTCAGGATCGGGCGCGGCCCGATCTCTGTGAGTCCACCATCAAAGTGACCGCCGTGGGACTGCATCGTATCGAGAAGTCCTCCCTTCTCGTTCTCTAAGGGCGTCCAGTGGATGAGATCCTCCGAGGTTGCCACATGGGCACCATGCGTGCCGAAATACATCCAGTATTTACCGTTGATTTTAGCCGCCACCAGTCGCCCATCCTTCAGCTCATGGACAATGGATGCAGATTTATTTCCCCTGTTCTCCCATTTAGTGCCTGCGAAAGCAGAGCCCATTTTTGTCCAATGTTTCAGATCTTTCGAGGAGGCTAGTCCAAGTCGGTAACCTCCCCCTCCCGCATACTGAGTGTAGGTCAGGATATAGGTGCCGTCGGGCGACTCAGCAAGGCGAGGATCTTCACATCCACCATTTCTTCCACCTCCCCATTCTACGGATTTCTGGGAGTCATCATCGGGATAAAAGACAGGAGCGGGATCGGTCTTGAAATGGATACCATCATCACTCTCGGCATATCCGACTCGGGAGCAGGAATTGCCGGGGCCTTCTTGGGCGCGGTAGAGGACAACGATCTTCCCTTCCTTCACCATGGCGGCGGGATTATAGACCCAAGCCTTTTCCCAATGAATCGGTTTCTTGCTCAGTGGACAATCGAATGCTGAATCAGGATTCGGTTTAATGACGGGATCTGCCGAGGGGCGCAAGAAGGGGCCGATGGCCCATGAAGGAAGTGCGTTGGTCGCGGCAAGGTTATACGCAGGGGGATTAGTCGAGACGGAATTGGTATCCGCTGCGTTGCTACCCGTAGCGAGGGCTACAAGCAAGGTAGGGATCAGAAGTGTGGTGTGTTTCACAAGGTAAATTTCAGGGGGACTTTTTCTTACTTTACAGGAGCGATGGCTGTTCCAACAAAGGTATCCGCGCAGCCGTAGTAGAGGAACCACTTGCCGTGAAAGAGGGTAAGTCCCTCAATGAAGGTCGTGCCCTGTTTGTATTGGCCAGATTTTTCCCAAGGAAGTTCTGGCTTTATAAAAGGATGATCGAGTCGAGCGATCAGCTTGGTCGGATCCTTCGCATCATAGAGTGCCTGCATTCCAGTATAGACACCGCCTGCAAGGCTCGGATCGCCATCCTTTGTTGGATTACCATTTTTTGCATTGTAGAACACAATAATTCCTTTGTCCGTCAGCACGGGGCATGGGCCGATTTCATCCAGATTGCTGTCAGGGAAAAAGCGACGAGTATGCATCACTTCGAGAGGCTTCCCATTAGATCCTTCTACAGGAACCCAGTGAATGAGATCATCAGAGGTTGCGAGGTTCACGCAACCCTCACCAAAATACATCCAGTATTTCCCATTGATCTTAGCGGCTACCAACTTGCCATCCTTGATCTCATTCACAATGGCCGCTGATTTCCTCTGAAGTCCGTGATTGTCTTCGTACTTCGTGCCGGTGAATGGGGAGCCATATTTGATCCAGGTATGGAGATCTTTGGAGCTGGCCAGACCGACGCGCCAAGAACTTCTGGTTCCACGAGGATACTGGGAATAGGTCAGATAATAGGTTCCGTCAGGGCCTTCCGTGATGCGAGGGTCTTCGCATCCCCCAAACCATTCCCAATCTTTCTGATTATCATCAGCGGGATAAAAAATCGGCTTGGGTTCCTTGATGAAATGGATGCCATCAGTGCTCGCAGCCAGTCCTAGACGAGAGGTTAAGGAACCAATACCTCCTTTACTCGAATCATCCTCTGCACGGTAGAGAAGATAAATTTTTCCATCCTTGGATACAGAAGCAGGATTGAAGGTGTGCCTTGCTTCCCAATGGATTGGCATCTTCCGCATTGGGCAGTCGAAGACGGAATTAGTGTCAGGACTAACGACCGGCTGGGCATTCTGGGGTCGGACAAAAGGTACTAGAGCCCAATCCGGCAGGGAATTGCTGGAGGCTGAGTTACTGGACAGGGCATTACTTATGACTGAGTTGGTATCAGCCGCTTGGCTGTTTATTGCGAATATCGCAATAGCACAGAGGAGGAGTCGTGGGGTGGGGGCTATCATTGTTTTTGTAGGGGGGTAAATAAATAAAGTCTCTATTTCACATTTTCGGTTGTCACGGAATAAGGGAGAGCCGTGTCTGGCAGAGGTTTGATTTTAGGCTTTGGCCCCATTTCAAAGAAGATCTCTCCTCCTTGTGTGATCTCGTTGTGACTGATGGTCACTTTGTGTTGTTCCTGGCCGTTAAACGATCGTTTCTGGATATAGACATTTTCGGGGCTGTTGGATGGTGCATTGATGACGAGGGTTTTGTTGCCCTGCAAATGGATCGTGATTTTCTGAAAGACAGGACTCGTGACGATGTACTCGGGTGATCCAGGGCAGAAGGGATAGAGTCCAATCGAACTTAAGACATACCAGCTTGCCATCGAGCCGGTGTCCTCATCTCCGCAGAATCCCTTGTTTGAGGAGTTGAAGAGATTGGCGCAGGCGAAGCGCGTCCAGTACTCCGTCTTCCACGGTTGTCCCGCCGTCGCGAAGAGATAGGGAATATGAAAGGAGGGCTGATTGCCCAGAGCACATTGCCCCATGTGGAGAGGCACCATTTCATTCATCTCGTGGATACTACTCGGATAACCGCCTGTCCCATAATGAAAGGTTGGAGGTAGAGCAAAGAGCTGATCCATCTTCGCGGCAAACTTCTCACGACCACCAAGTAAGCTAGCAAGACCTGCCGGATCATGGGGGGCAAACCAGCTCGACTGCCAAGGGCCAGACTCGCAGTATGGTCCACCCCAGAGGAATTCATCGAAGGGCTCAATCCATTTGCCGTCTTTATCCTTCGCCCGCATAAAGCCAACCGTTGGATCCCAGAGGATCGGATATTTTTTGGAGCGATCGGTTAGTTTTACGGCTGTCTCCGTGTCACCCAGTTGCTTCGCCATTTGAGCAACACACCAGTCATCATAGGCATAGTCGAGCGTGCAGGAGAGGCAATATCGGCTACCCTGTGGCGTAACATAGCCATACTTGAGGTAATCAGCCATGCCCTGTCTCGTGTCGCTTCCTTTCTTGGGAACCTCGAAGGCGCATCGCTTGAGGTATTCGTAAGCTGTCTTGGTATCGAATCCCTTGAGGCCCTTCACCATGGCATCGGCAAAGATTGCGGCGCAATGCTGACCGATCATCCCTCCCTTGCCGAGAAACCCC
>CAIPWR010000120.1 GCA_903868795.1 uncultured Spartobacteria bacterium | reverse complement strand
GGAATGCCGTGCGTCGCCAACTCCCTCTTCACATCACCAACAGTGTAGTGGCCGAAGTGGAAGATGCTTGCGGCAAGCACGGCGTCTGCTTTTCCAACAGTGAGAACCTCGGCCATGTGACCAATGTCACCAGCGCCGCCACTGGCGATTACGGGAATGCCAATCGCATCGCTGACGGCGGCAGTGAGTTCCAAATCGTAGCCTTTCTTCGTTCCGTCGGAGTCCATGCTGGTGAGGAGGATCTCCCCCGCTCCGCGCTTGGCGACCTCGATGGCCCAATCAACGGCCTGCCAAGACGTGGGCTTGCGACCTCCGTGGGTGTGAACGATCCAGCCACCCTGTCCATCACGACGTGCATCGATCGCGACAACGACGCACTGGGAACCGAATCCTTCGGCGGAGGCATTCACGAGATTAGGATCATCGAGGGCCGCGGTGTTCATGCTCACCTTATCGGCTCCGGCTAGCAGCATCGCCCGCACGTCCTCAACCTTACGAATACCACCTCCCACGGTCAGCGGCATGAAGCAGGCGTCCGCCGTCTTCTCGACCACCTCTCGCATGGTGGCGCGCCCCTCGTGGGATGCAGTGATGTCGAGGAAGACGAGTTCATCGGCCCCCTGGGCATCGTAGGCGCGGGCGCACTCGACGGGGTCTCCGGCATCACGGATGTTTTCAAACTTCGTTCCCTTCACCACACGGCCACCATCGACATCGAGACAGGGAATGATGCGTTTACCAAGCATCAGAAGACACTAAAGGTTGAAGGATAAAGGATGAAGGCTAAATTCATCCCTACCTAGATAGGTAGGTGTGGCCGTCTCATTCTCCTGCCTGCAGATGGTCAGCAAATTCCCGCACGATTCGGGGATAGAGTTCGTGCTCGGCAACTTGGATCCGAGCGTGCAGCGACTCGGCAGTATCATCAGGGAGCACGGGGATGCGACTTTGGCCGAGAATCGTTCCTGTATCCACGCCTGCATCGACCAGATGAACAGTGCAACCGGCCTCAGAAACACCGGCTTCTACAGCCTGACGCCATGCTTCCAGTCCACGGAACGCCGGCAGAAGCGAAGGGTGAATATTCAAAATACGTCCGGGGAAGGCATTTAGAAGTGGTTCTTTGATGACACGCATGTATCCCGCAAGAACGACGAAATCGACCTGGGCATCACGCAGCAAACGGACGATTTCAATTTCGGCTTCCGGAGACATCTTGGTCCGGTAAGGACCTGGAGCAACAAAGTGACAGGGAATTTCAAATGTCCGCGCGAGATCCAAAATGCCGGCATGCTCCACATCGGAGAGGACGATGACAGGCTGAGCGTCCAAGACTCCGGTCTGAAAGGCCTCCGCAAGGGCTCGAAAATTGGATCCCTTGCCAGAACCAAGAACACCGAATCGTATCATCGGAAGATTAGGAGAATTTTGTAAAAAAGAAAACCCCCGGCTGTTAAAGGCCGGGGGTGCTCATCCTTTCTTAATGGACGAAAAGAGATTCTTAGTTGGCGGAAGCCTCTACCGAAGCAACGGGATCGACATTCACACGGCGACCAGCACGGTCGAAACGAACCTTGCCATCGACAAGCGACCAGATGGTGTAATCGCGTCCAAGACCGACATTGCGGCCTGGAATGAACTTGGTTCCACGCTGGCGGATGATGATGTTTCCGGCGACAACGCTCTGGTCGCCGAACTTCTTCACGCCGAGGCGTTTGCTTTCACTGTCGCGTCCATTCTTGACGCTTCCTTGTCCTTTTTTATGTGCCATGGCAGTAGGTGCTTAAAGTTAAAAAATGATTAGGCTGAGATCTTGGTGATCTTCAACTCGGTGAGTTGACGCCGATGACCGACGGTGCGGTGGTAGCCTTTGCGGCGCTTGAACTTGAAGGCGATCACTTTGTCATCCTTGTACTGATCAACAACCTCGGCCTGAACACTTGCTCCGGAAACGAGCGGGGAACCAAGGGTGACCTTGTCGCCGTTCACGACGAGTAGGACATCGCTGAATGTGGTCTCTTTGCCGGTTTCGACAGCGAGCTTCTCGACACTCAGAACGTCTCCCTCGGAGACGCGGTACTGTTTGCCGCCGGTTTGGATGATTGCGTAGGACATGGGAAAATCTTTGGAAAAGGAGTGAGAGGATGCCACGGAAGAGTTCGGGAGACAACAACATTTTTCTTCTTTTTCTATCTTGCCCGAAAGCCATCTCCCCGTATGATGCCACACCCATCAGTTGCTCGGGTGGTGAAATGGCAGACACGTGCGTTTAAGGGGCGCATGCCGAAAGGCATGAGGGTTCGAGTCCCTCCCCGAGCACCATCTCCAGCCGTTGGCTGGATTGGATTTACAGCGGTTAAGCCTGAAGGCTATTAGGTTTTTCAAGGTTTGGAGACCTTACTCATCAGATTCTGAGCTAACAGTCTAACCGTCTTCAGTCTATCCACCTCAGTGAAGCAAAACCTCCGCCGAATGATCGGCGATGCCGCTCAATTCAATCAGTTTCCTGAGCAGAAGCAGCGAGGCCAGCGCATCAGAGAGAGCCTCGTGCCACCCAAAGTCAGGCAGCATCGCGTGAGCCTGCACTTCTAAGGAAAGTTCCCCCGCCAAGTCGGAGAGGGCGTAGGAGGGGCGCCCCGGAAGAATCTTGCGACTCAGCGTGAGCGTATCAACCCAGGGGCCGAACCCATGCATGGGGAAGGCCCGTAGGTAGCGCTTCTCGGTCCCAGCTCCATGAGCAACGATCCAGCGTCCTTCAAGCCGCTGCTTAATCTCGGGCCAGAGGGAGAGAAGTTCCGGAGCATTTTTAAGATCGGCATCCGTGATTCCATGGATCTTTTGGGCGGACCAAGTGACGGGGCGCGGTGTATGAAGATAGCTACGATAGAATGTATCCGGCAACGGAATGAGATCTTGCATCGAGGCAATGCCGATCTGAATGGGAACACCCGCCTCGTTGGGCCTTTCACCTGCGGACTCGAAATCGAGTGCCGTAAATGATATCTCCCGGATGGACTTTGCCACGCGAGAAAAACGTTACGCCTCCACTCCCTGGCTTCTAAGCCTTGCGAAGGAGTTCCGCGGTCGACTCCCAGTCGAGACAGGCATCGGTGATCGAGACCCCGTAACGAAGCGCTGAGGGATCGTCACCTAGGTTCTGAGCTCCGAATTCCAGATGACTCTCGATCATTGCCCCGACGATATCGGTACGACCGGATGCACGCTGCTCCAAGATGCTATTCCAGACCTCGGGTTGACGGGCAGGATCCTTGCCACTGTTTGCATGACTGCAATCGATCATGATGGCCGTAGGCACCCCTGCAGCCTTGAGCTTGGCAGCGGCATCCGCCGTCTGGTTCGCATGATAGTTCACTCCGTCACGCCCGCCACGAAGGACAAGATGACCATCGGGGTTGCCGGCCGTCTTGATGATGCTGGTCATCCCCTCCTGATCGATGCCCAGAAAACTGTGTGCACTGCGGGAGGAGCGCATCGCGTCGATGGCCGTCTGGATGCTGCCGTCCGTGCCATTCTTGAAGCCGACAGGCATTGAGAGTCCGCTGGCCATCTCGCGGTGCGTCTGGGACTCGGTGGTCCGCGCCCCGATCGCCGACCAGCTGATCAGGTCCGCGATATACTGCGGCATGATCGGGTCGAGGACCTCCGTGGCGGCAGGGAGGCCGAGCGCTGCGACATCAAGCAGGAGCTGGCGAGCAACCTTGATTCCATGCTGCATATCACCGGAATCATTCAGGTACGGATCATTAATGAGCCCCTTCCATCCGACTGTCGTGCGGGGCTTCTCGAAATAAACCCGCATCACGAGGAAGAGCTTGCCCTCCACTTCCTTGGCTAGATCAGCAAGTCGACGGGCATAGTCGAGAGCAGAGACGGGATCATGGATCGAGCACGGGCCGACGATGACCAGCAGGCGGGGATCCTCACCACGCAGAATGCGGCGGCAGGTTTCGCGATGCTCGGCGACCTTGGCAAGGATTTCCGGGGAAGCCGGGAGCATCTCCTTGACCTCAAAAGGAGAGATCAGTCGCGTCACGCCGCACACACGAGTATTCTCCGTGCGAGGCTTTTCGATGGTGTCTGTGGTGGTGGCGCTCATGTTTTGGAACCCTTCTTCAGCGTTTGATGCTGGCTCAGTAGGGCCAAATAAGATCCATACACCAGCGCTGGATTGCAACTCACAAGTGTGAATGAAGAGACACCCAGATCCCCAAGTGTGATTCCCCCGATTGGCCCTATTGATTTTAGCCTTCAGCCTTCAGCCTTTTTCCTTCAGCCTGACCCTATGCCTTCCTTTGACATTGTTTCAGAAATCGAGCGGATGGAGATCGAGAACGCGGTGAATCAGGCTGTAAAAGAACTGGTCACTCGGTTCGACTTCAAGGGGAGCAATGTCAAAATTGAGCTCACCAAGCCGGAACTAATCACCCTGACTGCGGAGGATAACAACAAGCTCAAGGGTGTCCGTGAAATCATGGTGGGTAAGTTGGCAAAACGTGGAGTCGATCTTCGCAACGTCGAGCAGAAGGATCCCTTAATCTCGTCGATCGGGCATGCACGGCAGGAGTTCGTCATCATGCAGGGACTCGAAGGAAATAAGGCCAAGGAGATCACGGCTTCCATCAAGGCCGAAAAATTCAAAGTGCAGGCCTCACTGCAGGATCGACAGGTGCGAGTAACAGGGACCAAGCGGGATGAACTTCAGGAAGTGATTGCCTTCCTGCGAGGCAAGGATTTCGGAGTTTCCTTGAGTTTTAAGAACTTCAGGGATTGAAACCGAACAAGTTGCCCAAGATTCTTTTTGCTCTCCTAAAGAAGTTGTTTGTATCAGTTGGAAAATTATTGAGCCCTAGGTTGCTGTAATTCCCAAAAGGATCATGAAAATGAAATCCTGTTGCAGATTTCTCTATAAGGAATTGTTGGTGAGGTAGCGCATAAATGGGCAGATCCATAGCCTCTGCAAAGTAGACTGCAAATGGACAAACAAGGGTAGGTTCAAACTTCGCATGGTGTTGCCATGGAGACATGGTGAAGTCATCACCCCCTATCAAGCCTCCATTCCTGACCTTTGGTAAGATGTTGATCAAATCAACTGTGATGCCGCGAAGCGTGTGATCCCCGTCTATGTAAACAAAGTCGAGACTGGAATCAGCGATTTGGCCAATAACATCTTTTGTTTTTCCCTTAAGTATCAGGCGTTTTTCTGAAGCGAAGCCTGTCTTTTTAAGTGCCTCATCATAAACCGCTTTGAATTCTTTATTTGAAACATTGAAGGGCTTGTTCCAATCGGGCAACTGAGCCCATGGATCAACCATGTAGTACTTTTCAATAGTTGGACATTTTCCCAGCATTGATGCGGCAAAGTCCCCTTTCCATACACCGATTTCAGCTATATTTTTTGCAGAAACTTGATTGATTATCTGCGTCCAAAGATCCAATCGGTGAGTGGATTGCTGAGGTATTTTCATATTTTTGACTTACCCACTTCAAGGCAATGATGTGTCAAATAACTTGTCCGGTGATTTCACCCAAATGCCGTCCCGGCACAAGGTAGTTGCGGACATAGTCACTGACTGCATCTTCCAGAGTGGTCGGCGCAGTCTTCCAACCCGTGGAGCAGAGTCGGGTCACATCAGCGCAGGTGTGGTACTGGTACTGATTCCGAATGTGGGGCGGCATGTCGATGAATTCGATCTCAGGCTTGCGATCGAGCGCGGTAAAGAGCGCCGTAGCAAGATCCACCCATGTACGGGGAGTACCAGTACCGATGTTGAAAAGTCCATTGGCCATAGGTGTGTCGGCGATGTGAAGGGTCATCGCAACGGCGTCCTTCACATAGACAAAATCGCGGACCTGTTCCCCGTCCTTATAGTCAGACCTGTGGCTCTTGAAGAGGCAGACCTTGCCGGTTTCGAGAATCTGCTCATAGGCTTTCGCAACAAGACTGCGCATCTCCCCCTTGTGACCTTCGTTCGGGCCAAAAACATTGAAGTATTTGATGCCTGCAATCCGGTCGAGCCATCCGTTGCGCTTGGCATGGAGATCGAAGAGGTGCTTCGAATAGCCGTAGGCATTAAGCGGGCGGAGTGACTCGAGGTGAGCAGTGCCGTCATCCATCCCTCGTAAACCATCACCATAGGTGGCAGCTGAGCTTGCGTAGACAAAACGGATGCCGTGTTGGAGCGCCCACTGCGCGAGACGTTTGGTGTACCCGAAATTATTCTCCATCAAGTATCCGGCGTCTCTTTCGGTGGTGGCGGAGCAGGCTCCAAGGTGAAAGATCGTGCGGATCGAATCCAAGCTCTCCGGTTCACACTCAAGTCGGTCGAGGAAGGCATCGGCCTGTTGGTAGTCGTCAAAGCGCAGCGGGGAGAGATTTTTCCACTTTTGATCCTTACCAAGGACATCAGTGACGAGGATATCATCCTGACCCCGCTGGTTCAGGGCATGGATCAGTGCGCTACCGATGAGGCCCGCGCCCCCTGTGACTAGGATGGATGGAGACATAATTCCTTAGATTGGAATCGCAGGAACCAAGAGTCGCAACCCGAAAGTGCTTGGGATGAGATCTTATCATGGTCAAGGATCAGCGTAGCATGCAAAAGAAGGTGTCAAACAGGCGTACAATTTTATCGCAGAGACTCCAGCAGAATTGCCTGAGCTTCTGCCTTTACCTGCTCGGGATCTCTGTAGTTGCAGCACGCGGTGATCAATCCTTCGCCGTAGCGCTTCCAGAACTGGAGGGGCCGGTGACTCTAGGGATCTTCTCGAAAGAGGGGGCGCTCATTAGATTGCTTTACCGTGATGCCCCTATGGATTCGATTCCTGCCGGCCTCAACGGTCTTATCATGACTTGGGATGAAAAAGATGACCAGGGGCGCCCCGTCGAAGCGGGAAGCTATCTAGCGAAAGGCATGGTTCACGGACCCCTCTCCATCTCATCACTTCCCTTCTCGGAGCCTGCTGTGGGCCTACCTTCTCCGGATTGGCCCTCCTCGCTTACTTCCAAACCATTACAGAAAAACTCCATCGCTGTTCACGCACCCAAGGATGCGTTGCTGGAAAACACTCCTCTCATCACCATTGCCGCATCGATCAAGGAAAACACCTGCACCGTAACAGCGGAGGGACTTCCCATTCTTTCCTTTCCACTGAAAAACGATGCTTTATCACAACGCGTCCGCGTGCTGCATGGAATCAAAGAGGGAAACGCGCACCTGATGCTCGACAACCCTGAGGGGACGATCATTTATGAGATCATCGGACTTAATCGCCTGGTTCCTCTCTCCGCAGGAAAGCTGGAGGTCTCTCCTGATGCTTTCCATTTATCTCCTTCTGCTGGAGAATCCACGCCTTGATGAATGCCCTTCGGATCATCCTTATGATAGTTGCCCTACTGATGTCAGGGGTAGGCGCTATGGCGCAGCAACAGGCGCTGAAAGAAATCAAAATACCCTACGGACTGACGTGGGGTGACAGCATTGAGAAGGTCCGCGGGATGATCAATGCAGTGAAGGCACGCGAAACCTCCTGCACGGGGAAATCGATCGGCAAAGTCATCCTGGAAGCAGAAGGACTCAGCATCGGCGACACTTTGCTGAAAAAATCGCTCTTCACCTTTAAGGATGGTTCCCTGATTGAGGTGGAGTTGCAATATGACGATCCCACATGGGATGCCGAAAAGACTGTCGACTTCTTTGATCGCACCAGACGACGGATCGATGAGCGCTACGGCCTTGGAACCCTTTTGGTTAACAAGGTCAAGGAGCACCCTGCAGGAGACAATATCCCTGCGGAAATGACCTACACGCTGATCATCTATCAATGGAGTCAACCTACAGTGAACCTCGAATTAAACTATTACAGCGTTGAGGAAAAAGAGAAATCCCTGCGCCTGGTTTCCCTGCACTACAAGACGCCTTAAATTGGGAAGCATCGGGAAGACTCCTTGCCTAATTCCCAATTCCCAATTCCCAATTCCCCATCACCGATTAAGCAATCTCCACCGGACATTCGGGGAGTGCTTTTAGAAAAGCCTTCCCATAAGGACGTGAGAGGATGCGGCTATCGAGGATCACGATGGATCCTCGATCTTTGGCGCTACGGATGAGTCTGCCGACCCCTTGGCGGAGTTTCAGAATTGCCTCGGGAAGAGAGTAAGTCTGAAAGGGATCGCCCCCTGCGGACTCGATCTCCTCCAACTTCGCCTCGGTGAGCGGGTGGTCGGGAGTCACAAACGGAAGTCTGGTGATGATGACGCTGGAGAGTGCTTCTCCGGGAAGATCGACGCCCGTCCAGAAGCTATCTGTGCCGAAGAGGACACTCTCTCCATCCTCCCGAAAGCTTTCCAGCATGCGCGACCGGGAGAGCCCGCCTCCCTGCACGATCAGATTCCAACCTTTCCTCTCGAAGAAATCGCCCATCCGACCAGCAACGGACTGCATGGTCCGGTGGCTGGTAAAAAGAACAAAGGCCCGAGCGCTGCTCTCCTCGGTAAAGTGGCTGATCCATGTGGCAAGCGACTCCTCGTACAAAGGGTCCTTAGGTTCAGGCATCTTGCGCACAAGATGAAGCTTCATCTGCTTGGAGTAATCAAACGGGGAGCCAAGCTGCAACGAAGGCACCTCGAGGGCACCGACGCGACCTCGGAAATAATCCAGCTCGGAAGAGCCGACCGAAAGAGTAGCACTCGTCATGACGGCGGTACTACCCTCGCGAAAAAGGAGTCGCCCCAAGAGCGGAGCCACAGCAACAGGCGCAGCATGCAGACTGCACCAGGAGGAGGCCTTCCCATTCCGCTCCACCCAGTAGACATGGCCCGGTTCGCTCTGGGAGAGAAAATCGACGAGTCCGGCCCGAGATGTTCTCAGCCTCGAGGCAACCTCAGAAAGTTCACCCTTCAGCCCCTCCTCCTCGGCTTTCGCCGCAGCAGTGCCGGCCGACTCAGCCAAACGAGCCAAACTTTCGGATAGTGGACTGTCCGACACGACCTCGATCAGGTCGGCGGCTTCATCGCCGCGCACGCGACACTCTCTTCCCTGCCGGAACGTGCAGGCACCGGCGATCGAGTCAAAGAATCGGTCAATTTCCGGAATCAGATCGGATGCCGTGCTGATTCCTTCATTGTGCTTGGCTTGCTGAAGCAGGCCCTTACGGGTTCTTGGATTGTAGAGCCGTTGGATCGAATGTCGAAGACCATACTGGGAAAGAGAAAAACCGAGATGCCGAGAGGCCACTTGTTCGACGGTGTGAGCTTCATCAAAGATCACAAAATCATCAGGGAAGAGATAGCCGATTCCCTCATCCTCAGGGTCTCCAAGGAGCGTGAAAAAGAGCGTGTGGTTGAGCACGAGGACCTGTGCGGACTGCGCACGGCGCCGCGCGGCTTGGTAGAAACATCCAGAATCACGACCGCAGGTCTTGGGTGTGCAGAGATGCTGTTCGCTACAAACCTGGGCCCAAAGTTGCTGTGCCGGCTCGAAGGGAAGGTCACTGAGTGATCCATCCGCGGTTGTCGCCGCCCATTCGCGGATGCGTTCAATCTCCGGTTTCTCCTCAGTCGTGAAGAGATCGTTGCCATGTCGGAGGGCGCGGGCCAATCGGGTGGGACAGACATAATTCTGACGCCCCTTGAGAAGGACTGCCTCGAATTCCTCCCCAATCAAGCCCCGAACAAGCGGGACATCCTTGTAGAGCAACTGTTCCTGGAGGTTGATCGTGTGGGTGCTGATCAGGGCCTTACGACCCGTCCTGATGGAATGAAGAACGGAGGGAATAAGGTAGGCGAGGGATTTCCCCACTCCAGTCCCTGCCTCAACCACGAGATGAGATCGCCCCTCAAGTGCCCCGGCAACCCCTTCCGCCATACGCTGCTGCTCGGGACGCCATTCAAATCCCCGGATGGAAGCCAGGCTACCCTTGGGTCCGAAGAGCTCCGCGATTTCGCGCGCAAAGCCACCTGAAGCCAATGGGGCTCCGGGGGCAATCTCTTCATTGAGGGAAATCATGGGAATAGGTCGGGACAGCAGGGTGATTACGATTGCAGAATCCGTCGCAAGGGATTCAGAATCGTGTTCTTTCCGGCCTCCTGCAACGGGTTTCTGCCGGCGACCGCCATGACGATCCTAGACCGATACCTCCTCAACAAGTTTCTGATTCCTTTTTTTTACTGCGTTTCCGGGTTCGTCTCTGTCTGGCTGGTCTGGGATCTGAGCGTCAACCTGCCGGATTTTCTTTCCGGACACGCGACATTCGGGCTCGTCACACGCTACTATCTTCTTCAGATCCCCAGCGTTATTGTGCTGAGCGTGCCGGTGGGTCTTCTCCTAGCGCTCCTGTACACGCTAACCCAGATGTCTCGTCGCAATGAGATCATCTCCATGCTCTGCGCAGGAGTGAGTCTCTACAGGATTTTTTTGCCGCTCGTGATTGTGGGACTCCTCATGACAGCTCTCCTGGGTGCCCTTAACTACCGCCTCGCCCCACAGGCAGGGTCCTCCAGCGATGAGATCAAGAGCGAAATCAAATCTGGCAGGAAACCGTTCAACGGGATCGGCAATCATCTCTTCCGCAACCGTGAGGATCGACGACTCTGGTATCTGAATGCTTTGTTCACCAAGGCCAACCAGGCCGTGAACGTAGAGATCATTCAGCAGAACGAGTCGGGCGTCGTGACGGAGAAATGGTACACACCCCATGCCGCTTATGTGCCTGAAACGGCAACCTGGCTACTCTTCGATGCCCGTCATGTCATCGTCGATGAATCCGGAAACCAAGTCTCCTCGGAGTCCTCACCCAGACTGGAGATCAAGGGGTGGAATGAAACCCCCTGGAAAATCGCCAGCTCGACCATGAACTCGGAATTCATGGGGCTTCCGGAACTGACCGATTACCTGCGCTGCAACGCTGAGTTCCCAGAGACACGTCTCGCTCCGTTTGTGACTCATTGGTATTACCGATGGGCCCTGCCGTGGATCTGCCTTGTGCTGATCTTCATTGCCGGCCCCATGGGTGTGGTCATTGGTCGCCGAGGCATCATGGGGGGTGTTGCCACTGCCATCGGACTTTTCGCTGCCCTAATTTTCTCAAGCAGCCTCTTCATCGCCCTCGGCAAAGGTGACCGCATTCCTGGATGGGTTGCTGGTTGGGGACCTATCCTCATCTTCCTTGTCATCGGCCTCTTCCTTTTTTGGATCAAGGCAACAGGCCGGGAACTTCCAAAGTTGCGGTTGCCCGGCTTTTGATCCTGGCCTAAAATCCCCTGAAACATGCAGCAAGACTGGAACATCAAGGCGCGTGCCGAGGCATGCGATGCCACGGGACATCCATTCGCCGAAGGGGAAGTTTTCCACACAGCCCTCTTTGTGGATGGCGATGGTTTCCGCCGCAGTGATCTCTGCGAGGAGGCATGGAAGGTCAGATCTCTTGATCCGAGCACCGAATTACCATTCTCAGCATGGCGCTCCAAATTCGAGCCACCCACACCCCCACCGCCAGAACCGCTACCCCGCGATGATGCCGAAGGGATGCTTCGCAGGCTGATAGAAAGCAATGATCCTGCTCACACAAATACCCGTTATCTCCTTGCCGTGATGCTGGAACGCAAGCGCGTTCTCCGACCTCAACCTTCACCTGACAAAAGCACATTGATCTATGAACGGGCTGGAACAGGTGAAACTTTCATCATCACAGACCCCAAT
>CAIPWR010000119.1 GCA_903868795.1 uncultured Spartobacteria bacterium | reverse complement strand
GTGTTGATGGAAATCGAGGCTGGCGGCGCTATCGCGTCGGTAGCAAGGGCTCACGGAGTCACTGACCAGACGATCTACCACTGGCGCGAAAAGTACGGCGGCAGGTGGTATCACGCCATGCCGTATTATTTCAATTGAGACCCCACCCGTCAGATCCTCACCTCATCATGGCCCCTAACCCCAGGGGCAATTCATTTCTATATGGAACCGGATGCGCATTCCGCTGAAAGTGATCACCCTACCGGCGCAAAGTGATCACGCTGCCGCTCCAAAGTGATCACGCTAACTGTCAAAACTGATCATTTTTTCGCGTGCTTGTCGGTTGGTTCTTGTGGTCGAGGTTACCGGAGTTCTCCCTCTGGAATTCCCCTCATTTTTCTTTGGGATTCTCCTTTGAGTTCGAGTCGGTAAGCATTGTGCACGAGGCGGTCCAGGATAGCGTCAGCCAGAGCGGGATCGGCAATCCAAGCGTGCCAGTTTTCGAGCGGCAATTGAGCGGCAACCAAAGTTGACTTCTTTTGGTATCGGTCATCCAGGATTTCGAGAAGATCCCTTTTGGCGGTTGCATCAAGTGGCGCGATGCCCCAATCGTCTAGGACGAGGAGGTCGGCCTTCTCTAGCGATGCGAGCTCTTTTGCGTAAGTTCCGTCGGCGCGAGCGACTTGAAGTTCTTGGAGCAGTCTGGGCAATCGGCAGTACCGGGCGTTGAAGCCCAGGTCGCATGCCCGGTGCGTGAGTGCGCTTGCGATGAAAGTCTTGCCTGCGCCGCACGGCCCGGTGAGCGCCACATTCCTCTTGTCTTTGAGCCAAGTTCCACGCGAGAGAAAGTCAAGGGTTTGCCTATCGATTCCACGCGCAGTTGCGCCATCGAGTTCTTCGAGTCTGCCAGTTTGACGGATGCCCGCCTTCTTTAGCCGCCCCTTAAGTCTGCGCTCGTCTCTTGCCACCCTTTCGTATTCGAGCAGTTCGCAAAGCCTGTCTTCGAAAGAGCGGTCGTCATGAGTTTCCGACTGGCTTTCCAGTCCCTTTCGCATATCCTTAAGACCAAGAGCGTCCAACTGGTCGAGAACCAGTTGCCTCATGATTGGACCTTCTTGTCGAAGTAGTCGGCACCTCGTACGTTCTCGTGAGCCTCGGGAACGGGTGCTGGGTCGACTGTGTCGAGACCTGGAATCTCGTCCAATTGGTCGAGTCCCTTCTCGAGAATGGATTTAACGTTTCTATATTGGGTTGCTCCCGCGCGAAGCGCTCTTGCGCAAGCCCGCTCCAAACGTTCATGCCCATAGCGTTTGGCAAGACTGATGAGCCCGAACGCTGGCCGGAATCCGTGTTCGGGTCGAACATAGGTCAGAAGCATCGTTTGGACGAATTCTCCGACGCAGGGTCCAGATTCAGACGCCCACCGGGACAGTCTCTGAGGCGTCCACTCGGCATATTCACGGTGTGACTCAGGCATGTGCTCGGGTGTCGTTGAGATATATCTAGGCCCTGGCTGTCGATTGTGGGAAGCTACCATGACCGATTCCTGGAAGATTTCGACTCTGGTTTTCGTCAAACGCACGTCAAGGCTTTGGCTGCAAAGACGGTGAGGAACGCTGTAGGCTTGAGACTCGAACCGCACATGGTAGTCAGGGCCGACTTTGGCTTTGCGCCACTCGGCGTAGACATACCGCTCGGCTGGCAATGGATGAAGTAACTTCTTTTCTTCCGAGTCAAAGAATTCGCGTCTCGAACACGGCATGTCCGAGAGCTTGCGAGCATTAACTTTAAGGAGTTCAGATTCAACCGCTTCCTGAGCGTCTTCAATGGTGAAGAAGATGCGATCACGCAAGGGTGCAAGCGCCCATCTCTCGATTTGCTGCACTCCGTTTTCGACTTTAGATTTGTCTTGAGGTTTGCGAACACGGGCCGGAAGCACCGTGACTTCATAATGCTGTGCCAGATCCGCGTAGGCCGGATTCATTTCAGGGTCGTACCTGCAAGTCTTCTTTACACCTGACTTGAGGTTGTCGATAACGACCACCTCCGACACGCCCCCGAAGAATTCGAACATGAGACAGTGGCAGTCCAGCCAATCTCGAAGTCCTTGAGTGCGGCACACCCGGGCATAAAGCAATTGGGAGTAACCCGTCGCCGCGCAGAACACCTGGGCCTGTGTCTGCTCCCCGGTTGCCGGGTCTGTCAGAGTCATTGTCATCCCAGAGAAATCCACGTAGATTTTCTCGCCGGGCCGATGATGCTGAATCATCGTAAACCCGTGCGCCCCTTCCCACGCGCGGAATAGTTCGACGAAACGGCTATAACCGAAGCCACCATGTGTTCCATCGTCGTATTCTTTCCAGAGTAAAGCCAGCGTCACGCCCTTGCGTGAGAGTTCAGAATGGACATGACTCCAGTCGGGAACATCGCGAGCCTTCGCCTTGGATTCCTTGGGTGGAAACAACAATGCATTCAGTGAGCTATCTGTCATGCCCTCCGGAAGAGGCCATTTAAGGCCAGCCGCCTCAGCCAGCTTGATGTAGTTAATAACCGTTCCGAATCCGATGCCGCACGAGACGGACACATCGCGGATACTCATCTTTTGCTCCAGCCGTAGCCGGAGAACTTCATGGATCTTTCTCATATTCAGTCGTTTCCTTGCCATCTTTCGATCACGAAAGAGGATGCTCAGGAACCAACCGACAAACCCGAAAACGAGTGATCACTTTGGACAGTTAGGGTGATCATCTATTTCCAGCAGAGTGATCACTTTCGAGCGGTAGAGTGATCATTTATTTCCGGTAGCGTGATCACTTTCAAGCGGTCCATGCACTTCTCGGCAATTTCTGAATCAGAGGCAGGTCGATATTCTTTCAGTAGCTTCTTGACCGTTCCACGGACAGAGCTGCCCTCTATCCGAGGGAGGAGCCATTTATCAAGGGTGTCTTCGACTCGCTTGTCTGCTGCGTTCTTGAGTTGTTGCGATAAGTCTGTTGCGCTGTAATATGCCTTCCAAGCTTCGTTATATATCGTTAGTGATCTTGTTAGGTCAATAATATTT
>CAIPWR010000118.1 GCA_903868795.1 uncultured Spartobacteria bacterium | reverse complement strand
GGAGTTCTTCCCAAACCGGTAGCTCTGGCTTAGCGCCAGCGCCCGAGCTGTTCGGCTCGGGCTGCCGCCACCTTGCCCTTCCGGGCATTTGCGAATAACTCCTTGAATATCCATATTCCGAGACCTACAAGACGCAGAGGCAAAGGGGGAGAAGTTCATAGTTCGATATCTTGGTTCAGTGGGAGTGGGGATGGAAAAAATTCACGAGGATCGTCCACAACAAGGGGAGGATTCCGATGATGAAAACCAGAAGAGGAAGAATCAAAAACATCGCAAAACGAGCTTTCGCGTAGGTTTTCATCGCTTGAATGTAGCTCTCGGGAACTCCCTCTTTTACGAGGGCTTTAAATCTGAAAAATGTGGAAATGCCGAATGTCACTACGATCACCAGGACAAATGAAAGCGCTTCAAACAGCAGGTGGTTTTTTTGTGGGACCAGCTTGAATAGCTGGAGAACCGCAATAATTGAAATAAGTGGGAGCAATCGCCAAAGTCTCACTTTCGAAGAGGCCTTGTAAAGGCGTCCGGAGTCCTCCAAGGACAACTTTGATTCTTCCATGCTCTCCTTATGGCCAATGACAAAAAGTCCAATGATGAAAAGGGCTACCGGGATAAGGATGGGAAGAAGGTGCATGGGGGGGCTGGGAATAGCCTTACGCCGAAACGTGAACCGGTGATCCTCCCGTAGGTTGCGCCGCGCGGAGCTTGGCAATGATGAGGGGAATGATCTCCAGGGCTCGATCGATCTCCTCTTCGGTCGTCGTCCGACCCAATGAGAAACGAAGGCTGGCGCGTGCCTCATTCCGGGTGACTCCCATGGCCGTGAGAACATGGGAGGGATTGATCGATCCGCTGCTGCAGGCTGATCCAGCGGAGCAGCAGAGTCCCTCCTTATCAAAGAGGAGGAGGGCGGTCTCTGCCTCGATACCAGCGAAGGTGAGGTTGCTGGTATTAGGCAGACGAGGCTCGTCGGTGCCGTTGCGTCGGACGCCTTCGACTGTCGAGAGGAGTGTCTGCTCGAAGTGATCACGCAGCTTGCTGATCCGTTCCGCTGTGGCCAAGAGATGAGCCTGGGCCAACTCGGCTGCCTTTCCGAAGGCTACGATGGAAGCAACATTCTGGGTGCCTCCCCGTTTGCTCTCTTCCTGACTGCCGCGAAGTAGCGGGGTGTAGCGCGCGCGGCGGTTCACATAGAGTGCGCCAACTCCCTTGGGTGCATAGAGCTTGTGGGCCGAGAGGGAGACATATTGGGCTGCGAGTTCCTCAAGATTGATCGGCACCTTGCCCGCGGCTTGCACGGCATCAAGATGAAGAGGAACTTTCTTTCGGGTCGTGATAGCAGCAATCTCCTCAACGGGGAAAAGGACCCCCGTCTCGTTATTAGCCCATAGGAGAGAGACGACAGCTGTTTCGGAGGTGATGGCCGTCTCAAGCTTGTCGGGATCAAGAACGCCGTCCTTATCAACCTGCAACCAAGTGATCTCGTAACCGCGGGTAGCCAGATATTCACAGAGTTTGATTGTTGCGCTGTGCTCGACTGCCGAGGTGATGATGTGGCGTTTGTCGGGATCGATCGCCAAGGCGGAGAGAATGGCGCTATTGGTCGCTTCGGTGCCGCAACTGTTAAAAATAATTTCGGAGGGATGGGCTCCGACAAGTGAAGCGACTTGTTCGCGGGCCTTGGTGAGCGCAGCGGAGGAGCGGCGCCCCAGTGAGTAGACACTGGAAGGGTTGCCAAATTCATTCTCAAGCCAGGGCAGCATGGCGGCCCGCACCTCGGGGTCGATCGGGGTTGTGGCGTTATGATCGAGATAGAGAAGTTCAGACATGGTTTGAGTCAAAGATACTAAAAACAGGTGTGTCCCTCTGGCAATGCGCTCTTATCAATATGACAAACAGCCGGCAGGAATGTGGAACTCAGGAATCTAGGAAAAATCACGTGAGGGATCCTTCCCCTCTTCGTGAGTTTCTGGGTTCCATATTAAAATCTGTGCATCGGCTTCAGAAGTGTTCATTAGACGTTCTGAAGTTCTGTTTTGGGTTTTGGAGTGGGTTGGGCAGGTCCACCCGAACCCTTAGTCGGGGCATCCGGTTTCGGAAGGTTGCCTCCATCCTCGCCTGGATCTTTCTCATGAGGATCGGAGAGGTGGTCGATGGCAATGAAGAGAGCCTTGGAGTGGCGCGCGAAGAGAAGATTGAATAGGATAATAGGCGTAATGACCGCGGCGAGAAGCCATCCGATGGGTGGATGGATGGTGAGATCCAAGGCCAGATAGATGACGATACCCAGGACGCTACCCGCGCCGTAATTGATCATCCATGTCGAGGCTAGGAAGTAACCCGGCTCACGCTCATAGGGATAACCGCAGCGCGGACATCCATCCAGAGGTGAAAACCAATCACGGAGGGATCGCGTGTGAAGCAGGGGAGCAAAGATTGGTGACTTACCGCAGACCGGGCAACGCAGGATCATCGCTCGGCCGAAATAACGGAGCATTTTTCCGAAAAAACCCTCCTGCGAATGATCGGTCACGAGATGATTCTTCCCCTAGGGCGTGTTATTGGGGCGTTACTGGACCCAGCGACCAGTGCTGCTGCCAAGTGTCGGATGCCATCCCGGCACATCACTCCCGGAGTAATCAGTCGATCCGATGGCCCCAATCATGCGTTGACCTGTGGCTTTCCTCCAGAGGGCGCTCATGCTCTCGCCAGTGTGGCATCCCCAGCTCTTGATAAAGGCTCGCGGAGCGAAGTCGGCGCGATTGATCTGACCGAGTTCCGTCTCGTGCAGCCAGACCTTCGAGCCACTGTCGATCTCGTTGCTGTAATCAAACATGAAGCAGCATTTGTTGGAATGCCCGAAGTATTCGAGGTCCGCGATTTTGACCTGATCACGAGGCTTTCCTACATTGAGATAATCGATCAGCTGTTTCTGGTTGTTGAAAAAGACAAGGTTTGCCCCGGTTTTCTTCTGGATGGAGATCAACTCATTCAAGAGATCGCGTTTTTCCTGACGGGTACCCCGTCGGACATAGGAGGGCTTGTAGACAAGCCACGTAATCCGGGCTTCAGGCCCGAACTGCTGACGAAGTTCGTCGAGACGGATTCTGGAGGCATGGGCAAAATTCGCCCACCAGTGATCGTGTGGAACCTTCTTGAACTTCTCCCACTCGATCAGAGAGGGGCCTCCGGTAATGACGATATATTCTTTTTGAAAGTTCCCCTCGGCACGGAGTATGCCCGTGAAAACGAGTGTGAAAAGCAGGATCAGCTGTAGGCAGCGCGAGATGATGGGACGGTGCATGCTCTACTTATCCTCCAGAGCCACAATGCATTCAATCTCAACATCAAAGCCGAGCAACTGCGTGCCGACCGTGGCGCGGGCGGGAGGATGATCGCCTCCGAAATACTCTGCGTAGACGGCATTCATCTCTTTGAAGGTCTCTGGTGAGAGATTGCTCAGGTAGACGCGGCAGGAGACGGTATTGGCCAGATTGGCTCCCGAGCCCTCGACCACACGCTTGATGTTTTCGAGAACAAGGCGGGTCTGCTCGGTGACGGTTCCGCGTTCGATCTTGCCAGTCGTGGGATCCCAGGGAGTCATCCCCGAGACAAAGAGAAGAGGCGAAGCGGTCTGAACTGCAAGAGAGTAGGGACCTAGCGCCGGTGGGCAACCGGGAATCGTTCGATGAGTCGATTTCATATTGAGTAAACTTATCTGCCCGATGAGACTCTTGCAATTGATCAGTCTGGGTTATGAGGACAGTTTAGAAATTTAAAAATGAAACTCTCACAAAACCATGTCGGTTAGTCATCGCCCTCTGCTTATTGCCATTTACTTACCTCAGTATCATCCCATTCCCGAGAATGATGCATGGTGGGGTAAGGGTTTCACCGAGTGGACAAATGTCACCAAAGCGCGCCCTTTGTTTAGGGGGCACTATCAGCCTCATCTTCCTGCCGATCTGGGTTTTTATGACCTTCGGGTTCCTGAAACTCGTCAGCAACAAGCAGACTTGGCCGCCCAATATGGTATCAGCGCCTTCTGTTACTACCATTACTGGTTTTCTGGACGAAGGATCCTTGAACGTCCTTTTAACGAGGTTCTTGCCTCGGGGAAACCCGATTTTCCGTTTTGCTTGTGCTGGGCTAACGCAAGTTGGACTGGAGTTTGGTATGGAGCCCCAAACAGGGTGCTCATTGAGCAGACATACTCCGGGTATGAAGATGCAGTCCGTCACTTTTATGCATTGCTTCCGGCTTTTTTGGACAAGCGCTATCTCAGGATCAATAACAAACCGGTATTCGCTGTCTACAAGCCAATGGAATTACCTGAAAGAAAAGAGTTTATAAAAATCTGGCAAAAACTTGCAGTGCAAAACGGACTCGATGGAATACACTTCACTGGTTTTGCATGGGATTGGAGCTGGGATTTTAGCAACGAGGGTTTTGATGCTGCTGTATGTGTTCCGCCCGCGCCTTTGATTTCTGAAGCGAGTAAAACAGATAAAAATTTGCCCACTATTTTTGAATATGAGCAAATCCGGATGAAACTCATCCCGGCAAAGATTATGAAGGATGGTCTGTACAGTTGCCTTCGACCTAATTGGGATAACACTCCACGATCAGGTGCCAGAGGTCTTGTCTTTCATGGTTCGACACCTGAGCTTTTCCGATCGCAAATCAGTCTAGCTCTGGACCAATTAAAAGATCGCTCACCAGGTTCTCGAGTTCTCTTCATCAAAGCTTGGAATGAGTGGGCGGAAGGGAATTATTTGGAACCTGATCAATTACACGGTCATGGGTACCTGCAAGTCATCAAATCTGAACTGGATAGCAGATCCTGGATCTAAATCATTAGGCCATCCATCAGCTTCTTATTAATAGGCTCTCCACAAGATGCCGATAGGTCAGCTGTAGTGCTTATTTTCTCACTCGAGCCTGGGTAGGTGAGGTCTTTCGGGGACGCTTGGTGGCCGATGAACGGCTCTTCGAGCCGGCACTTTTTGCGGGGGATGTCTGCGAGCGAAGGGTGCTGGATGCTTTTAAGGATGAAGGCATTGCCGTGAAGAGTTCACCTTTGATGGCGTGCGCGTTCTTGGCCCTTGGCTTGGCAAGGAAGGGAGGTTTTTCCTTCTTAGGCTTGGGAGCCTTGAGCGCCTTCTGAAGGATTTCCAAATCCTCTTTCCGAAGATCACGATAGCTTCCGGGCTTTACCCCGCGCAGGGTGAGGGGGCCTAGGCGCACCCTGTTGAGGCGCTTCACCTTGAAGCCGAGTTGTCCCAGCATGACACGGATCTGACGTTTGATACCCTGATGCAGGATGATCTGGATCTTGTTTGGAGCGAGATTGCGCACTGACTCGATCCGGGCCACGGAACCCTCGATCCAGGTGCCTCGACGCAGTGATGCGGCATCTCGGTCGGTGAAGGTCTTGTCGAGGATCACCTCGTATTCCTTATCGACCCCCTTGGAGGGATGCATGAGATCCTGGGCCAGTACCCCGTCGTTGGTCAGGAGGAGAAGTCCTTCGCTCTCCTTGTCGAGACGGCCGACATGGAAAAGGTGCCCCGTGTCGGAGGGGAGCAGGTCGAAAATGGTGCGCTCAGCGTGCTTGTCACTCCGGGTGCAGGTGTAGCCGGCGGGTTTGTTGAGCAATATCGTCCGGGGAGCAAAGGCATGAATGACGCGTCCACTCAGTCGCACATCATCCTCCGGCAGGACACGCGTCGAGAGATCGCGGCAGACGGAACCATTAATGGAGACGCTTCCCTTAAGGATCAGTTCCTCACAGGAGCGGCGGGATCCAAGGCCTGCCGCCGCTAAAAAACGATTCAGGCGCAGACCCGTCTCTTTGGGTGTGCGCCTGGGTGTTGGGGTGTCCATGGCGGAATCCCCTGATGGATGATCTCCAATGATCGGAATTAATCTTCCGGCTTGGTCTTTGGAAGACCGATGACGCGCTGTCCGGCTTTGAACTGGCCGCGCTTTTTGAGCAGTTCGACGCGCTCGAACCGCTTCAGCACGCTACGTTTTGCGGCGATCGTGCTTTGTCCTTTAAGGCTGGGATGCTGACTCATGGGGCGTGGAATATGGATAAGTGAACGGGGAAAGGCAACTCAAATCTGGTGTGAAATCAAACCAAGCCCAGCTTCATGCGGCCTGCCTCGCTGATCATGCTTTGGTTCCAGGCTGGATCCCAGACGAGTTCCACTTCGGCCTCGTCGATTCCCTCTAGGGTCAGGATCTTGCCACGGGCGTCCGCCGCGATGGTTGGACCCATGCCGCAACCAGGGGCGGTGAGGGTCATCTTTACATGTGCCTTGGTGACTCCCTCCTCGGGATGCTGAAGCTGGCATTCGTAGATGAGACCGAGATCGACGACATTAACAGGAATCTCGGGATCAAAGACGGTCTTCAGCTGATTCCAAACCGCTTCTTCAAGCGATCCCTCGACGGCTGTCTTGGCAGGGGTGACTGTCGCGGATGCCTCGAGGCCCAAGGCATCTGCATCCTTTTCATCAATACGGGCCAACCCTCCGGGGGTCGCCACGGTGTAGGTGCCGCCCAGCGACTGGGTGACCATGACCTTGGTGCCGGCTGGGAGCTGGAGTGGATTGCCGCTCGGGATCTGAATTGCGTCGGTATCGCGCTTGAGGATGATTTCTTGGTGAGTATTCATGGCGTGAGACTATGCCGTCGTGGTTTTTGTTAGAAGGGTGATTTTGACTTTTCCAGAAGGGGGGGGGATCTGATCGGCGAGTGAGGGACCTGATGGGATGGTTAAGGTGGCGGGTTTTTCAGCCGAAGGATCGAGCGCGGAACGGAGGGCATCTTCGACGAGTTGTGCGCAATGGATCTTCATCGGAGGGAGGGGACCGAGCGGGGAGGAGAGTTCTTCGCCACTCATGGAGAGTGCCTCGGAAGCGGTTTTTCCCCGGATCATCTCTGTGGCGATGCTCGCCACGGCGATTGCTGTCTGGCACCCGAAGGTCTGGAAGCTCGCCCGGTCGATCACCTTGCGCCCATCCTCTTCCTTGAACTTTACCCACATCCGGAGCATGTCTCCGCAGTCACTCCGGCCCACGGTACCAACGGCGTCTGCACCCTCCATTTCACCGAGGTTTTTCGGATTCTTGGCAGCTTCCTCCACGGATTGAGTTGATGCTTTAATTTGATCGTTTTCCATGATTTATGCGGCCTCGGTGGTGTAGCGGGGAAGCGAGGGATCGGCGCGCTCAGAATAGGCATCGATCCCACCCTTCAGGCCCTTCACCTGAGTGAAGCCATGGCCGGCGAAATAGGCCGCTGCATCAAGAACACGCCCGCCGTTATGGTCGATCAAGATGATCTCCGTCTCCTTGGGCCAGTTCATCGCCTCCTGCATGATCTCCTGCGTCATGAAGCGGCTACCGGGAATGGCCACCGCCTCGAATTCCTCGCGCGTGCGGATGTCCAAAAGGCGTATGCCTGAATCGTTTGCGGCGCGGAGCGCAGGATCCGCGATTTTGGAATGGAGATCGGTCGGAGAGATGAGGAGCGCCTCGTCCTTAAGGTGCCCCTCCTTGATCTCGCCCAGCACGACCATGGGGTCTAGCCCTCCGTTGCGTGAGCAGATCTCGGCTAGCGTCTCCGTCGGCGAGAATCCGCAACTGCTGCAGCCGCCGATATGGTGGAGCTGGAAAAGCGTGCGCCGCGCCCCGGGGAAAATGCCGAGGAGTTCCTCCATCGTGAGATCGGGAGTCGGTTCCGTAGTGGCTGTAGTCATGGCATTGTAGTGTGCCTCAATCCGAAAGGGAAATCCACCAAGGATCTCCCGCGGAGGCGCTGAGACGCAGAGGGAGGGAAATAAAAATGTTTCCAATCTTTTCTCCGCGTCTTGTAGGTCTCGGAATATGGATATTCAAGGAGTTATTCGCAAATGCCCGGAAGGGCAAGGTGGCGGCAGCCCGAGCCGAACAGCTCGGGCGCTGGCGCTAAGCCAGAGCTACCGGTTTGGGAAGAACTCCGT
>CAIPWR010000117.1 GCA_903868795.1 uncultured Spartobacteria bacterium | reverse complement strand
TGGACTTGATGTCCGCGGTGGGGAACTGGTTGCCGGGGCTTATAATAGCTGGCCCATGAAACTTGGCAGCGCGGTTTCCGTCGTGCCCCTGGGGAGGGGCAGGGTGATGCTGTCAACCCTCGACATCGCTTCCCAACTGGGCAAGCCCGACTCCTCTGCGGAGGTCGCACGCAGGCTCTTCTGCAACATGATCCGGTGGGCTGTGGACGCCAAGCCGCTCCTCCCCTTGAATCCGCCGACTGCAACAAAACCATAATTTTTCAGGCAACCAGGGATACAACCATGAAAAACACACTTGCCGTTGCCCGATTTGTTCTCGGCTCAGCTTGGCGGGCTGTCTCGCTGGCCCTCGCCGCCATGCTGCTGGCACCGCTGGGCACGCTGCACGCCGCTGAAATTCACGCCGCCGCGCCCGTGAAACTCCGCTGTGACTGGGAATCCTACATCGGGGCTTATTCCCCACGGTGGGAGGATCTGCCCGCTCGCGCATTCGACGCCCCAATCATCGGCAATGGATCGTCGGGCACCTACCTGATCCAGGATCCAGAAAGTGGTGACCTGCGCTTTGAGATGAGCCGCAACGACCTGTGCGACGTCCGCCGTGATTTCCGGGTGCGCAAGCCCAACGGCTGGTTCCGCTTGCGGTTTCCTGATGGCAGTCCGAAAGTCAAATGCCGGCTCAATCTTTACCGAGCGCAGATTGAGGCGGATATCACTTCGGGGGATGGATCGTGGAAAGTCACCGCCTTCAGCGTGCCGGGGCGGGACGTGATCCTTTACGAGATGGAGCGCATTTCGGGTTCGGGGGGAGTACCCGACTGGGACTTTGTTCCCGACGACCGCCTCCCGCGTACAGTGTTTCCTCCGGTGCCGGCGGAAATGAAACCCTATCCGCCGCAAGCCCGATCCGTAATGGATGGCTGCATGGTGAGCGTCCAGGAGATGCCGGTGGACGCGGCCTACCACACCGAAAAGGAGCCTGCGCCTTCCCAGCACGCGGTCGCGTGGCGCGTTGTGACGGAGGGCACCCGGACCAGGATTTTCTCAGCGGTCGCTCACTCCTACAGGGCTTCCACCGCAGCCCGCGATGCGGTCACCCGCGTCAATCAGGCATACAAAAATGGATTCGATTCCGTGCGCGAGGAACACCGCGCTTGGTGGCGGGCCTATTACGCGAAATCGTTTGTCTCAATCCCATCCCAATTTGAGCGCTGGCACGTGCTCCAGCTCTACAAGATCGGCTCCATGACAAGCCCGGATTCGATCACCGATCTCTGGGGGCCCTGGCACGACATCGACACCATTTGGAACGGCATCTGGTATGACTGGAACACCGAGAAGATGTATTCCAGCGTCTTCACAGCGAATCATCCGGAACTCGCCGACGCCGTTCTGAACTTCCTGTGGAAGAGCCGCGATGTGCTCTACGACCCGGAGAGCGGGGGCTATGCCCAGCACTGGGGCGCGGTGTCCGCCAACGACGGCGGGGGACGCTACCTGGGGAAGAAAGCGGACGACCCCGCTATCCTTGCCTGGCTCCTCTCGCTCGCCTACGAGCGATACCAATGCACGATGGACGCCGGTCCGCTTCTGGAAAAGGCCGTGCCGCTGATGGTCGGCGCGGTCAAGTATTACAAAACGCACCTCCTCTTCACGGGCGACGATGGGAAGCTCCATGTGAAGGCAAGGCAAAGCCCGGAATTCAGCAACCCGCAGAAGAAGAGCCAGTTTGAGGACACGGCCTTCCAACTCTCCGGGCTGCGCTGGCTCTGCCGGACGCTGATCTCGATTCATCAGCGCTACAGCGTTCCCGCGGCGGGCGTCCGTGAGTATTCGGAGCTGTTGGAAAATCTGGCCCCCTACTGCATCGATTCCAAGGAGGGATTCATGATCGGCAAGGGCCAGCCTTTCAACGTGGCCCACCGGCACGATTCCCATGAGCTGGCCATTTGGCCCTACCTCGAATACCTGCCGAGCAATCCGGCGCAGGCGGAAGTGATCCACAACACCATCGATACCCACCGCCGGGTCGGGTTTCAGGGAGAAGCGGCTATGGCGCGGATAGCTTGGGGGCTCTTCAGCGCCATGCTCGGTCGAGGGGATGACGCGGTTTC
The DNA here is from genome assembly GCA_903868795.1 of uncultured Spartobacteria bacterium. Lineage (GTDB taxonomy): Bacteria > Verrucomicrobiota > Verrucomicrobiia > Chthoniobacterales > UBA6821 > UBA6821. The sequence continues at coordinate 2,244 of CAIPWR010000117.1, read as the reverse complement.
TGTCCTGCCATACACCTTTTCGAACCGGATGATCAGCCCGCACACCACCCGTTGCCTCTCAGGAGGGGATAGCAAGCCTGGCAAAGGCACCGGGTATTGTGAGGAAGGGCCGTTCTTTGTGGACCGACTCATCGAGGAACTGCTCCTGCAGAGCTGGGGTGACGGCGTCATTCGAGTTTTCCCGGCTATTCCCGCGGCGCCGGAGTGGAAGGATGTGGCCTTCCATGACTTTCTGGCAAAGGGAGCCTTCCTTGTCAGCGCGAAGCGGGATGGTGGCATCACCCGTTTCATTCAGGTGCAAAGCCTTGCAGGCGAACCGTGCAGCGTGCAGACCGGGATGGCCGGCCCACTGCGCATCATGAGCGACTGCGGCGCCACGCTCGACGATCTCGGCAACGGCACTGTGCGCATCCATGAACTCGGTCGTGGACATTGGTGTGTCCTGTATTCGGGCGATGCGCTTCCCGAGGGAAGGAGTTTATTGATGTCTCCAAGGCCCAGGATCCCCACGCTTGGGAGTTGGCCTCGCCGGTGACTCATCTGAATAAGGACTCTCCACCGATCCTCATCGTCCATGGCGCGGCCGACAAGACAGTGAATCTCGATCTCTCTCGGGACTTCGACTTGATCCTGACCCAGCGCGGTCTTCCCCACGAGTTTGTGATTGTTCAGGATGGTGTCTACTCCTTTGACCTTCAGCCTCAACAGCAGGATCTCCGCCCCGTGGTAGGAAATTTCCTAAGGAAATACCTTCTCGCTCCGTGAGAGCAGGCACGTTGAAGTCCTTTTTCAATATTTCAACTATCACACCTCCCCCAAGTTCATGACATCCCCCTCCCGCCCCTTACCATTCCTAGCCCCTCCTCTGCTGATTGCCTTGATGGGAACATTTTTCTCCACGGGTAACGCCTGTGCACAGGAACTTCTGGTGAAGGATGGTCAGACCGTGGTTTTTCTGGGGGATTCCATCACCGCGGGCGGCGCCAAGCCGGGTGGTTATGTAACCCTTGTCGTCAAGGGGCTCGCGGCCAACGGCGTGAAGATAACGGCGCTTAATGCTGGGGTCAGCGGCAACACCTCCGTGGATATGCTGGCCCGCCTGGATAACGATGTCCTCGCTAAGAAGCCCGACATCATGACCCTCAGTTGCGGGGTGAATGATGTCTGGCATGTCCTCCACGGGGTTCCGCTTGATCAGTACCGGACGAACATGACCACCATGATCGACAAGGCCCAGGCGGCTAAAATCAACGTCGTTATCCTGACACCTACCCTGATCAAAGAGGCGGATAGCACGAACAGCGTCAGGCTCGAGGCCTACAACGACTTCCTGCGTGCTCTGGCCGCCCAGCGTCAGATCCCGCTGGCCGATCTTAATGCCGACATGAGAGCGATCATAAAAACAAATCCAGCCATTCCCTGCCTCACTACCGATGGCGTCCACATGGCGATTCGAGGGAATCAGATGATGGCCGAGGGTGTTCTCCGCTCATTCGGGTTGAATCAGGCTCAGATCAACAAAGCCCGCGAAGCCTGGCTCGATCTCCCCGACACCTCCCTGGTGGAGGTCAAACTGACACTCAGGCAATTCAACCAACTCCTCGGTACGGCTGGATCATCGGCCACGAACCAAGCGTCGCTCGACGCCTTCGTAAAAGAACGGATCTTGAAGCAGCAGTAGTAATAGTAATATGACTAGATTTCCCCTTTTTTTTTAAAAACACCATGACTCCATCCCAACTCTCCATGAAACCCACCCACCTCCGCCTCGCCTTTCTCTCCGTGTTGCTTCTGACCTCGGTTGAGGCATTCGCTCAGACGAACACGCCTGTCGCTGCCTCTTCTCCGATTGCTTCAGCCTCCCCTGCTTCCCCTGCTTCCGCTGTTTCTACAGGCCATGAATACTTCGTGTCGCTGACGGGGAATGACAACAACCCCGGAAGCAAGGAATTGCCCTTCGCTACTCTTGAGCGAGCACGCGACGAAGTCCGCCGTTTAAATTCCGATCACCAATATCCGGCGGGAGGAGTGACCGTCTGGTTGAGGGGAGGAGTCTATCTCCGGGATCATTCCTTCGACCTCGGTCCTCAGGACTCGGGTCAGCCGGGAGCCCCCGTCATCTACGCCGCCTATCCCGGAGAAAGCGTCCGTCTCGTGGGTGGCAAGATCATCCCCGCCTCAGCCTTCCAACCAGTCACCGACCGGGCCTTCCTCGACCGGGTGATTAATCACGCCGCGCGCCGC
>CAIPWR010000116.1 GCA_903868795.1 uncultured Spartobacteria bacterium | reverse complement strand
GGAGGGGAACTACCTCCATGATAACTTGGGAGGACTTCTCTACTTCCTCGGGAACGACCAAATCATGCAGTACAATGAGATCGCCCACGGACTCACCTCCTCCAAGGACGGTGGAGTGATCGAGACCCGGCAGAACATGAGCATGCTGGGTAACAAGCTCCGCTATAACTACATCCACGACAACCTGCGGAGTCCCGACTTCAACGCCCAGAACTGCGTCATCTACCTCGACAACTGCACCCACGGGGTGGAGGTCTTCGGCAATGTACTCCTCCGGAATTACGGACGTACGGTAATACCGTGGGGTACGAGTGCCATCGGTATCACTGGGGGGCACGACCATGTGATCGCCAACAACCTCTTCATTGACAGCCCCGGGGCGAAGGCCAGCGATGGTGACGATTACAACAAGACCTATCTTACGCTTTCCCGTTCCACCACCATGCTCCGGCAGGATGTGGATGTGACCGTGCCTCCCTATTCCACGAAGTATCCCGAGTTCTTCGCCACCTACAAGGGGGTGGCTCTCGATAAGGATACCAACACTCCGCTCTACAATCGCGTCTACGACAACGTCCTGATCGGCGATAACGAGGGAATGAACAAGAGCCGCTATCCCGACAAGGAGTACCGCCATCACAATGTCGAGATTGATACGGATCCCGGCTTCGTGAACGAGGCTGAGGGGGACTATGCGCTCAAGACTAATTCTGTGGTCTATAAGCTCATCCCGGACTTCCAGCCGATCCCCTTCGACAAGATGCAGCGTGCCAAGGCGCTCCAACAGACCAATAACTGACGCTTTAGCCCTGGGAGAGAGGAGCAGTGAACCAATCGTACTGAAGATCCTGGATTTCGCTGTTGGCAAATTATTCCAGATTTTTCAATAGAATCAGTGAAACAGAGTAATTCTTGTACACCAAGTTGGTGAAGGGACTTAAGAGAGAAGGAGCAGTAATAATATGGAACTCAGGAACTCAGGAAAGGAAGTGATGAAAGAGTCTAGCTTCTCCCCGTTCGTATCTGTCGGGATGCCAAGACGCTGGATCGCAGTCAGTCTTTTGTTTCCCGTTTTTTCCTGAGTTCCTGAGTTCCATATTAATTCATTCGGCATCTGCCATTGAAAATGATAATCCCCTCGTCAGGATGCAGACATCCAACTTCTAATGCAATTTTTGGGATTATCGAGCATTCATGAAGCATAACATCATCCCCCTCCCAATCCTTGCCATTCTACTGATCTCGGGTCTTGCACTCGCGGCTCCCCAAGACCCATCTCCCTCTCCCTCCCCCATTGTTTCGCAATCGGCTGGTGTTGAGATCCATGCCGCCAGGGAATTCACTCCCGCGGAGATCGAGGCGGTGCACCGGAGCGGATCGGGCCTCTCTGGCCCTGGGAAGCCTGTGGTCGGCGACGGAGTTCTTGGTGGAAGGGCCTCGGCCATCGGCGGCATCGATGTGACCGCCGAGAACCGAGGGAAGCTTTCCTCGGGCTCGGTCGTGACTAGGGGACTGCTGCCTGCGATCAAGCCGATCTGGGATCTCCACCTCCGGGACACGATCATTATCGTGGGCGGGGACGGGAACTACTACATGACCGGCTCTTCCGGGGACAACATCTGGAAATACAATGACGGCATCGAGCTCTGGAAGTCCGCCGATCTGAAAAGCTGGAACTATCTCGGACTGGTCTGGAACATCGAGAAGGAGGGCGGATGGGAGAAGAAGTGGCGCGACCACAGGGGGCCGGTCCGTTCCATCTGGGCTCCGGAGATCCGTTACATCCATCACAATTACTACATCACCTTCGGTATGCCACCCGGAGGGATGTCGATTCTCAAGAGCACGACCGGCAAACCAGAGGGCCCCTATGTCCATGCGACCGATCCGGCGAAGCCGCTTGTCGGCGGCATCGGGCCGGAGCCCGGTTCCTTCCTGATCGACCCAACGCTGTTCGAAGATGACGACGGTAAGGTCTATTTCACCTACGGCCCCGCTGATAGGATCGCACGGATGAAGGATGATCTCAGCGGCTTTGCCGAACCCCTGCGTCCGGTGGTGCTCAATGATCCGGATCACGACCCCGACACGCATTTCAGGGGAACCAACTCGCTCGGTTACGAGGGGGCGACGCTCTTCAAGGCCAACGGGAAATACTACCTCGGCTCCACGGATCACTACCACGACCGCTACTCCATGTGCCTGGCTGTTTCCGACAGTGTCTACGGCCCCTACACCATGAGGCACGAGAGTGTCCCCTGCAACGGCGGGGGGAATTTCTTCAAGGGAAAGGATGCTCATTGGTACACTACCGTTTTCGGCGATGATGAGAGCGCCCCGTGGCGTGAGAAGCCAGGCATCGTCCGGGTGGAGTTCGACAAGAGTGGCAAAGTGGTGGTGGCCAAAGAGCAGCCGGATTTTATCTGCCTGCCCCTCTTCCCTGACCCGATCTCTCAAAAACAAAACAATAAAAAAACAAAATGATGAAACATGCCGCCCGTCATTCTCTCACCACTCTGTTGCTTGCATTGTTTGCCTCCGCGGCGGTTCATTCCGCGCCTGCCAACGAGAAGGATAACAAAACGGTCAAAGAGGTAACAGTAGTCAGCCCGGATGTGGATGGAGCGTTAGTTTTATCCCTTAATGCAGTCAATTTCCGCACCGATGCTCCCGAAGGCACTCCTAAAGTCATGTCGAATGGACAACGAACTATCGCATGGAGCGAACCTCAGGATTGGATTTTCTGGAAAATCAAGATTCCCGCCAAAGGAACTTACAAAGTCACGGTTACCCATTGTTCGCCCAGAGACGGACGAGAGATTTTGATCGGGATATCCGCAGAACAAACGATAGCCTTCAATCCGAAAATGTCCGATAGCTGGGGTGATGCGAAAACCTCGGAAGCTGGTAAACTCACCTTTGACAAGGAAGGCGAATTTGAGCTGAGCATACGTCCCAAGGACGTCAAGAACTGGCACGGGTTGGATATTTATAAAGTCGTATTGAAGAAGACTGAATAAGCAGGCATTCGCATTTTTCCACAATCGCTTTGGGCTTTCAGACTAATACAATCACAAGGATATAACCATGAAACCCACTGCCGCCTTGCACGCCTTCTTACTGTTGGCGCCGCTGGCCGTGGTGTATGCCCAGATAAGCCCGCCCCCGGCTTCCCCGCCGACGGCTCGTGGACGGTGAAATGGGAAAACTTAAAAAAGCACCTTAAGTGGAATCTAAAATGAAACATTCACATGCAAAAATGAAGGCGAAGATCACAATGAACATAAAGTCCGTCACCATCCTCACCTCCCTACTACTGACACTCATCTCGCTGGGTGCTCTCTATGCTGCGGGGACGAACGACCCCTTCGCGCCCTACCTTGACGGTAAGTCTCCGCAGATTGTCCGCGAGATCGCGCCGGCGCCGCAGGACATCACCGTCCGTAGGGTTCTCTTCCGCATCCGTGACAAGGACGAGATCTATGCCGTCATTGCCTCTCCCAAGACGCCGGGCAAGCATCCGGGCATCCTGCTGCTGCACGGCTCCGGTGGCAATGCCGAGGAGGAAAAAGCGATGGCCTGGGCACAGCGTGGCTATGTTGCCGTCGCTCCTGATGTGCCCGGACTCTACAGTCCCCTGACGCATGGCGACCTCCCGATGTCGAAGGGATATGCCGACGGTCGCTACACGATGAAGCCGGGCACCACGAATAGTGTCATCTTCGACGGGATGCTCGCCGCCATGAAAGCGCTCGACCTCCTGCGCTCGCTTCCCGAGACCGACACGACGAATATCGGTGTCTGCGGCATCTCGTGGGGTGGCTCGATGACGACGATGGTCTGCGGTTTGGCGGGCGACAAGGTGAAGGCCGGCTTTGCCATTTACGGGTGCGGATTCTTTGACAAGGGCAACTGGCTCGCTGGCAAGCCCAACCCGAATGCCAAACCCGGCAGTATGGCACAGAACATGACGGCTGAGGAACGCGAACGCTGGCTTAGTGACCTCGATCCGGGCCGGCGTGCCCCGAATATCAAAGCGGCGTTCTTCCTCGCGGCGGCGGCGAATGATTTCTTCGGCTGGCCGGATGCGGTCCAAGCCACGCTCAATGAGATTCCGGGTGAGAAGAACCATTTCTTCGCACCGAATAATAACCATAAGGCACTTATTCCCGGCGGTAGTTTCACTGGCGAAAAACCGGCGGCTACCTTCATCCCAACCTCCTTCCAACCTTATCCGACACCGAGCGGCAGCAAGGCAAACTGGCTCTCCATGGAGATGCCTTACTTCGACTACTACCTCAAGGGGATCGGCAAACCGTTCCCCAAGGTGACGGTGCAGAAAACCTCAGATCCTAGCCTTGCCCGCTTCAGCGTTGTTGCCACGAATCCACTCATTAAGACGGAGGTCTATTGGGCCAAGGCCTATCCGCCCGGAGCCGAGACTGATCCAGAAGTTTTGCGCAAAGCCGAGCTTGAGCGCGTCTGGATACCGCAGCCCGCCGTGAAAACAGCCGATTCTCTTTACGAGGCGAAGCTACCCCCGGAAGCCGTCGTCTGGTTTGCGCAAGTCTCCGACGACCGACCCGTCACCGTCTCCGGAGACCTGATCCAAATCAGCACAAAGCCATGAAAAGTGGAATCCATCTCATCACGATTTGCCTGCTGTTGATGCCGCTAACGCTACTTCACGCTGCTGAACTCAAATCCACAAAACCCAACATCGTCATCATCTTTGTTGATGACATGGGATATGGCGATATCGGGCCCTTCGGGTCGAAACTGCAGAAGACACCTCGGCTTGATCTCATGGCCAAGGAAGGCACCAAGTTCACCAGTTTCTATGCGGCACCGGTCTGTTCCGTATCCCGCGCGCAGTTGATGACCGGTTGTTATGGGCCGCGCATTTCGGTGCCGGGCGTTTACGCTCCGGCCAGCCGGGGGGGGCTGAATCCAGCGGAGCCTACGATCGCGAAGCGACTAAAAGCACTGGGATACGCCACCGCTTGCATTGGCAAGTGGCACATTGGCGACCAGCCGGAATTCTTACCCACGAAGCACGGGTTCGATCACTACTTTGGCCTTCCATATTCGAACGACATGCAGCTGGCTGCCAAGGGCACCACCACGCGCGTTGTCCCACTGATGCGCGATGACAAGGTGATCGAACTGCTCCCCGAGCAGGAGCAAGCCCGGCTCGTGGAGCGCTACACTGACGAGGCCCTCAGCTTCATCCGCATGAACAAGGACAAGCCCTTTTTTCTCTACCTGCCGCACACTGCCGTGCACTGGCCCCTCCATCCCGGCATGGCGTTCGCCGGGAAGTCGGCCAACGGGGCCTATGGCGACTGGGTCGAGGAGGTGGACTGGAGCACTGGTCGCATCCTTGACACCCTCCGCGAGCTCAACCTTGACGACACTACGCTCGTTGTCTTTACCAGCGATAACGGTCCGGCTTTCTTGGCAGGGGACAATAAACAGAGAGGCAAAGGAAGCGCGGGTCCGCTTCGCGGTTGGAAGGGAAGCTCTTGGGAGGGGGGAATGCGCGAGCCGATGCTCGCGAGGTGGCCGGGGAAAATTCCTGCTGGCAGTAGTTGCGATGCCGTCGCGGGAACCATCGACATCTTGCCCACCTGCGTCGCACTCGCTGGCGGCTCTGTGTCGTCTGAGCCAGTGATTGACGGACGGGACATCTCGCCGCTTCTGTTTGGAAAAAGCACGAAATCCCCACGCGAGGCGCACTATTATAATGCGACGTATTCCTCCATTGGAGCATTCCAAGCCGTCCGCCAAGGGCCGTGGAAGCTCGCCCTCGATCCGCAGAGAGAGGGGATGGGTATCAAAGAAATCTCTCCCGACGCCGCCGGAAACACGCCACGTCTTTACAACCTCGACACCGACATCGGAGAGCGCACGGATGTGGCTGACAAACATCCCGAGATCGTTGCGAAACTCCTGGATCTCGCCACGAAGAAGAACGCCGAGATCAAGCGTGATCGCCGCCCAGCCGGTGTGACTACCAATCCGGTAACACTCTATCCAACCGAAAGCGGAGTTCCCTCCCGGCAAAAGAATAACAAGCTGAAGCAGGGCGATATTGCCGGATCGGAGGCAGCCCTCACGCACTCGAACGGATTGTAGTTCCGGGGGAAGATACCGGGAATTACGTGATGAAACGCGCCTTTCTTGTCCATCTGCTGGCCATGCTTGGAGTCCTGTGCGTGCTTCATGCCGCGGAGCCTCTTTCTGGATCGCCCGCCAAGCCGAACATCATTTACATCATGTCCGATGATCATGCGGCTGAAGCGATCGGTGCCTACGGCGGACGTCTGGCACCGCTCAACCCTACTCCCACCATCGACAAGTTGGCAAAGGAGGGGATGCTCTTCGAGAACTGCTTCGCCGACAACTCCCTGTGCACACCCAGTAGAGCCTCGATCCTGACCGGGCAATACAACCACCGGAACAAGGTCTACGACCTCGACGGCAGTCTCGATGCCGCGCATCAGTTTCTCCCGCTCGAGATGAGCAAGGCCGGTTACCAGACCGCCATGATCGGAAAGTGGCATCTCGGTGCCGAACCGGCCGCCTTCGACTACTACTGTGTGCTTCCCGGACAGGGGGAGTATTTCAATCCCCATTTCCTCGTCCGGGGTGACAAGCCCTGGCCTAAAAACATCGTCAAGCATGAGGGCCATGTCACCGATGTGACGCTCGATCTCGTGCTAGACTGGATGAAACACGGCCGCGATCCGAAAAAGCCCTTTTTTCTCATGTATCACAACAAGGCGCCGCACGATAACTTCGAATTCGCGCCCCGCTACAAGGATTACCTGAAGGATACCGAGATCCCAGAGCCATCCAGCCTCTGGAGTCAGCCTCATTTCGGATCGATCGCCACGCGCGGTGATCATGATGAACTCCTTCCCTACATCGGTAGCTCCATCGGCACGCGCAACCCCATGAGGAACATGGTAGGCCTTTTCGGCTTGGGAACCCTCCCGACCGAGGAGCAGCGCAAGCATGCCGCCTACCAGGAGTACCTGAAGCGCTACCTTCGCTGCGTCAAGGGGATCGACGATAGCCTCGCCCTCTTCCTTGACTATCTCCGGTCCGCAGGCCTGATGGAGAACACCATCATTGTCTATACCAGCGACCAGGGGATGATGCTCGGCGAGCATGACTACATCGACAAGCGCTGGATGTACGAGAATTCCGAGCGGATGCCCCTCATCATCCGCTATCCTAAGGCCGTGAAGCCCGGTTCCCGCACCGACGCCATCGTTGAGAACGTCGACTTTGCCCCGACCCTTCTCGATTTCGCCGGTGTGAAGAGGCCAGGGTGCATGCAGGGGAGAAGTTTCAGGACGATTTGCGAGACCGGCATCGAACCCGCCGATTGGACAAAGGACGCCTACTACCGCTACTGGATGCACATGGCTCATCATGACAATCCAGGCTGCCTGGGGCTGCGTACCAAGGACTTCAAGCTCATCTACTACTACGGCATGGCGCGGAACGACGACTACAACCACGGACTCCGCACGCCGCCCGCTTGGGAACTCTACGATCTTCGCAACGACCCGCAGGAACTGGTCAATATCTATGACAATCCTGCCTACGCCCCGATCGTGAAGGATCTCAAGCAGCGCCTCGCCGCGCGACGGATGGAGATCGGCGACGACGGGAGTGACTACCCCCAGATCGAATCGGTGGTCAGGGAATTCTGGGACTATGACGCGGTCGCGCGTGACAAAGCTGTCCAACTCTCACACCAGTACCGCTCGATTAAGGAGTCGGTGAAGGACCCCTGGAACGACAGGCCGGATCAGGGATGGGGGAAGCGCGTGAAGGAACCGACCCCGCCCCCTCAGGCGCCTTGAGTACTAGAGCACTATCAAAAAGGACAAAAGAACGCCACTTCCTTGTCCTCATCTTCCTCGCGATCCTGCCGGCCGCGCAGATCCCACTGCATGCCGAGGCCGACTGCTGCACGACGCCGGGGAAGGGCTCGCTACTCTTTCTCCAGAGCACGGTCGATGACTCGGCGAAAGTAGTGAGGGAATCTGTAGGAGAGAGTTCCTCAGTTTCCCGGACGGCCTCGAAGGGGGGCTTTGACACTTCTCACTGGCCTGCCAAGCCATGGCCCGCCGGCATGGTCTGGATTCCTCCCGGTGAATTCACCATGGGGGGCGTCGGTCCCGAAGCGCGGGGTGATGAATTCCCCAGCCACCGGGTCGCGGTTTCCGGCTTCTGGATGGATGTCACCGTGGTCACTAACGCTGAGTTTCGCCGTTTCGTCAAGGCGACTGGATACCTCACCACCGCCGAGCGCAAGCCCGATTGGGAGGAGATGAAAAAGACCCTTCCTCCCGGAACTCCCAAGCCGTCCGAGAGTCTCTTGAAACCGGGGTCCCTCGTCTTTGTCCCGACGAAAGGACCCGTTCCTCTGGATGACCCTTCCCGTTGGTGGAAATGGACCCCCGGAGCCTCTTGGAAGCATCCCCTTGGGCAGCAAAGCCGGCTCGCTGTGAAAGACGACAACTACCCTGTGGTCCATGTCTCTTGGTACGATGCGGTCGCCTATTGCAGATGGGCCGGGAAACGCCTCCCTAGCGAGGCGGAGTGGGAATACGCCTGCCTTGGGGGTGGGCCAGCGAGGCGCTTTGTCTGGGGGGAGAATCCACCCTCCGACAGCTTCCATCCCGCCAATCTCTGGCAGGGGGGATTCCCCTACGAGCACAAGCCACTCGACGGCTATTTCCTAACGGCTCCAGCGCGCTCTTTCCCTCCGAACGGCTACGGACTCTACAACATGATCGGCAACGTCTGGCAATGGTGTGCTGACTGGTATTCTGAGCGGGCCTACGCGGCGTTAGCCACTGCCGGGGTGACGGCATGCGATCCGAAAGGCCCTCATGAAGGAGACGATCCGGAGGATCCGGCCTCTCCCAAGCGCGTGATGAGAGGAGGTTCGTTCCTCTGCAATGAGAACTACTGTGCGAGCTACCGTCCTGCGGCCCGGATGAAGAGTTCCCCCGACAGCGGCCTGCTCAATGTCGGCTTCCGAGCGGTTCTCTCCGACTCAGACTGGAGGAAGCGACTTTTTGACCTTTCCAAGGCACATTGACTGATCCAGCATTCGCTCTTTGGCCATGAAAAAGCCCCCTCTTATCGCCCCAATCCTTGCAGTCACTCTGCTCACGCTCATCTCTCTCCAAGCCGCCGATGGATCGGCCTCCCCGACACCGGTGGTGAGCTTGAAACAAACGAATTCCAGCGTTAGCACCAATAGCAATGCCAATGCCAAAACAAGCACCAAGGCAGAATTCGAATTGGTCAACCCTTATCCCGAGGCAGTGGAGTGGTGCCAGATCCAGTCTCCGGACACCTCGCGTCACGATCTTCCCAGGGTGCTTATCATCGGGGATTCGATTTCCGGCGGCTACTTCGGAGGTCTCGCCGAGGAACTCAAGGACAAGGCCAGCGTCGTTCGGCTCGGCCATTCCTTATCCCTGGGGCAGCCGGGTGTCATTGGCTACCTCAGGGCGCTCCTCGAGGAGCCGGGTCTGCTTGGAAGCGGCAACTTCGACGTCATCCACTTCAATAACGGCATGCACGGTTGGTTCTATAGCGAGGAGGAGTACAAGCATGATTTTCCTAAACTGATCGCCCTGCTCCGGGAGCGTTCGCCTGATGCGAAGCTGATCTGGGCCACCACAACCCCCTACCGCAAGGGTGCCCCGACCTTCATCGAGTTTCATCCGAAGAATGAGCGGGTGAAGGCGCGTAACGCCATTGCAGCTGAGATCGTGGCCCGCGAGGGGATCCCCACGGATGATCTCTACGCCTTCGAGGAGAACCATCCCGAGCACTGCGGTGACGGCGTGCACTTCAAGCTCGAGGCAAGGCCGGCTCAGGTCAAGCGTGTGGCCGGGTTCATCGCCGATGCCCTACCGAAGTCCACGAACTCCCTGGCAATGCAATCCCCATCCCCATCCTCTTCAGCTTCACCGATCCATGAGATCAATAAGATGTCTGGCAAGGAACCAAGCGAGTGGCTCGACTGGGGTTATCAGGACATGCTCCACGAGGGGTTGCCCCTTGTTCTGATGCTCGGAGACGAGATTTCCAACGGCTACTCTTTCGGCGTTGCAGAGAAACTCCGGGGGAAAGCCATCATCGTCCGTCTCAGCACGACGCGGGCTCTCGGCGATCCCGCCTACCTCGCCCAGATCTCCTCACTGCTGAGCCGTCCGGAACTACTCGGCAATCGGAAGTTCGCAGTCGTGCATTTCAACAGCGGCCTTCACGGCATGAACATCACCGAGGAGGAGTATCGACGCGACTTTCCCAAGCTGGTTGCCCTACTCCGGGAGAAGGCTCCGGGAGCGAAGCTTATCTGGGCCAGTACGACGCCATGGAATGGGCGCAACGGTGGGAATGCCAAGTCCGGCAAGACCCCGGCCCCGGACGAACGGGTGCAAGCGCGCAACGCCATCGCCGGGGAGATCGTGGCTCACGAGGAGATCCCGACGGATGATCTCTACGCCTTGGAGAAGGATCATCCCGAGCATTGCGGTGATGGTCTGCATTTCACCCGCGAGGCGATCGCCGCCCAGTCCGACCATGTGGCCGGTGTGATTTCCAAGGCTTTGGGAATCGCCGTTCCCTTGGGAAATGCTCCCGAAAAAGCTACCCCGGCCGGCAAGTAATAACGCGCGGTATATAGACCGCCCTCAAAAACATCCCCCCCTTTGAAACCCGTAGCACTGGTAACATACCTCACTCTTCTGCTTGCGGAGACGGGAATTCATGCTTACAAACCGTAACCCCATGAGGTCACCGCCGGAGACGGGCCGCGACTGGGCGTCGATTGGCCGGGATTCATGGCCCGGCAGGATCCGATCTGGGAAAAACTCCCCGTGTAATGGAACGAGGGGGCCTTCACCGGTAACGGCCTCTTCGGGATGATGATCTACGAGACACTAGCCGACAACCGCCTCGACTTTCACCTCGGGAGCACAGAAGTGACAGACCATCGTATGGCGGCCGACCGCAAGGACGCCTACTTCGTCAAAGTTTCGAGAACGAGCATGAACTCACCCCGTCTCGACCTGGGGCGGCTTGCACTGCGACCCTCTGATAAGATCCTTCCGGGAAATCCTGTTGCCCCTACTAAGCGAGCAGAATCGGAGGGGGCTCTGCGTTCAGCCGCTGTCGGCCGGGGGGGATTATGCCACCGCATGGATGGAGAAGAGGGAGGATGCCAACCATGCCTGGCTCTATCTCTCCACGGCCAATGAGGTGCCTAAGAATGGTGAGTCCGCCAAGACGGCGAGGTCTTTCACCGAGGCGGCGGTCGCCTCGTCTCCGGAAAAGTTGCTCGAGGAACATCGCGAACTCTGGCATCAATTTTACGGGAAGTCATTCCTCTCGGTTCCAGACCGGAAGCTGGAAACCTTCTTCTGGATCCAGCTCTACAAGCTCGGCTCTGCCATGGCCCCGGAGGGACCTGTCCTTGACTGTCTTGGTCCATGGATGCGAATCACAGCATGGCCCTGGCAAACCTGGGACCTGAACGCCCTGATCTGCTACTGGCCGGTCTATGCTTCGAATCATCTGAAACTATGAAGGAGCATGATCCGTTTCCTTGATGCCCGCTTTCCGGACATCTACGCCCTTGTCGGCAAAAGCAAGGAGGGTGTCAGCGATTGGATCTGGGCGCTTCATAATTACTGGTGGCAGGCTCGCTATGAGGGAAATGATGCGTTGCTCCGTGAGGGTTGGTTTCCCAAGGCCTCCCAACTGGCACGTCGAGTCTCAACAATCTCACCAAGGGGGAGGACGACCACCTGCATTTCACCAACTCGGTCTCCCCCGAGTATCATGCTCCGGGGGTCTCGGGATATGGAGGTTTCCAAGATAGCAACTACAGTCTTGCTCTCTGCCGCTGGCTCCTCTCCACGCTCATCGAAACTGATGAGCACCTGAAGATCGGCAGCCCCGATCTGGCTCGTTGGAAGGAGACCCTCTCGGCCATGGCCCCTTTCCAGAAGGACGAGAACGGCTTGCGGATCAGCGCAGATAAGCCCCTTGTCATGTCGCACCGGCATTTCTCCCATTTGCTGGCCCTCTACCCGCTGTTTCAGCTTAACCCCGATCAACCCGCCGACCATGCCCTCGCTGATAAGTCCGTGGCTTTTTGGCAAACCATTGGCGAAGGGAAGGCACTGGCGGGATATTCCTTCACCGGAGGAGTTGCCATCTATGCGTCCCTCGGAGAGGGGGATCACGCTTTGGGAATGCTCGAGACATTCTTTTCCAAGAACAGGCTTTTTCTGCCGAATACCATGTATGTTGAGATGGATGGGATGAGTCCAGTGATCGAGACCCCGTTAAGCGGTGCCTCCGTAGTCATCGATCTGCTCCTGCAAAGCTGGGGTGGAAAAATCCACCCCTTCGCGGCCCTCCCCACGGCATGGGCCGATGCCGATTTCTATCATTTGAGGGGCCAGGGTGGCTTTCTGGTCAGTGCCCGTAAGAGCGGAAGAAAAACGAGATGGGTCGCCGTGGAGAGCCTGGCGGGCGAGCCATGCCTGCTCCGCGTTCCCGACTGGAACGGACCTCTGACAGTGGCAGGTTCCCCCATTTGCCGCATCAGCCCTTCCTCGCCGGGCGAGTATCTCCTCCCGCTTGCGAAAGGGGAGGGGATGACCCTCTTTCCTGCTGATGCCCCGGTCGACGACTTTCGGATCGCCGGTTTGGAATCCCAAAAAGGAGAGACGAACGCCTTCGGTCTCAAGATCAATCAAACCACCGCCCCGAACCGGATGTATCCGGAGAGGGGATTCCTGAATCTAGTCCGACCCCGCCCCCTGATCTTTCTCCGGGTGCGAAGCAACCATGAAACCCGCCGAGGTTCCTTAAAAGTCCTCGGGTGCAAATTTCAAGTTGAAGTAGTCTCTCTCCTCCTGTGATCTATTATCTTCAACGCACTTTTGTCATTTAAACTTCGATTTTCCAATGAAACCCACCCACCTCCGCCTCGCCTTTCTCTCCGTGTTGCTTCTGACCTCGGTTGAGGCATTCGCTCAGACGAACACGCCTGTCGCTGCCTCTTCTCCGATTGCTTCAGCTTCCGCTGTTTCCCCTGCTTCTACAGGCCATGAATACTTCGTGTCGCTGACGGGGAATGACAACAACCCCGGAAGCAAGGAATTGCCCTTCGCTACTCTTGAGCGAGCACGCGACGAAGTCCGCCGTTTAAATTCCGCCCACCAATATCCGGCGGGAGGAGTGACCGTCTGGTTGAGGGGAGGAGTCTATCTCCGGGATCATTCCTTCGACCTCGGTCCTCAGGACTCGGGTCAACCGGGAGCCCCCGTCATCTACGCCGCCTATCCCGGAGAAAGCGTCCGTCTCGTGGGTGGCAAGATCATCCCCGCCTCAGCCTTCCAACCAGTCACCGACCGGGCCTTCCTCGACCGGGTGATTAATCACGCCGCGCGCCGC
>CAIPWR010000115.1 GCA_903868795.1 uncultured Spartobacteria bacterium | reverse complement strand
CGACCGGTGGTGGGCCAGTTGGATCGACGCCTTCGATGAAGGTTCTTCGCTCAACCACGGTTGGAATCCTCCTGCCATTCTCTTAAGCAAAACTGTCGCCGGGGTTCGGCCAGTTGAACCTGGCTGGACTACATTCGAAGTCCTTCCTCAAGAATCCTTTCTCACCTCGTTGAAAGTCGATGTACCCACCATAAAGGGGCACGTGAGAGTCCAAATACAAAAAACGAAGAAGGAATACACGCTGAGCCTCAACGTGCCAGCAAACACGAAGGCAGTTGTCGGAATTCCAAAGGTGCCCTTCGAGAAACTGGACGCAGTCTATGCGAATGGCAAGGCCGTCTGGCGAAACAACGAGCCAGCCGGAGATCAAAAGATTGAGTGCATGGGAGACAAAGACGGTTTCATCCAATTCAAAGTCGGTGTCGGTAACTGGCGGTTCGTCGCGAGAGGTCTTCTACCCCTCAAGACCGTTAAAGTGCCCGCCCATATACAGCGCGAAGAAATCCCGCTCGACAGTCGAAGCTGGACGGCAACCGCATCCGTTCCTGATGGATCATTTGGCTTCACCGACCAGAAAATCCCCATCGACGTCTCTGCCAACAACGCTCTAGACGGCGACTATTGGACCGGCTGGCGCGACATGACTAGCCTCCAGCATCCCGGCCAATGGTTCCAAGTAGACCTGAAAGAGCTCCGAACCTTCAACAAGATCGTGCTCGACAACACATGGGCTCTTTGGGATTCACCCAACCGATACACCGTCACCATATCCTCCAACGGCAATGCATGGAGTGCCCCACTCGCCCAGGGCCCCGGTCACCTCGGCATCACAAAGATCACCTTCCCGTGCCAATCCGCTCGCTACATCCGCGTCACCCAGACCGGCTCCGACCCCAAATACCACTGGTCCATTTACGAATTCAGCGTGTTCAATACGGAGCCTAATTAAATGCTGAGTCTCTTCGCAGCCGGAATCATAACGCTTATGAACGCGACACCCGCTTCCTCCCTCAAATTCACGTCCTCAGACACCCGGTTACGGCAAGCATTCGAGTGGGCCAAAAAGCAGGCTCTTGCCTATGTCAATGAAGGCGATCCCGTTGGCCCGTGGTTCGAAGCAGCCCTTCCCGGCCGACACGCTTTCTGCATGCGAGATGTGTCGCACCAAGCGGCCGGGGCACAGGCGCTCGGCCTTGAAGAGCACACCTACAACATGCTTCACAAGTTCGCCAAGAACATTGCCGCATCGCGTGATTGGTGCTCCTTCTGGGAAATCGACAGGCTTGATCGTCCTGCTCCTGTCGACTACAAGAATGACCAAGAGTTTTGGTACAACCTCCCCGCAAATTTCGATGTGATGGACACCTGTTATCGAATGTACAAGTGGACGGGCGATCGCCGGTACATCGACAATCGTGACATGCTGAATTTCTATCGGCGTACCGTCACCGATTACGTCAAGACCTGGGACATCGCCCCAGAAACGATGATGCAACGCACCAAAGTCATCAAGGGTGCCCCCTACTTCCGTGGCGACCCTAGTTACGATGAAAGCATCGATGACCTCGTGCTCGGCGTCGATCTTCTTGCCTGCCAAGTTGCCGGATACAAGTCATACGCTGAGATTTGTTCTCTTCATGGATATCGTTCGGAAGCCGAACGATATCGTCAAGAAGCAGCCAAAGTTGAAGCAATCATCGAGCATAAATGGTGGTCACCCGAATCGCAGACTTTTCTCGGCGCAATGAATCGAAAACATGAACTCTCCAGTTCAGCAAGATGGTCGGTGACCTATTGGAATGCGATATCGGACCCTAACAAACTTAGGAAAGCCGTCGATCACTTAGCTGCTATTCCTCTCGATCAAGATGCGAACCAAGTCGAGGATAAGTCCTACTACCCCGAAATCCTTTACCGGTTCGGCTACTCCGATAAAGCTTACGCCCAGATCCTCGACCTAACCCGTCCAGGCCGTTACCGCCAGGAATATCCCGAAGTCTCCTACGCCATGATCGGCGCCTTCGCGACGGGAGTTATGGGAGTCAGCGCCCTACCTGGCCCAAAGACGGTCATCCAAACTCTATCCGGCCTCACAAGTAACACGCGATACGCCAAATTGGAGAATCTACCCATCCAAGGTGGTCAAATCACCATCCGCCATGACGGACTAACGAAGTCGACGTTAACGAATCAGGGACAACATGCGATCGCGTGGAGAGCCGCGTTCCCCGGCCATTTCAACACTTGCTTGGTTGATGGCAAATCCGCACAAGCACACCATACAAAGGGCCCACTCGATCGACTTCTAACATCGATTGACGTGATTGTCAGCCCAGGACAAACCCGAACGATTAACTGCCATTAGCCAACAACGACATCGCTAAACACAATCGGCGTGAACTGATTGGGGAGGTGGGTGTCATACACGCCGTGAGGCGTGCAGCACCAGGCAGCCTGGACTTCGTCGTTTCCAATCCGAAGCTTCTGAAAACGGCCAAGAAACATTCTCCAGGTGTCTCCATCCTTCGGCGGAAGCGATCGCCCGTCCGCCAAGTGCTTCATTCCTGCCCAAGGGAATGCCAGTTCAACCGTCCATCCGCGACTCACTTCCGATCGATCGTTCAACTGACCGTCAACCTTCACTGCCGACTTCATGCCTGGGAAATCCCAGTCGAGAAAAGCCCACCGAATGCCTCTCGGATGGGTCCCCCGCCAGAAGTGCTCCTCCGTCCGATCAAAGTTGCCACCGAACGTCAGCGCATTACGCTCGATCAAATCGAACTCAGGCACATCGAAGCGACTTCCCTTTGTGTAAGCGTCCCGCCAGATAAAGAACACCTCATACACCGTGTTCAGCGCATTGATCTCGAACTCGTAATAGCAATCGCCGCCGTCGATGAACACCTCGACATCGTTCTCTTTAAAGATCAAAGAGTCCCTCTCTGTGAGTGCCGCCGTCGGATAAGGTTCCTCCACCCAGAACCCAATATAAAGGTTCTCATCATCCCAAAGCACCGCCGATCGCGTGTCGAAGATCGCTGGCTCACCAGTAGCCATGTCTGCGAATCTCGGAGTCTTCAACGCCTTCTGCCAGGCCGGGTCGGTCAAGGATCCATCGAGAGCCAGTTGATGACTCACACGCTGAGCGATGTAGGGACTAATAGATTCCATAACTTCGCGACCATTATGAATCTCAACTAAGACATCTGACTCTCGAAATCGAGTAGGTGAAGCCGTCACCGGCTTCACCTCTCACACCACCGTACGTGCCGTTCGGCATACGGCGGTTCCTAACGAGTCAAGCGATCCGTCGATGCAGATCGAGTAGGCTCACGAGGCCTTGCTTTCCGAGAAGAGCAACGGTGATAGCGGCGTTCATATGAGAAGCACCGGAATTCCACCAAGGACCTCTTCCGTTACCGGCCGATGCCCTTGCGCGTTCTCGGTCAAGCCCAAGTGAGATCATCTTCTTGAACCTTGTCTTGCGTTTCTTCCACTGGCGCCACAAAATGCAGCGCAGCTTCCGACGAAGCCATTGATCCAATTCTTCGAAGACTCCCTTCACCTGAGAGAGCCGGTAGTACCGAACCCAACCGACCGTTGCTTCGTTAACCTCAGCAATCACTCGGCGCAGATTACGCCCCCGACCCTTTCGGAAGATCTCCCGCAGTTTTGCCTTCAGCCGTTTCACCGACGAAGGCGCCACTTTCAGCCTTGTCTTGAAGTGAACGGTCATCGAATATCCAAGGAACTTGCGGTTCCAGGGACGATCCACCGCGCTCTTCAAATGGTTCACTCTCAACTTCAGCCGACCTTCCAGAAACCGCGTCAGCGATTCCATCACCCGTAT
Organism: uncultured Spartobacteria bacterium; assembly: GCA_903868795.1. Lineage (GTDB taxonomy): Bacteria > Verrucomicrobiota > Verrucomicrobiia > Chthoniobacterales > UBA6821 > UBA6821. Next base: position 1,389 of record CAIPWR010000115.1, on the reverse strand, counting down.
GCCCGATGCTTTCGACGAAACGTAAACGTTGCAGTCGTCCGCATAGCGACAAAATCGGTGCCCCCTGCGCTCTAATTCCTTGTCAAGTTCGTCGAGCAAGATGTTCGAGAGGAGAGGGGAAAGGGGGCCACCTTGCGGAGTGCCTTCGCCTTGGATTTGGACGACTCCGTTTAGCATGACGCCCGACTCTAGGAAAGAGCGGATCAGCTTGAGGACTCGTTTGTCTTTGACGCGTCTGGCCACTCTGCTCATAAGAATATCGTGGTTTACACGGTCGAAGAACTTTTCCAGATCCATATCCACGACCCAGCGATTTCCTGCCTCCACATGACTTCTTGCCGATTCCACTGCCTGATGGGCAGATCTTCCGGGGCGAAAACCATAACTGGAATCAGAGAACGTGGGATCGAAGATGGGGACGAGCACCTGCAACAGGGCTTGCTGTATGAACCGGTCCAAAGCAGTCGGGATTCCCAGCAGGCGAACACCGCCGCCGGACTTTGGGATTTCCACCCGCCGCACCGGAGTCGGACGATACCCTCCTACCAAGACCTCGCCCTTGATGCGCTTCCAGTGCAAGCCGAGAAAGGCGCGGAGTTCCGTGACGGGCATGCCGTCAATTCCTGCCGATCCTTTGTTCGTCTCCACACGTTTGAGCGCGCTTAAAAGGTTCTCGTGTCCAATCATCTGCTCGATGAGCAGCGTCGTATCGGGAGAGGAGACATCCTCTTGCGCCGCGGATTCTTGACGCTCGAATTCCTTACCCTCGCGGATTCCGTCCGCTACTCTCAGGGTTCGCTCAGGCTTCTCAGCCATCTTGCCTGCGCCTCCGAAGTCCGGCGAGCTCGTGGGCTTCCTTCCGACTCGTTAAGTTCGGGCCTTCGCTCATGATTGGATGAGCTACTATGCCCTCTGCTGACTTCTGCCCCTTCATCGCCCCGCCTTGCAGCGGAGTTGGTCCTCTCGGACAAGGAGGCAGATCTCCCCGGGTATTGCGCACCGACCTTCCTTCCATACACCCGTCGCATCTACAAAAGAGCCTTCCGAATGACATTGGGTTTCGCACTTTGTTGCCTGCTCGCCCAGATTCCTTTGCCTCATATGCGCTTCATGTTCTTCGGGCCGGAAGTTTGCATTCCGCTTCCTCCAGACCAGGCCTCGCAGCCAAGCCCTTGCGGTTCTGCTAGTGGTTCCTGTCATCAAGGTCCACAGGAGACTTTCACTCCCAAGTCAGTGCGCCCTGCCGGGCGCACAACAATAAGGGCCAAAGAAATTCTCTGGCCCTTAAGATTTGCCGTCCCTAGGTGATAAGGACCTGGATTAAGCGTTGATTTGGATCATTTCGAAGGCTTCGACAATGTCGCCTTCCTTGAAATCGGTCCAATCCTG
>CAIPWR010000114.1 GCA_903868795.1 uncultured Spartobacteria bacterium | reverse complement strand
CGGTGATAGCCGCCTACGTCCAAGGTCTTCGAGACAGGGGAAAACCCTACAAATGCGCCATCGTCGCAGCCATGCGCAAGCTCCTCATCCACCTCCAATGCCTCATCAAAAAATCACAACTCTCACCTTGCTAAAAACCACAGTTGCTCTGCGGGAGAATATCTCGCTCCCAAACAATGCAGCAGATGCTTTAAAGTCGCACTAAATCTTCCAGATTCGGTCGGCCACTAGGATCACGACAAAGAGCAATCCGATCACCGCATTGGTCTCAAAGAAGGCTTTATTGATCTTTCCAAGGTCGAGTGTTCGCGCAATGCGATGCTCATAAATCAAAAGGAAAGGCACAGGAATCAGTCCCAAGAAATAGATCATCCCTATATGGGCAGAGAGACCAAAGCCGATGAGACCAAGGAGCATCCCCAGATGCAGCCATCCGGCAAGCTTCAGAGAACCCGGAACTCCCAGCCAGACGACCATCGAGCGGAGGCCCTCACGACGATCTGCCTCCACATCCTGCGTGGCATAGATCATGTCGAATCCCGCCACCCAGCAGAGCACTCCCGCCGCCAGAATGATCGGCGGCCAGGCAAATGAACCGGTGACAGCAAGCCATGCCCCGACAGGAGAGACCGAGAGGGCAAGCCCTAGAAAAAACTGGGCAGCATGGGTGAAACGCTTGGTCAGGGAGTAGAGAAAGATGATGCCGAGAGCCATAGGGGAGAGTAGCAGGCAGATTCGATTGATAAAAAATGTCGTGCCGACAAAGAGCAGGGCACTGATCAGGCACGTGGCGATGGCTGCTCCCTTTCCGAGAAGCTTATGACGTCCGGCTGTCCGGGGATTCCGCTTATCGATCTCCCAATCGGCGATGCGGTTGAAAGTCATCGCCGCAGTACGAGCAAAGATCATGCAGAGCAGGATCAGCCCGAACAACCTCCACCCCGGAAAACCTCCCGTGGAACTCGCGGCGACCACCATCGACCCAAGGGCAAACGGCAAAGCGAATACCGTGTGCGAAAACCTGATGAAGGTGAGAAAACGGGAAAGGAAGCTCAAAGCTTTTTAATATGGAACTCAGGAACTCAGGAAAAGCGGAGGGGCTTTTCTACTGAAGTGGCCTTGTCGATGGTGGGTTGATGGCAGACTTCGATGCCGGACCCGAGGAGATGAGTGAAGGATCGTTAACGAGCTTTTTCATCCTTCATAATTCATCCCTCATCCTTTGCGCTTATTTACTCCCAGGCTTCACAGCGGGGATACCAACGAGATCTTCAGGGAGCGCATCGGCGGGGAAGGTCTCAGGCGTCATTTGAACAAGGCTGACAAAAGGGCATCCGAAATCGGGAAGATTCCCGCCGCTACGATCGACGATCGACCCTGCCGCCACCATGACACCCCCCAGATTACGAATAATATCGATGGTCTCTTGGACGCGACCGCCCCTCGTGACGACATCCTCTGCAACTAGGAATCGCTCACCGGGAGTGATCTCGAACCGGCGCATCACAAGGCCACCATTCCCATCCTTCTCCACAAAGATGTGCCGGGTGCCGAGATG
>CAIPWR010000113.1 GCA_903868795.1 uncultured Spartobacteria bacterium | reverse complement strand
TTCACGCTCCATCCCTCTCCAAGCCCAAGTGCCACGGTAAATAGTCCTTCCGGTGTCATAGGATGCCAATCCTACCCTTCTTCCCTTCTCTGCCTCAATCCTTCCTACCCACTCAAAATAGCGGGGAGCCAAAAAAGGAGATCAATTCGAAAATTCTGACTTCACCCGGATAGGAATAACGCTTTCAACTACAGATGAGGCCTGTAGGTTTTTAATGATCCGTTGTAGGGATCGATCACAATGGTCGTGTAATTAAGGGGTAGATTATTGGAATTCGCACCATTCATATCAGAGGCATTCACCACGGTGACGCCCCAAATATTTGTTGCCAGCGAGGTGGCTGCCAGCGAGGTCGATCCACTCCGATAATACTGAAAACTTGCATAGGTGTAGTTGGATCCGACCCGAGGAATGGAATTCGTGGGAGTGGAGTTCGTTCCATTACTCAATAACGTCGAGAGGTTTGTACTTGTGGAGATGATCACCGAATTGGGAAGGATTTGAGCCTTCATCATCGGAGTGGCAATATTGCTATCATCCACCGTGAAAGCCTGGATGGCATGCCCTTGTCCCGTATCACCCGGGAGTTCCTTGTTGGTGTAGCAATAGAATCTGACCTCCACCGTCTGAGCCTTGCTCACCGCCGTCTGATGGGCAAGGCTCAGGACACCGATCACCTTATCGGAGGACTGCGTCAGCGCAGTGCCGCGGAGTGCGGAGTTTAGCGTTGGTCCCATGAGAGAAGCCATGATGACGATGATCGTGATGACGATCAGGAGTTCGACGAGACTGAACGCAGCGGATCTCGACGTTCTCACGGCGTGAACCGCTTGGCGTTGAAGACACGGAAGCGATAGTAGACATCCATGAGATTGACAGGGACTTTGCACGCCATTCCTTCTGGCTCCGAAGAGGAACCGTGCTGACATTTGGATCCAGAGGACTTCTTTTGCTGGGGGTGCATTAGGCGAAAGGAATGAAAAGCCACTCTTCTTGGAGTATGGCGTTTCTTGAATAGATTATCCTTCGGAACCACAACAAATGCAACTTCCCATCAATCGCTCCGAAAAGACGCTTTGAACCCGTGAGAACGAATTTTTCACTTGCCACCGCTTCCCCAAGCTCCCTTCTCATCCCGAATCCCTATCGATGGTGCATCTTTCAACTTCTCCATCAGGTCAAGTTTCTGGAATCAAAGTCCGCTCCGTGTACTCTATCACCATGAGCGAGAGCAAAATCACCCCCCCCGCCCCGGACTCACCCTTCATCAACGATGATTTCCTTCTCGGAAATGACTCCGCACGCAGACTCTTCCATAATTACGCCAAGGAGCTGCCGATCATCGATTTTCACAATCACCTCTCGCCTGTGCAGATTGCCGGGAACCATTGCTTCGGCAATCTTCAGGAAGCATGGCTTGCCGAAGATCATTACAAGTGGCGGGCGATGCGAGCAAACGGCATTCCGGAATCCCATATCACCGGAACGGCCTCTGCCGAGGAAAAATTCCTCGCTTGGGCTTCGACCGTACCAAGGACACTCCGTAACCCACTCCATCACTGGACACACCTCGAACTTGCGCGCTACTTCAACATCACCACCCCGCTGAATGACGAGAGCGCCCATGGGATCTGGGAAGCGACCAAGGAACGACTCTCGACCATGCGCGTGCACGACATACTGGCGATGCAGAAAGTAGAGATTCTCTGCACCACGGATGATCCGGCGGACACACTCGACCATCACGAATCCATCCGCAACAGCGGCTTGCCGACAAAGGTCTACCCGACATTCCGCCCTGATCGCGCCTTCCTGATAGGTGACCCCGCAGCTTTCCGAGCCTGGATTACAAAATTGGAAGCAACATCTTCATGTGTGATTACTACGCTGGAGGACCTTCTGACGGCATTGAAGAATCGTCATGATGCCTTTCATGAACTCGGCTGTCGCCTCTCCGATCACAGTTTCCCATACGCTCCGTTGCCGCCGGGGACTCATGCCGTCGCTGCGGGAATCTTTTCCAAAGCCATGGATGGTGAGAAGTGCTCACCGGAGGAACAGGAAATCCACACCGCCACTCTCATGCATGAAATCGGGCGCTGGAATGCGGCGCGAGGCTGGACCATGCAACTCCATCTCGGAGCACTCAGAAACAACAGTAGCCGGCTTATGCAATCCTTCGGCGCCGATGCCGGATGCGACTCGATCGGAGATCAGCTACAAGCCAATGCCCTCTCGGCATTTCTTGATTCCCTGGATCGCACGAATGAACTGCCCAAGACCATCCTCTACAATCTGAATCCCGCAGATAACCATATCTTCGCTGCCATGGCGGGGAATTTCCAAGATGGATCCCTCCCCGGGAAGATCCAGCACGGAAGCGCCTGGTGGTTCCTCGATCAGAAGGGAGGAATCGAGGCACAACTCAATACGCTATCAAACTTGGGCCTTCTGAGTCGCTTCGTTGGCATGGTGACCGATTCACGCAGCTTCCTTTCCTTCCCCAGACACGAGTATTTCCGCAGGGTGCTCTGCAATCTCCTCGGATCAGACATGGAGCGCGGAGAGATCCCGATGGATGATACTCTGGTGGGATCACTCGTTCGCGACATCTGCCATGGCAATGCCAGTAGCTATTTTGGTTTCCCCCAGGGAGAATAAATGGAAATTTTTTACCACAGAGGACGGACAGAGATAACAACCGAGGGCCTGAGGTGGGGGTGAAAAGTTAAAAGTTACCAAGATGAAACGTTACAAGGTGGAACCAAGCGGAATTTGAACCACCGAGGACGGACAGAGTTAACAGCCGAGGGTCTGGGCGGGGGTTAAAAAGTTACAAAAGTGAAACGTTACAAGATGAATCGCTAACCTTTTAACCCTTTTAACCCTTTTAACGATCGGCTCCTTCCCCTGTTTCCCCCCCACGGATTCCCCACGGATTCCCTCTGTGGTGCAAATTTTCCTATCCTCCCTACCCTACTTCCAGACGAAGAGGGCAGAGAAGAGAGTCGTGAGAATCTGACGAGCAGTTCCTAAGGGAGGATTGTTTTTCGTATTCATTGGGGGGATTGAGGGGAAAAGGATGAAGGAAGAATGATGAAAAAGAGCAGGCGGAGAGGGAATAGAAATGAAGGGTTAAGCGAATTGAAGCTTATGGCCTCTATCAAGCCTGGCGGCGATTGAAAACCGCTATCAGCATCCCGCGGTTGGCAAAGAGAAGCCAACCGAGGAGCATCAGAGCTGCAATGATCACACCAGGCTCAGGTACAGGCACGATCTCGTTGCCGGAGAAGGCGGCGTTACCCAGGAAGGTCGATCCAAGTCCACCGCTGTAGAAGCTGATGTTGTTCAGATCTGCGGAGGAGAGACTTCCCGAGTTCAGATCAAAGAGATGTGTGAATGTGCCGACC